>JAPPAJ010000249.1 GCA_026705565.1 Caldilineaceae bacterium | reverse complement strand
GGTCAATCCGGCCTACACATCGCAAATCGACTCCCGCACGGGCCTGTTGCAGGGAACGCGTCGCTGGGACCGGTTTTACTGTTGCGACGGGGTTGTGCTGGACGCGGACACCAATGCCGCCTGCAACATTCTGGCGAGGCTGTACGACGACGAGATTACGTTGTACACGCCCTTCAGGGAAGTCAAGGCCCTGCTCGTCGAACGAACCAGGACAGCGGTGGGGGCTGCTCCACCAGGACTCGAGTTGCGGGGGCCTGCAACCACGCCCCCATCAACCGAGAGCGAATTACCGGCATCGGTACCGAAGTGTGCCGATTAATGGAACAGCATTCCCGGCCAAATCAACACCGGGTACTATCTGGACGAGCTGACCATGGACAACGGTCCCATTGTCGTGGTGCCCGTCAGCCATCGGGCACCCTTCAAGCCGCCCGAGGGCCATCCTCGGTTTCCGGACGAGAAGTTTGTCCTGGCCAAACCCGGACAGGCCGTCATGTTTGATGGCTGGCTGTACCATCGGGGTGCGGCCAACAAGAGCGGGGAATCGCGTCGCACCTGTCTGATGTGCTACCAGAATGCCTGGATGAAGTCGCGCGAGCCGTTCGACGGGCCGCGCGTATCCAAATTCAGGGAACACGGAACCCCATTGCAGAAGCTCCTTCTGGGGGATATCGGCAGCTGGTAGCGCCTGCGCTCCTGTCTTGGTGGATGTAGTTTCCGTGTTCAAGGAAGATGTAGACGGTATTCCGGTGCTGTGGCGCCCCCCGGACCCGAGCACCGACCAGGGCACCCTCGTCATCTGGCTTGCCGGCTTCAGCGGAACCAAGGAGGATTGCGCACCTCAATTGCGGGCTTTGGCTGCCCAGGGTTTCACGGCTCTGAGCTTCGATGCCTGGCAGCATGGTGAGCGCCGCATCGAGCCGGAGGAGGAACTGCGGGCGCGGGTCCGCAGCAACATCCGACGTTGGTTCTGGCCCATCCTGTACCGCACGGCTCGGGACACGGTCGCAGTCCTGGACTGGAGCGAGTACAGTCTTGGCTTGCGGGGGGCGGTGGGCATCGGTGGTGTTTCCATGGGCGGCGACATCGCCGTGACAGTGGCCGGCTTGGACCGGCGGATCGCGGCCGTGTCCGCGGTCATTGCCACTCCCGATTGGCTGCGTCCCGGTTCCTGTGAACCTCCGGGCGCGCCGGATGCCAAGGCCTGGAGGGCGTACCGCGACGGCAACCCTTTGTCCCACCTGGACCGGTACGCCCATCGTCCGGCCCTGGCGTTCGAGTGTGGCGACGAGGATCGGCAGGTGCCGCCGGACGGCGCGGAACGGTTTTGCGCCGCCTTGGCCGCCACCTACCGCGACTCTCCGGAATGCTTGCGCATCGCCCGGCACGCAGGTGTTGGGCACCGGTTTGCGGATGCCATGTGGTCTGCCGCGATGGATTGGTTCGACCGCCATCTCAACGACGCGAACGGGACCGCCTGACTCGCCCACCACCAACCTTGGAAAGGGTTGGCAGGCCGGAAATCCGGCGGAATCGGTTGCTATAATGCCCTGTCTCCACCTCCTGTCACCATGGGATCCACAGTGTCCGAACTGCTGGCCCCGGAAGTCCCCGTTCTTCCTGCCGCCACATCCTGCCCCGAGAGCGAGGGCGTGTCCCTTGAGGTGCACGTCTGGGGGCCCGATGCCGATCCGGACGGGTTTGACGCCTTGGCCGATGTCTGGGATCAACTCGTGGATCGCTCCGGTTCCCGGGCCTTCTTCATGCGACTGGCCTGGCAGAAGGTCTGGTGGCACAATCTGGGATTGGGCGAACGCTGGATTACCGCCTATCGCCGCCACGACACGGGGGAGCTGGTCGGCATTCTGCCCCTGTACAGGTTGACCGGGGACGATTCCCTGCACGACGGCCGGGACCAGCTCAGCATTGTGGGCTGCATCGAGGTCAGCGACTACCTGGATGTGATCGTGGCCTGCGGCTGGGAGGACTGCGTCTACCGGGCGTTCCTGGACTGGCTGGAGGGCCCCACTGCCCCCCCGTGGGAAGTAGTTGACCTCTGCAATCTGCCGTCATCCAGCACCACCTGGCAGGTCCTGCCCGTCCTGGCCAAGGCCAGGGGACTGTCGGTCAGGGTGTTCCAGGAGGATGTGGCGCCGGCCATCGAGCTGCCGGACACCTACGAGGACTATCTGGAACATCAGGTGGCGTCCAAGCAGCGGCATGAGATCCGCCGCAAGCAGCGGCGCATCGAAAGGGAGGCCGAGGTGGGGGTCTACATTGTGGGCCCCGAACACGATCTCCGCCGCGAGGTGGGGGATTTCATCGCCCTGCAGAAGGCCAGCCAGTCCTACAAGCGGGAGTTCATGACCCCCGACATGGAGCATTTCTTCCACGAAATGAGCCGGGACATGTTCGATGCCGGCAAGCTGTCGCTGATGTTCCTGACCCTGAACGGCGAAAAGGCCGCCGCCCTGCTCGCTTTCAGCCAGGACGGCCATTATCTGCTCTACAACAGCGGGTTCCGTCCGGACCTGCACTACCACCTCAGCCCCGGTTGGGTGATCCTCTCCTATGCCCTGCAGTACGCCATCGTGTCGGGCCACAAGGTGTTCGACTTCATGCAGGGCGACGAGGAATACAAGGGTCGGTTCGGTGCCGTCGACCACCCGGTGATGCGCGTCATTCTGGAGCACTGACGCCGGGACCGCCGGCCTCCTGCCAATCCGGCTCCACCGCGTCCACCACCACGGTGCGGGCTTTGCCCTTGCGGATCGTCACCTGTCCCGGACGGGCGCGCGCGGGTTTCCGCACATGCCGCCGTTCGGCCACCATCACGCGCGCCCGGTTCTCGCCGCGCAGACCCGAGTGGTAGGCCGCCAGCCGGGCTGCACCGTCCAGTGTTTCGCGCGGCACGTTGCGGCCGCCGCTTTGGATGACGACATGGGAGCCCGGATGGTCCCGTGCATGCAGCCACAGGTCCTTGGGCGATCCCTTGGCAAACGTGACTTGGTCGTTCTGGCGGGCGTTGCGGCCGACCAGGATGGTGAATTGGCCGTGGCGAAACCGGCGGGGGCCCCGAGCCGGACGCGGCACCTTGGGCCGGGACTTGCGCACCTGCGACCGGCCGGCCAGGCCGGTTTGCTCCAAATCCTCCCGCACGGCTTCCAGTTCCGGCCGGTCGGCGGCCTGTTCCAGATCGAGCAGCAGTTGCGCCAGATAATCCCGGTCGCGCTCGAGTTCCCGGATGCGGCGCGGCACAACCTCGGCCGCTCGTTCCAGCTTGCGGGCGCGCTTGAACATGGCTTCGGCCTGCTGCACCGGCGTCCTGCCCGGCACCAGGGCCACGGGCCCGCTGCCGTCCGGTGGTTCCAGTTCGGTTTGGCCGGGCCGAATGGAATGCTGTAGGGCCAAGAGCCATTGGGCCTGTGTGCGCAACCGTTCGGCGACACCCGGTTCGGGCAGGTCGCGGGCGGCCCCCTTGAGGCGGCGCTCCGTCCGGGTCCCGGCCTTGCCAATCTGGGTGCGCAGGCTCCTGCGCACTTCAGCGTAGGGGTCCGGAGGTTGCAGGCGGGAGAGCAAGGGCGTTAGTTCGGGTTCCGGCTCGGCTCCGGGCAGATGGCGGATGGGATAGGGTGCGCAGGTGGTTACACCACCGTTGCCCCCAATGCTGCTGGGCGACCATTCCCCGCTGAGGACCGGCTGCCAAAGGTCCTGGATGGCGTTGGCCAGGACCGGCGCGTCCAGTTCACCTGCCGTGGAATCGGCCCGGCCGCAGGCTCTGTACACAATCTCCCGCGCCTGCATGGGGCCCATACCGGCCACGGTCGCCGTCAGGGCGCGCCAGCCCGGTGCATCGGCCTGAACCTGGAGTGCCGCCTCAAGCCTGGGTACGGGGCACTCCAGCGGGGAACACATGTCCCTGCGCGGCAACGGCTGATAGGGTTGCCTGGGCCTCAGGTCGCGGGGGGTACCCGGCGGGACGCGGCGCAGGGAGCCGAGGATGCGGTTGCCGTCCCCCAACAGGAACAGGTTGCCGTTGCGTCCGGTCAATTCGCACAGCAGCGTCTGATCGCCATGTTCCCGGTGCGCAAGGGCAAGACACACCACCCGTTCGTCCGGATCGGGCAGGTACAGGGCCGAAGCCGTGGCTCCGTCCGCGTACTTTCTCAGCAGTTCCAGGAACGGTTGGTTGGGCCCCTCGCCCCGACGTGGACGGATCTCCGTCAGGTACAAGCCACACTCCGGGCCCCAGCCTGTGATGCGCAGCCAATGGCGCCGTCCCCTGCCGTACAGTTCAAGCACCAGCGAGCGCGGGCCTGGCATCACGATCTTCTGGATGCGGCCCGGCAGCGCCCGAGCTGCCGTCTCCTGCACGAGACAGTTGAGGGCAAGGGCATCGAACTGCATGGAAGGGAGTTCTCCTCGGTTTCGGCTTGCTCTCAGGCAGCTGCGGCGTACAGGGCCGCGTGCTGGTCGGCGATCCGTTCCCAGGACCGGTCCGCGGCGCTGGCCCGGGCGGCGGCGGCCGCCGCCGCGCGTTTCTCCGGGCTGGCGGCCAGGCATGCGATGCGGGATACCAAGGCCAGGAAGTCCAGAGGCGGCACGGTCGGCACCCCCGGGGCCAGCCAGCCGTCGGACAGCGGTGTGCTGGTGATGGTGGCGCAGCCGTGATCCAGGCATGCCATCAGGGAGCCGTGGCGCGTACTGGCCCCTTCCGTGTAGGGCTGCACCATCAGGTCGCAGGCGGAGAGGGCCCGGCTGACCTCCCGGTCGGACAGGGCTCCGGTCCAATGGACCCGATCCTCCAGGCCGGCCGTGCGGATGGCGTTTTGCAGGCTTTGCAGAAAGGCCGCGTTGCTGCGGTCGGAGGCTCCCGGCGTGCCGCCGATAATCACGATGCGCAGATCGGTGCCCCTGGATTTCAGCAGGCGCGCCGCCTCGACCAGGGTCTGGAGGCCCTTGGTGCGACCGGCCAGACCGAAGCATCCAATCACCGGCTCGCCGGGCTGGGCCTGCCAGGAATCACGCAATTCGGCCCGTTCCCGTGGTTTCAGGGGTGCGATGGGAATGTTGCTGCCAACCGGACTGACCTCCGCCCGGATCCCGGCCTGGGCCAGCCGGTCGGCATCCTCCCGATTGGTCGAAATCACTATGCGGCTGGTCCGCCCCGGGGCCAGGGTCACGCGCTGTCTCAGGGCATTCCCTGCAAGGGGAAAGAGATAGGGCGGCAGCAGATCATGGTAGGTCCAGGCTACGCGCAGCCCCTGTGCGACCCAGGCTGCCGGTGACCGGTTTACCTCCGGGTTCATGCGGTAGGCCGCGGTTTGGTACTGCACATGGATCCAGCTGTCCGGCTCGGCTCGGGCCATCCTGGCAATCGCCAGTTTGTGGCCCCGGCCCCACCGTCTCGGAAGGGTTAGGACTTCCGGTTCATCCGGCCCACCGCGGCCGGTGGTCGGCGTACCCGTAGTGGCTGCCACCTGCACCCGGAGGCCGTTGCGGATCAACGCCCGGGCCAGCAAGCGCGTGTAGTCGCCCACCCCACCCGTCATTGGGGGGTACTCTCCGGTCACCATAAGGATGTGCATCACGCTTCGTCCCGCGCCAATCGGTCCTCCAGTTGTTGCCACAACCCTTCCTGATCCCGCAACCGGGGCAGCTCCAACTGTTCGCGGTGGGCCCCCTGGCGGCACTCCACCAGAATTGAGCGGGTTACGCGCCCTGTCCAGCGAATGTCGGTGACGGCCGACCAGGCCACGGTCCGCCGGGTCCGTCCGGTCCGATGCAGGGCCAGCCCGCGGGCATTGACTTCGACGCGGCTGCCCAGCCACTGCAGGTGCCACAGTGCAAGCCCGAAGGCGAGCAGGGCCATCAGCATGTTGCCGGTGTCCGGCCGGCGTCCGTCCTGCAACACCAGCCAAATCGTCAAGACTCCCAGCAATGACGCCAATACGGCGTACTGGGGATGGGCGTGCCAGGTGCGAGCCTGTCCTTCGTCCTCGGCCATCGGACTGCGGGCACGCTGCTCAGCGGAGGCCCTCGAGGGTTGCGGCCAGCCGGCGCGTGTGCAAGGCCAGGGCAGCGGCGAAGTCCCTGACGCGGCCGGCCGTGCGTTCATCGGCGAGCCGATCACCGTTGAACTGACGGTAGACGGATGGCAGGCTGATCTGCTGCGGAATGACGTGGCCGTTAACCCCGCGTATGACGATGCGGAGGTGGCCCAGTGCATTGACGGCGCCCATGTCGCCCCCGGCAATGCCGATCAGGCCGAACATCTTGTCGCCCAGCTGCTCGCTGCTGAGCAGATCGAGCGCGTTCTTCAATACCCCGCTGTAGCTGTTGTGGTACTCCGGCGTGGCCAGCACGAATCCTTGGGCCAGTTCAGCCCGCGCCACGAGGTCCTGTTTGCCGGGATGGTCGTCCGTGTCCGCGGCGCTCTTGCACATGGGCAATTCGGTCTCGGCCAAGTCCAGGAAATCGGTGCACGCGCCGAGGGCGTCCAACTCGGCCATGACCAGGACCAGCAGGCGGCGGGTAAAGCTGTCCGGCCCGCGCAGGCTGCCGCACAGGCCGAGGATGCGAACGGGGTCGGAGGGATCGTTGGACAGAAGGCATCGGGGACTGGCAGGACATCCGGCGGGACCGCAGTCCGGTCCGCGGCGGCGATTATAGCCAACCGGCACTCCGGCCGGAGTGCCGGTTGGTCGACACTGTTTCAGTCTCGTTGATGTGGCTGCGGCATGGATGCCTCCTCGCGTCCAGGCCCCCGGCACAGGCCGTGGTGCGTGCCATCAGCCGTACGCTGTCGAGGGCTCCCACCTCCGTCCGGGATCCCCGGGCCAGCCATGCCCAGGGCTTGAATCAACCCAACCAACCCTCCCACCGAGATGGGTATGGTGGATCCCGACCGCCGCGCACCGGGGGTGCCAACCGTACCTGACCCTCCATCGCCGCCACCCACAGGGCGGTCGGGATCAGGTCCATGCCGCGGGGATGCCCTAACAACAAGAGCCCCCTCGTACGAGGGGGCTCAATTTGAGTCTCGTCCAAGACTCCCAGGATGGGTGACTGGACAACCACGAGGAGACGCACTACTTTCTACCTGTCATTACCAGCCACCCATCCTGGGAGTCCGGGGAGGGTGGGCCAGCGGTTTTCCCGGCCGGCCCACTCGGCACACGCCGCTACTTGAGCACTGTGAACTCGGTGGTGGTGAGGCCGTCAACGTCCGCTGCCGTCGTCACCTTGTAGTCCAGGAAACCAGTGACATCACCGCGAGCGGTGTCCTTGGGCCGCACCTTCAGCTTGACCACCGGACTGATGACCTCATCGTTGTCGTTGATGGCCCAGGCCGAAATCGTGTAGGTCTCGTCGCTTGCGAGCGTGTCGATGGGGAAGTCCCGGTGCTCGTTCGGCGGCTCCGCATACACGTGGTCAACAAGCGTATCCGGTAGAGCATAAGTGGCGTCAGCAGGGGGAGTGGCGTCAGGATCCGCGTCGGTGACTTGGGTGTCATCGAAGGGATAGGAATCAACCTTGACCATGGAAAGGTAGTTCGGTTCCAGTCCGCCATCCCTGTTTCCCACCGCACTGCTGACGTGGGCCGCCGCCGTGATGTCGTCACCGTCCACGATCCGGACATTGGTCAGAGCGTACGTCCCTATCGTGCGCTTCTCAGGTTCGTCCGATGTCGCGAACGTTGGATCCTGGCTCACGCCATACAGGACCAGTTTCGCAGGCCATGTAAGTTGGAGCTCGGGGGTGGGGCTGGATTCGGCGTCGTCGCCATCATGGTCTAAGCCGAAGGTAGCCCTGCTGCTCTTGTAGCTACTCGCCATGGTGCTCACGTCGTCACCTTCGCTCACCACATCGCCGTCTTCGTCAACGATGCGGATGATGTAGGCGTTGAAGTCCACGTCGTCCCGCTCGTCATTGCTCTCGTTACTGGAGTGCACCAAGCCAATTCTCAGCCGCGCGGTCGACGGGGTCGTCACCAAATCGGAGTCATTGGACTTGTAGTTGCCGAAGTTCTCGTTGTAGCCCACGTAGTACATCATGCCGGCCACAGGTTGGGAACTGACTTTGAGGTCTGCAGCCTTGCCTGTTATCCCGGGGAGTGTCACCCCGGTCACTTGGCGCCATCCGGTTGAGAACGCCGGCTCGGTCAGGCTCTGGTTGATGCTCTTCTCCAGGATGTCGCTGATGAGGTATTTGCCATCCGCGGTGTCCACCACGATCGCCATCTGGACCGTCACCTGCTTGCCGGTCTCAACGCCGTCGAAGGTGGTCTTCCTCGAACCCAGCGACAAGGTCTCGGTGTCGGGGCTGCCGTCGTCCAGAATCACTACGAGGGATGTCCTGTAGGCGTTGGACCCCAGGCCCCAAGTCGCGGGATCGGTGGCCGCCCACGAAACGTTGACATTGTCCTCGTCATCGGAGTCGCGGTTCACGGACAAGTCTGAAATCTGGCCGTCCCGCAAGCGGGTCTTGTGGGGGCAGTCCGAGTAGTCGTCGTCGAACAGGTCGCCGGCCGCGAGGGCGGTGCCGCCCAACCCGGTTAGGGCGAGGACGGCGACGGCGACCAGGACCAGTAGGCCGATGCGCACGGTGGTGTTTTTCATCACAGGGTACTCCTTATGTCAATGACAAATTGGACATGTGGGACAACTCGGGCCGATCGGTTCGAGACGCGTGATGCCGCCCGCGCGCCGACAGGCCGGACGCGGTGGCCATCCGCATCCCCTTGTAAGGGGGTGTCGGATGCGTGGAAGGCGTGTGCCGCCGACGGCGCGGCGGCAGCGGGTGTGGGGTGGGATGCCCCGTGACCCGGGCTTGGGGGCCGGGTCCGGATGCGGGTCGGTGGGCCGCGCTACTGCGGGCCCGGATGGTCGAACGAGGGTGCGGGCTTCAGGCGGTGTACGCCCGTCTGCCCCCCCCCTTATTTACATAAATACAGGGCAACACTGCGGCGGCCCGCGGAACGGTACGGGAAAACAGCAGTGCCATCTTGGAACTCTCGGGCCGGTCGGTCCGAGACGCGTAATGCTGCCCGCGCGCCGACAGGCCGGACGCGGCGGTTGGGAAGGCAGTGGAGGGCGCGTGCCGCCGCCGGCGCGGCGGTAGCGGGTGTGGTGTGCTCCGTGACCCGGGCTTGGGAACCGGGGCCGGATGCGGGTCTGTGGGCCGCGCTACTGCGGGCCCGGGTGGTCGAACAAGGGTGCGGGCTTCAGGCGGTGTACGCCCGTCTGCCCCCCCCTTATTTACATAAATACAGGACAACACTGCGGTGGTCAGCGGAACGGTACAGGAAAACAGTGGTGCCATCTTGGAACTCTCGGGCGGGCGGGCCGCGATGGAAATCGGGGCCTGCACTCCGAAGTATACTTGAATTGTGATGTTCATGCCAGCTCAACACCGATTTTGATGGTGTTTCGTTATGTCATTGGTGTGGCCGCGCCTAGTCTGCGTCCGGTGCCGGACGCGTTGGCGTTCGGGATGGGCGGGAGTTGGGACCGAAGTCCACGGCGAGTGGCCCTCTTGGGTTGTGTCGCCGATACCGTTGCAGGGAACCCTCGCCATGTGCGCGTCCGGGACTGCATCAACGAGAATGAAAGAGTGCCGACGGATCCTGGAGCCCGGTCGGGATGTCGTCTCCCTGCCCGCGGTCCCGGCCGGGGAAATCACACCGGCAAATTGGGAAATATTTGCTATAATTTTCTTCTATACTAATCGGGCGCCTTCGCCCCCCATGTCATCGTACGTCAGGCGCGTGAGCCGAAAATCTGGGTCAGGCAAGGTAATGAGAGCGGTCGTTCAGTCAGGGCAGGCGGCGTCGAAGGCGTCCGAATCCATCCGGGTGATGGATTACGAGAACAGTGCCTACCGGACCGAGTTCTGGGAGAAGGTCGACCGCCGCTACGAGGACGTTGCGGAACGAGTGGTGTTGCGCGCCCTGCTGCCTCCCCAGGGCTTCCGGCTGGTGGACATCGGTGGCGGCTTCGGGCGCCTCGGTGCGGAATACGCCGGCTATCGGCAGGTTGTCTTCTTCGACTACAGCCGCACCATGCTGGCGCAGGCCGTGGAGCGCTGGGGACACGATCCACGATTTGTGTTCGTCAACGGCGACGTGTACCGGCCGCCCTTCCGGCCCGGAGCCATGGACACGGTGGTCATGATTCGGGTCATTCACCACTTGGAGCGCGCAGAACTCGCCCTGGTGCGCATTGCCGGGATGCTGCGTCCCGGCGGTTCGGCCATCCTGGAGTTCGCCAACAAGCGCAACTTGAAGGCCGTGGGACGCCACCTGTTGGGACGGCAGTCCTGGTCCCCCCATGCGCGGGAGCCCGTGGAGTTCGCGGAAATGAACTTCAACTTCCATCCGGAGTGGATCCGGGAGCGGATGCGGAGGTTGGATCTCGGCATTGACCGTGCCATGGGAGTCTCCCACTTCCGGCTCCCGCTTCTTAAGCAACTGTTCCCCCCACAGTGGCTGGCCCGGTTGGACTTGGTGGCAGGTTCGTTGACCGCGGGCCGCGAAGTGGCGCCCAGTGTCTTCGTGCACAGCCGGCGGCAGGGCGACCGGGCCGAAACGGGGGAATTCGGTGCGGCACTGGCGGATTGGCTCGCCTGCCCGGCCTGCGGCACCGCTTCGGCGGGTCTTGGGATGCAGGAGGAGGATGCGCTGTCTTGCCAGTCCTGTGCAGCCGAGTATCGATGCATTGACGGCATTTGGGATTTCAAGACCGGCATTTGATCCGGTTCGCAAGCAATCACATTGGTGGAAGAGGGGTCAACATGAAGGAAGGAGTGATGCAAATGGCCGAAGGGCACCAGTTGGCCGACGGCGAGTTCGACGCCGTCGGCTTCAGGGAACATGTACTGGCATTGGGTGACAAGAATGGTGTCGTTGAGTTTGACGACATCCTGAAGGTCATGCCCGATGTAGAGGAAAACACGGAGCTGCTCCAGGATGTCTTCACCAGCCTGATGGAGAAGGGCATCGAGATTGCGGATTCCGGAAGCAGCTTGGATCTGGATGATCTCGAGGAGGATCTGGACGAGGACGCGGACGGGTTCGACGATCCCCTGCAGGACGCCGCCAGCGACTCGGTGGCTCTGTACCTGCGCGACATCGGCAAGGTCGATCTCCTGACCGCCACCGAGGAGGTGGCCCTGGCCAAGCGCATTGAGGCGGGCGAGGCCGCCAAGGAGAAGCTGGCGGAGCTCGATGCCGACCTGACGGACGACGAGCGGGATGAGTTGGAATGGGTGGTGCTGGACGGCCAGGCGGCCGTCGACCACCTGATCTCGGCCAACTGCCGCCTGGTGGTGAGCGTGGCCAAGAAGTACAACAACCGGGGCGTGCCCTTTCTGGATCTTGTACAGGAAGGCAACAACGGGTTGATGCGGGCCGTGGCCAAGTTCGACTACAAGCGGGGCTTCAAGTTCAGCACCTACGCCACCTGGTGGATTCGCCAGGCAGTCACCCGGGCCATTGCCGACCAGGGCCGCACCATCCGCGTGCCCGTGCACATGCATGAGCAGATTAACCGCATGATCCGCACCCGCCACCAGCTGTCCCAGGAACTGGGCCGGGATCCCACGGTGGAGGAACTGGCCAAGGATCTGGAGGTCCAGACTCAGAAAGTGGAGCAGATCATCAAGGTCAACCAGCATCCGCGTAGCCTCGAACAGCCCGTGGGCGAGGAGGAGGACAGCGTGCTGGGGGACTTCATCCCGGACGACGACGCGGACAACCCGCAGGAGACGTCCAACATGACCGTGCTGCGGGAAGTGATCGAGGACATCATCCAGGATCTGACCCCGCGCGAAATCCACACGTTGCAACTTCGCTTCGGAATGGTGGATGATTACGCCTATACTTTGGAGGAAGTAGGCAAGAAATTCGGCATCACGCGGGAGCGTGTGCGCCAAATCGAAACCCAAGCGCTGGCTCGGCTGCGCCATTCCAGCCGCAGGAAGAGCCTGAACTGGTTCGTTTAGCGACGGACAACAACAGGACGCTTGAGGAGAGTTGCCGGTCTCTCCCCCCAAAAAACCGGCATCCTGTTCACAATCGAAGGAGGACGGCCGTGGCGCAAAACCCACAAACCGAAGCCGTACCTGAGGCCTTTGCCCCGGGCATGAACAGCCAGTTGGTCAAGGACCACATCCTGGCCTTGGGCGCCAAGCAGGGGGTCGTGCAGTACGGCGACGTCCTCTCGGTCCTGCCCCGGGCCGAACTGGCCATGGACCTGCTGGAGGACCTGTTCGCCGCGCTCATCGACAAGGGCATCGACATCGGCCAGGTTCGGGACGACCGGCCCGAGGAAGAGGAGGAGGAACAGGATCAGGTGGCCCTTGGCCAGGACGGCGTCAACGACTCGACGACGCTCTACCTGCGCGAGATAGGACGGGTGGCGCTGCTGACCGCCAAGGAGGAGGTCCAGTTGGCCAAGCGCATGGAGAAGGCCGAGGAGGCCAAGGTGCGCTTGAACAGTCCGGACGAATACCTCAGTGAGGACGAAAAGGACGATTTGCGCTGGCTAATCCGCGACGGCGAGGATGCCCAGAATCACTTGATCACCGCCAACAGCCGCCTAGTGGTGAGCGTGGCCAAGAAGTACACCGGACGCGGCGTGCCCTTCCTGGATCTAATTCAGGAGGGCAACGTTGGCCTGATGCGGGCGGTGACGAAGTTCGACTACCACCGCGGCTTCAAGTTCTCGACCTATGCCACTTGGTGGATTCGCCAGGCGGTCACCCGGGCCATCGCCGACCAGGGCCGCACGATCCGGGTGCCGGTTCACATGTACGAGCAGATCAACCGCCTGACCCGGACCAACGGCTACCTGTCACAGAAGCTGGGCCGCGAACCGACCATTGACGAATTGGCCGAAGAGTTGGAGGTGCCGCCGGGCAAGATCGAGCACATCATGCGGGTGAGCCAGCGGCCGCTGAGCCTCGACAAGCCGGTGGGCGAGGAAGAGGACAGCGTGCTGGGGGACTTCATTCCCGACGAGGATGCCGACAGCCCGCAGGATTCCGCCAACCAGACTCTACTGGGGGAGAAGATTCAGGATGTCTTCACCAGCCTGACCCCCCGCGAGACCCGCATCCTGGAACTGCGCTTTGGCCTGGTCGACGGGCACAGCTACACGCTGGAGGAAGTCGGCAAGAAGTTCGGGGTGACCCGGGAGCGGATCCGCCAGATTGAGGCGGGGGCCCTGAATCGCCTGCGGCATCCGAGCCGCAAGCGGAAACTGAAGGGATTTCTCTAATACTACAGTGGTAATTCACAGGGTGGTGGCCTGCCGCCTCTGGTAGTGGCAGTGCCGGGCCACCCACTGATGGCATTGGCGCCAGTACGACCAGGCCAGCACCTGCTCGAAGTCCGTCACCACGGGCAGCAGCAGGCGCCGCCACAGCCGCCGGATTTCGGGCACGGTCAGCCCCCGGCCAGGCCGCGGGCCCGTCGGAAAGCCGTCAGGCTGCCCGGTCCCGCGCGCTTTTTTTGGGGGTCCGGCGGGGGCAGGCAGGCGGCCCGCACCACGCTGAGCAGGGCCAGGGCCCACAGGGCCAGGCTCATGTGGCGGTCCCAGCCCCGGGCATTGCGCACCTCGTACTCGTCCAGGCCCACCTCCTGCTTGGCCATTTCAAAGGCCGACTCGATGCGCCAGCGGCTGCCGGCAATCCGGACCAGGGTGGGCACGTCGCAGGCCTGGGGGCCCCACACGAGATAGGCCTGCCATTGCTCCGGCTGCGCACAGGAACGCCGGAACAGCAGGTAGTAGCCCTTGTCCGCATCCTCCGCTTCGGCCAGCACCAGGCACTGCCAGTCGTACCAGCGTTCGCCCTTGCTGCCGGGCCCGGCACTGAGCCGCTGCCAGTCCTCCTCGGCCAAGTCCGCAAATACCTCCCCCACCACATACTCGTGCCAGCCGACCAGGAAGTTTTCGTGCGCCGGCACCGCCAGCAGGTAGGCCTGGTCCCGCGCCTCCAGCCAGGTGCGCAGCTTGCCCGAGTGGCCGTAGACCGTGTCGCCCACGACCCAGGCCAGCGACACACCGGCTTCCTGTGCCCGGGCCAGCAGCCGTTGGGCCAGCTGCGGTTTGGTGGCCAAGGGCGTGTCCGGCGCCAGACCGACCGCCTGCAGCCGGGCCGGCTCATTGGTCCACCCCTTCGGCAGGTAGAGTTCCGCGTCCAGCAGCGTGTACCCCCGCGCCCCGGCGTAGGCCAGGAAGACCCCCACCTGGCAGTTCTCGACCCGTCCCGCCGTGCCGCTGTACTGCCGCGCCACCCCGGCCGAGTGGGCGCCCTTCTTCAGGAACGCGGTCTCGTCGATGATCCCCACCGCTTGGGGATCCCCCAGGTGCGCCTGCACGTAGTCGCAGAGGGCGGTCCGGGCCTCCGTCACCGACCAGCGCGCCCGGTTGAGCAGGTACTGGATGCCGTAGGGGTCGGCGTCGCCGTTGACTTCCGCCAGCTGCCAGCCGTTCTTGCGCTCCGCTCCGCTCAGCAGGCCGTCCAGGTAGGCCAGGGCCCGCGCCCGCGTGGGGGCCGTGCCCAGGGCCGGCGCCAGGCGGTCGGCCACCTCCGCCCGGTGGGCCGGCCAGGTGGCGATTGTGGCCGGGTCCACGGGCTCGGGGGCCGGAACCGGGGGCGCGGCGGGGACGGTGGACATGGGACAACTCCAGGCACGAGACGGATACCCGATCATCATACCCCATATTTACCACTGTAGTACTAAACAATTCGCATTACTTATTCTGAAGGTTGCAGCTGGGCGTTGACCAGCTCGAAGGCGGTCTCCACGGCCGCTGTCAGTGCCTTGGTGGTCGTGAAGGTGCGCTAGGGCATGGCCCCGTGCTTGACCGTGCGGAAGGTGCGTTCGATGTCGTTCAACTCCGGGCTGTAGGCCGGCAGGTACCAGAGCCAGATCCCCTGCTCTGCCAGTTCCCGACGGGCTTGTCGGACCGTTCGGGAGCGGTGGCAGGAGGCGTTGTCGAGGACCACGATGCGGGGGACGCCGGCGCGCCCGGGCAGGGCGTGGCGCAGGCAGTCGAGGGCCTGCGCCCCCTTCCAAGGGTGAGATGCCGGGCGCGACCAGGGTGGTCAGGACGTTCACGCGCCGGCCCTCGGGGTTCTCGTAGGGGGCGACTGGGCGCACGCCTGCCGGGGCCCAGGTGTAGGTGGGGGGCAGGGAGGGGCTGAAGCCGGTTTCGTCGAGGTAGAAGAGGTCCAGCTCCGCGTCCTGGCACTTTTTTGAGTCTCGCCAGCGTCGCCACCGCTGCGGTCGCCAGTGCCGGGTCCTGCTTGTGGCGCACGCACGCCCGCGTGCGCCGCCACTGGGCTCCCATGCGCTTCAGGTACAGACGCCCGGTGCGCGGCTTGAGAAGGATGTCCTCCTCGGCGGCCAGGACTTCCGAGCGGGTGGTCACGGTCCAGGCCTGTGGTCGCTGCAACAGGCGGTCCAGGGCCTCCTGAGGGTCTGACGTGCGCCGGGGCGGTGTGTGTTACAACAGGGGTCGTGCCCGAGTGTTCCGCCGCCATGTCCGTTCCTTCCCTTGCCCAACGCGTCGCCCAAGTGCAGGATGAGAATGCCCGGCAGCAGGCAGAGATTGGGCGACTGCGGGAAGAGAACCGGAAGTTGCGGCGGCAACTGGACCGCCACAGCAGCAACAGTGGCCAGCTCCCTTCCCGGGACGGTCCTCGCCACCGGTTCCGGCCCCACAGCCAACGCCGCGCGCGGGGGCCAGCCGGGCGATTCCGGGCGCACGCTGCGGGCCGTGCCCGCGGCCCGGATGGCGGCCCTGGTGGCCTATCTGCGCTACGCCCAGCACCTGCCCGTGTCTCGCCTCGCGCGTCTGTTGCGGGAGCTGCACGAGGTGGCGCTGTCCACCGGCACGGTCGAGAACCTGTGCCGCCGGGTGGCGCGGCACAACCGGGCCGAGCAGGCGCTGCGTATGAAGATCTCGGGTTGTTTCCGCACCATGGAGGGGGCCTGTCGCTTCGCCGACCTGCGCAGCCTCATCGAGACCGACCGCAAGCAGGGGCGCGACCTCCTGGCCGGCCTCCTGCCGACCGCGCTCCCGCCCTAACTTCCGGCCGGCAGGGGCACCTGGCGCTCCCTCTGCATCAGCATCTGAATAGTTACCTTCAATGTGCCCCAGGAAGAGGAAGTGTCATGCTTGAACGAGTATTGTCCGTGAGAGCTGTGGCCCGAAAGGCGATCTGCTTCATTACGAAGAATTCATGGCTGATAGCGCTGTGGCTATGGCTTGCCATATCTATGCCAATAATGGCCCAGGAAGTGGATCAGAAATCCACTGTTTCAGATCCGGTAGCTGGCAAATTCTCCAATCTGGAGGTGAATCTTGATGGTCGATACAGTCTTCAGCGTTTGGGGTCCGTGGTAATTGCTACCTTTTCTACTTCACGCTCTCCTGTGCAGTACCTTGCTCGGCAAGAACCACTGACTCTGTTCATAATTCCTGAAGGCTACAGACCCGGGTCCACCATTACATGGGAGGTTGAGGGCTGGCCTGTTCAACGGGATGGTAGTGCTGATTCCCAGAACTCGGAGCCACGCCGGTTTCGTCTACAAGTGGATCCCGAAGGTTTAGTAAATTATGTAGATGATGCTGGTGTGGACGGTATTGGATACTTGGCCTATGCCGTCAGGCTGACTTGGCCCGTTGCAGGTGCGGAAGCCCAGGTGTGTTCCCGCAGTGAGGAAATACAGGACGCAATCCTCAATTCCCAATTTCCCCAACTGCAAGCACTGAGGACGAGAGTGTACAGGTGCGATACCTGTTCCTTTGGTCTAATCAACCGGCTCAAACCAGTGGCACCACGCGCCCCTGGTTGCACTGCAACCACTTGGTCGGATCTAAGTGCCATCCGGTCTCTAGGATTTGGAAAGGAAGGTGGGGCGCACCTCTCCGTCAGTGCAACATCTGATTTGGCTGGACTGAATGGTTTGACGGAACTGGCCTTGGTCGCGCCGGAATCTGTGGAGCAAGTAGAATTGCTGGCTCAGACACCTCAGCTGAAATTTCTGGACCTGAGAATCGATCATGAATCGCTACCACTGGCAGGCCTGCTTGGTCAGGTCCCCGATTTGACTCATCTGACTCTGGATTCCGCCCAGATGAAGGAATTCGAGTTAGTCCAGCCGATCCATCTGCCCAGATTAACTCATCTAGTACTGAAAGCCAGGCAGTTGCCAACTCTGCCCACAGACCTGCTGGGTGATGTTCCCGCCCTGACTCGCTTGACATTGACTGTGGATCAAGTGGTAACGTTGCCGCCAGACCTCTTGAGCCATCTGCCCAGACTGACCCATCTGACCCTTGAGGCAGATAATCTTGTAGCGTTGCCAGAGGAAATGTGGCCGAAACTGGCTCAGATGACCCATCTGACTCTGAGAACTCCCAAGCTGGACGGGCTACCAGATGGTTTTTTGGAACGGTCTCCCTACTTGGAGCATTTCATGTTGGAATCG
This sequence comes from Caldilineaceae bacterium, assembly GCA_026705565.1. Lineage (GTDB taxonomy): Bacteria > Chloroflexota > Anaerolineae > Caldilineales > Caldilineaceae > Bin34. Next base: position 22,120 of record JAPPAJ010000249.1, on the reverse strand, counting down.
GAGGTTCTGGATGAACTGCCAGCGGGTTTTCTTGCCCATGCACCTAGATTGATTCATTTGACATTGATGACTCCCCAAGTAGCCAGAGCACCCGCAGACTTTCTGGCTCATGCGCCTCAACTTGCCCGGTTGGCTGCTAATGCGAGTCTGTTGTCCATTCTGGCTCCTGAAACCCTTGCCCGTTCACCTGGACTGGAGCATCTTTCCCTGGCTGAAACTGTAGAGACTGCGTGGCCCGACGATTTGCTGGCTCCGGTTCCCAACCTGACTCATTTGACAGTCCAATCTCAATCATTAATGGGCGTGCCAGAGGGTTTCCTTTCCCAAACTCCCAAACTGACAAGACTTGAATTGCGTACGCCCGAGCTGCTAGCCCTGCCTGCGGATTTTTCAGTCCATACAACTGGCTTGCAGGAGTTAATCTTGGATGTCGATGGATTGACTGCTCTGGCACCGGGTTCGTTGTCGAGTTCCCTTGAATTGACCAGTTTGACATTGAAGTCCAGGACTCTGCGGTCATTGCCTCGGGAGTTCCTTGTTCACACCCCCCAATTGAGGGAGTTGGTCTTGCAGGTTCCTGGAATTGCTTCATTGCCTCCGAGGACTCTTTCACAAACATCTCAAATGCTTTCGTTGATTCTGGAAGCGGACGGACTTCAGGAGATTCCTGCCAATTTCCTGACACAAACACCCCTGCTGGAAGAGGTGGTTCTGAGTACACCAAACTTGGCGGTTCTTCCGCCTGGCATTCTCTCCAGTACGCCAAACCTGCAGGGACTGACAATGGAAACTCCGAAATTGAGGAGCCTGCCGGCGGGTTTCCTGTCTCATGCAACGCAGCTGGAAAGATTGCACATGAAGGCCTACAGCCTCAGTTCCTTTCCCCATGGTTTCTTGGCCCATACTCCCGGATTGGTTGGCGTGAGTCTACATACCGGGCAACTCGGGTTGATTCCTACCACTGTGTCCGGCACGCGGCCCGCCCACCGCTTCGGCTTCTCTGGACTACTGCGATTTGAGTCTGATCCCAGCGGACTCCAGGTTCTGCCGGCAGGCTTCTTGTCGCATGCACCCCAGCTTCAGGATCTAGAACTTTTGGGGGACAGCATAATCACTTTCCCACCAGGCTTTCTCTCTCGCTCGGGCAATCTCAGAAACTTGATCATGGAAGTACCCTTCCTGCAGGATTTGCCACTGGGGTTCCTGCAGGAGGCTGACAATCTGACATCCCTAATCCTGAGAGGCGCACAATTGAGGAATCTGCCTGCGGGGTTCCTATCCCATGTGCCTGGACTGTTGTCACTTTACATGAGTACGTCCAATCTGGCTGCGTTGCCCGCGGAATTCCTGCTCGAAGCTCCGCGCCTTGTCGAATTCTTTCTCAGAGACTCAGATCTGGAAACACTGCCAAGCCACTTTCTTGTCCAGGTACCGATGTTGACACAGGCTGATCTTGATCTGTCGGCAATTTCAGAATTGCCAGAGGGCTTCCTGGGTAAGGCACCTCAGTTAACTGAGTTGTACTTGACGTCCCGGCATCTGACGAGCCTTCCTGACGGAATGTTGTCCAATGCACCTCGACTGGTGAAACTAACCCTTGAAGGCAGCAGTCAGTTGGTGGACATCCCCGACTCGGTCTGGGCCCATCTATGGGATCATGGCACCCGTTTCGTTGTTACTGGGTCCATTGTGAATTTGCGATCCGCTCCCAGTACTGAACTCGGAAAGGTGCAATATCAGGTAGTCCGGGGAGAATTTCTGGAAGTGCATGAGCGTGATACTGACTCCCTGGGCAATACTTGGTTGCTAGTTGAGACAGGAAATCGAATGGACTGGAAGTGGGGATGGATTCGTGGTGATCTGGCAGGTCTCTCACCCATTGGCAACGCCCAACCACCACAGGTGCGTCCCCAATGACATTGGATTGAACAGTTTGTTTTGGGACCCATATCCCAATGGTGCATACAGTTTTTGAGAAGTGTATGGGCGGAAGTCTCGTTCCGGCCGGACCCAGGTCGGGACCGCAAGCACGGCGTTGACATGCTGTCTTGGTGCGCCACCCCGCCGGGTGCACACCCTACTTCGGGAAGCCCGTCTCTGGCGACAAGGCCGCCCTACTGGCAGGTGCCGGAGCCGTAGGGGGTGGCCTTGTCCCGGGCTTCGGCCCAGCTGCCAACTGTTCTCGCAGGCCGTGTCCGGCAGGCCCCTGGCTACAAACTTTGATTTGCACACAAAATATTGCAGATCAAAGTAAGGTTGCCAAAGCACCACTGTAGTATCAGTTGTGACTGAGGCCGGTTCGCGGCCGACCTCATGGGGTGGCGGCTCCTGCCTGGAGACAGTAGGCACCGGCGGTGGGTTATCAGTAGTCGGGCGTAGCCCGGTCCGAGTTCTGCTGGATGAAGCGCCGGCGCGGTTCGGCATCCGGGCCCATCAGGTCCATGAACAGCTGGTCGGCGTCGGCCGCATCGTCGTCCACCGTCACCTGCAGTAGAGTCCGGGCTTCGGGATCCATGGTCGTGGTCCACAGCTGCTCGGCATTCATTTCGCCGAGGCCCTTGTAGCGCTGCTCCAGCTTCACGTTGTCGTTGCCCATCTCCCGCTGCAGTTCCGCCAGCTGCCGTTCGTTGTAGACGTAGCTGGTCTGCTTCCGCTTGGTCTTGCCGTTGCTCTGTTCGGTCACCGCCACCTTGAACAGGGGCGGCTGGGCGATGTACAGGTGTCCCTGTTCAATCAGCGGCTTCATGTAGCGGTAGAAGAAGGTGAGCAGCAGGGTCCGGATGTGGGCCCCGTCCACGTCCGCATCGGTCATCACGATGATGCGGTGGTAGCGTAGGTTGTCCAGGCTGAACTCGGACTTGATGCCCGTGCCCATCGCCTTGATTAGGGCCTGGATCTCCTTGTTCTCAAGCGCCTTGCTGTCCTTGGCTTTCTGCACGTTGAGGATCTTGCCCCGCAGCGGCAGGATGGCCTGGAACTGCCGATCGCGTCCCTGCTTGGCCGAACCGCCGGCGCTGTCGCCCTCGACCAAGTACAGTTCGGTCTCGGACGGGTTGCGGCTGGAACAGTCGGCCAGCTTGCCGGGCAGCGTCATCGAGTCCAGCAGCCCCTTGCGACGCACCATGTCGCGGGCGCGGCGGGCGGCCGTACGGGCCTCCGCCGCATTCTGGCACTTGTCAATGATGGCGCGGGCGTCCGCGGCGTTGGCGGTCATCCACTCGGCCAGTTCCTCGGCAACCACGGTCTCGACGTAGCCCTGAACCTCCTTGTTGAGAAGCTTCAGCTTGTTCTGCCCCTCGAACTGGGGCGACGGCACCTTGACGCTGACCACGGCGGTCAGGCCGTCGCGGGTGTCCTCTCCGGTGAAGTTGGCGTCGTTGTCCTTGAGGCGGTTGATCTTGCGGGCATGCTCGTTCATCTGCCGGGTAAGTGCCTTGCGCAGGCCGGTCAGGTGGGTGCCGCCATCCGGGTTCTTGATGGTGTTGCAGAAGACCACCGTGTGTTCCTGGTCGGAGTCGGTGTACTGCAGGCCAACTTCGATCTCGTTTCCGTCAATCGTGCGATGAATGTAGATGGGCGGGTGCAGGACATGGCGTTGGCGATTCATGTAGCGCACGAACGAGCCCAGGCCGCCCTCGAAGTAGAAAGTCGTGTCCTCGGCCGGGCTCTCCCGCTCGTCGGTGAAGCGAATCGTGACTCCGCGGTTCAGGAATGCCATTTCCCGGAAGCGCTCCAGCAGTTCGTCCGCCCGGTAGGCCACGCCTTGGTCGAAGATGGTCTCGTCCCACTTGTAGTGCTGGGTGGTGCCGGTGTCTTCCGGATCGCAGGTTCCCACGATCTCCAGGTCGGTGATCGGATGGCCGCGCTCGAACTTCTGTCGGTGCACCTGGCCGTCGCGCCTGACCTGGGTCACCATCCATTCGCTGAGGGCGTTGACGGCGCTCACGCCCACGCCGTGCAGGCCGCCGGAGACGCTGTAGCCGCTGCGTTCGTTGAACTTGCCGCCCGCATGCAGGGTGGTCATGACCAGTGTCAGGGCCGGCATCTTCTCCGTCGGATGCATGTCCACCGGAATGCCGCGTCCGTTGTCCGACACGGAGATGCTGCCGTCGGCCTGGATGCGGATGTCGATGTGGTCGCAGCTGCCCTGCATCGCTTCGTCGATGGAGTTGTCCACCACTTCGTAGACGCAGTGGTGCAGGCCGCCTTCACCGGTGCCGCCGACATACATGCCGGGACGTTCGCGTACCGGCTCGAGGCCCTTCAGGGCCTGGATGGCTTCGGCGCTGTAGGCGTTGGTGTTCTGTTCGGCGTTTGGGGGCATCGGAGTGTTAGCCATCGCCATTCTGTTCCTTACAACTTGGTTTGTTGGTTTGCAGGTGATTCGCTCTCGGTTGACAAAGGCGCGCGGTCCCTTGTAACGCGAGGCCGGGTGAAGCAGTCCCCACCGCGGCCGGGTCCAAACCGGCGACACACAACCCCATGCCCTGCGCTTCCCTTGGGGTCAACGGACGACCCGCGACCGTGCGGCCGTCGTTCGGTCGATTGCGATGCATGAGCATGGTCATGGCTCTGTGCCTGCGGCAGGAAACCTTCCTGCCGTGTGGTTGGAGCGAAAAATCCACTACCGGCTTGGAACATCCAAGCCGGGGAGGCTGTGACGGTGGGCTCACAGCGAACCCCTGAGTGGCATGGGCTCTCTCCTTCATCATCACGTTTCCACAAGGCTCAACAAGCAACAGGCGGCTTATTCAGGCTCCATGGACTTGAACCAGGCAATGATGTCCACTCCGTCCGACATCAGGCAGCGGGAACGGTAGAAGACCAGAAAGGCCAGGGCCGTGCCGGTGCCGACGTAGGCAAAGGACATGGACGATAGAAGCAGTATGACCGGGTTGAAGCCGGTATTGATGGAGGTATTGATTGAACCAAGCGCTTCCTCGATCCCGAACAGGATGAATCCGGACAGGAGCAGAAACGCGAGCGTACTGACCACATTGTTGCGAATGAGGGCGACGCTCTGCCGGGCCGCCGCGACCACTTTCAGACTGTCCAGAAGGATGCCGGGAATGATGTAGGTCTGGAGGAACAGGAAGACCGGCAGTGCCATGAGCAGAAACAGCATGTACAGTCCCATCAGGGGCAATACGGCTCCCGGCATGACCAGGGCGAGGGCCGCCATCAACAGGCTGACCGCAAAGGAAAGCACCGTTACCAGCACCACCAACAGGACCAGGTAGAGGCCTGTTTGACGGGCGCGAAACCAGAAGGCTTCCCAAGGGTCCGGTGCCACCGTTTCATCCGTGTCCGACGCATCCCGTTCCGTCCATGCGCGCAGGGCTGCGTCCACCGTGCGCGCCAGTTGCCACTGGTACAGGGTGCCCATGACCACGCCGGCGGCTGAAAAGGCGGCCAACACCAACAGGACATCGCCCACCGAGGACAGGCTGGGACTCCAGTCGGTCAACAGTTGCTCCAGGGGCAGGGCCATCACCAGGCCGGGTACACGCAGGAACGTGCGGTTGACCAATAGTTGGCCCAGGGGGAGGGAGGAGCCGTTCAGGCTTTCGAGCAGTGCCTCGGGCGCAAAGGGGGTTGGAGTGTCGGTAGCGGACAGGTCCGCGTCGGAAGCCTGTCCCAGCGCCGCGTCCTGGGTCTCCGCAAAAATCGCTTGCAGATCGGCAAACAGCAGGGAGATGTCCGCTGGGGGCCAGTACAAGGCCGCCAGACTCAGGAACACAGGGATAATGAGGAGGTCCAGACGAAGACCGAGGATTCTGAATCCAAGGGCCAGACTGTTGATCAATGCCGTCTCCTAACCATCCGTCCGACAGGAAGTCCATGCACGCGAGTTTGTTAACTTAATGCACGCGTCCCTTTACACATCATAGCACAGGACTCGCTCGGCACCGGTTTTTAACTACGGGTCACACGGCTCCTGCAAGCAAAATGGAATAAATAAAGCAAATTTGAAGATTGATTGGGACAGTTCAGCCGAATCTTTGCCGGTCCCACAGGCCGGACAATCGCAGTGGAACCCGTCCTATGCTAAACGTGTATCCGAAATCATGTTCGCAAATGAGCTCACGGCAGGGCCTGAAACATCCGGAAACCCCTCCAAACGCGGCCCGGCGACGTGTTGGGGGCTCGCGTCCGGGTTGCCCGGGCGCTCTGGACAGGTCCGATCGGCGGGGCGGCGCGGGCCTGTGTGTCACAGGTATCGGTTTAAAATTGCGTAAGTTTGGGGACTTATATGCCTGTGTGCCAAGACTGTGCGCTACAATACAACGGAAGCCGTGAGTGTAAGAGCACTGCACGGCTTCCTGACAGGGCAGGTTGAAATTGGCAACCCGGACTGCTACCCCCAAGTCTAAAACAACCGAAGTCCGCATCGAGCAGTACCGCGTCCGCTTCGACCGCCGCGCCCAAGCCGCCCTGTGCGCCCAGATCGCGGGCGCGTGCCGGCTGGTCTGGAACATCCTGCTGGCCGATTGCGAGCGGCGGTACAGGTTGGCGCGCGCGTACGGCCAGTGGACGGATTTCCCGCCCGAGGACCGACCGGACCTGTCCACGTCGTTCTTCACGCTGGGCAAACGGTTCACGGACCTCAGGAGCCGACCCGATGCCGCCTGGGTGCGGGCGTTCCTGGGCTCTCCGTGGGGACGGAGGTACCGCGACATGGATCTGTCCTGGCTGCGGGACTTGCCGTATGCCCCCGTTCGCTACACGCTGAAGTACCTGGCCGACGCCTACACGCGTTTCCATGCAGTCTGGGATGTGGCGGCCACACAAGGCAAGACCTTGGGCGTGCGCAAGTCGGACGGCAAGCCCAAGGGGTTCCCGAAGTACAAGAAGAAGTTCGACAAGGACGACGGATTCACCATTCCCGACAACGTACGCATGGACGGTGACCGATTGCACATCCCGAAGGTGGGATGGGTGCGTCTGGAAGGGAGCGGGGTGTACCGGGGCCACAAGCCCAAGCAGGTGCGCATCCGGAAGGAAGGCACCGAGGAGCATCCGAAGTGGTATGCCTACGTGTTCCATGAAGTGCCGGTGGACCGGCTGAAGCCGCCGGCCTGGACGGGTGCCGTGGGCGTCGACCGCAACGTCGGCCAGGCCACCGACAGCGACGGCGAAGTGTACGAAGTGCCGGACGACCCGAAGCTGGACGCGAACATCAAGCGGAAGCAGCGCCAGGCAGACAAGGCACGGGCGCGCTCCAAGGCCAACGGTCAGCCCATGTCCAACCGGGGGCGGCGGATCTGCGGCCAGCTGAAGAAGCGGCAGCGCAAGCAGAAGCGTCGCCGGGAGAACGCCGCCCACCAACACAGCCGCAAGCTGGCCGACACGGCGCACACCGTGGTCATTGAGGACCTGAACACCAAGGCCATGACCAGGAGTGCCAAGGGTACGGTGACAGAGCCCGGCAAGAATGTGAAGCAGAAGGCCGGGCTCAACCGCGGGATCCTGAAGTCCAACTGGGGCCGCACGGAGCGGATGCTGGACTACAAGGCGGGGCAGGTACTGAAGGTGCCACCTGCCTACACGTCGCAGACCTGTGCGGCGTGCGGACACGTCGACAAGGCGAACCGCAGGACACAGGCACACTTCCGATGCACGGCGTGCGGACACACCGCGAACGCGGACCGCAATGCCGCTCAAAACATTCTGGCGCGGGGCTTGGCCCTGTGCCCGACGGCCCGCGGGACAGGGGCTGCTGCACGGCGAGAGGCGCTCGGTCCCTGTCCGTTGCCCGTGGCGACGGTCAAATCGACCTCAACGACCCGTGAACAAGGTATGCCGTCACGGCCGAGGGGGTCTCCTCCTTGGTACACAGGTATATAAGTCCCTAAGTTAGGTTTTGATCCACCCAGTTCGACGAGCCGAAGCCTGTGGAGGCGCGAACCATGGCGCGACTGTTGATTGAGGGCGGCCATCCCATTGCCGGCACGGTGCGGCCGGCCGGAAACAAAAACGCGGCGATGCCGATGATCTGTGCCGCCCTGCTGACCGACCAGCCGGTCGTCCTCCACAATGTGCCGCGCATCGGGGATGTCGACAACCTGCTGCTGATCCTGCAGGGGTTGGGCGTCGACGTGGCCTGGCGGGGACCGAACACGCTGCACCTGCACGCCCGGGCGTTGGCGTTTGCCGAGCCGGATCCCGCCTTGTTCCGCCAGTTGCGCGGATCGCTGACCCTAATGGGGCCGATGCTGGGAAGGACCGGCGCCTTTCGGGTGGCCGGCAGCGCCGGCGGAGACGATATCGGACGCCGCCGCATCGACACGCATCTGCAGATCTTCAGTGCCCTGGGGGTGGAACTCATTGGCGAGGGGGATACCTTCGCGCTTCAGATCGACGGCAATCTGCAAGGTGCGGATGTGCTTCTGGACGAAGCCTCGGTGACGGCTACCGAAAACGGCGTGATGGCGGCGGCCCTGGCGCAGGGCACCACGGTGTTCCACAACGCGGCCTGTGAACCGCATGTGTCCGACCTGTGCCGCCTGTTGGTTGCGATGGGCTGCTCCATCGACGGTATCGGTACCAACCGGCTGGTCGTCGAGGGCCGGTCGACCCTGGGCGGCGCGGAGTTCACAGTGGGACCGGACTTCATGGAAATCGGAACCTGGATTGGGCTGGGTGCCGTGACCCGCGGCGAATTGCGCATCGAGGGTGTGGTGGCCGAGGATCTGCGCATGATGCAGATGGTCTTCCGCGAACGGCTCGGCGTGGAAATGGCGTTGTCGTCGGGCAGTGCGGGTGAACGGGACACCCTGGTCATCGCGGCAGAACAGGCGCTCGAGGTTGCACCCGAGTTCGGAGGCGGAATCCCCCGCATTGCCAGTGCGCCCTGGCCCGGCTTTCCCACGGATGTGCTCAGCATTGCGCTGGTGGTGGCCACACAGAGCGCGGGCACAATCCTGTTCCACGAGAAGATGTTCGAGAGCCGGCTCTACTTCGTCGATCGCCTGATCGCCATGGGGGCCCGGATCATCTTCTGCGATCCCCACCGCGTAGTGGTCTCGGGGTCGTCGCCGTTGTATGGCCAACGGGTCAGCACGCCGGACATCCGGGCCGGCATGGCGCTGATCCTGGCGGCCCTGTGCGCCGAAGGTGTGACGGAGATCGGCAATGTGGCGGAGATTGACAGGGGCTACAGCGACATCGGCAACCGCCTGGTCCGGCTGGGTGCCCGCCTGGAACGGATTTCCGACTGAGTTCCAGTTGCCCGACTTCCCGGCGGCATTCTGCGCGATACTGTAGCAGGGACAGACGGCAAGCGACTTTCCATGACCGACAGGGTTCAACGGAATATGCGGGACGACCGGGAACGGGTCGTCGTGACCGGCATCGGCATGGTGTCCGCACTGGGCCTGGATGCCGACACCAGTTGGCAGCGGATGGTGGCGGGATGTTCCGGTACCCGCCTCATTGAGGTGCGGGAAGTCAAGGGTCTTGAGCGTGCCAGCGCGGCCGTCGTGGATTGGCAGCCCGGGGACCACATGGATCGCCGGGACGCGCGCAAGACCTCCCGCGCAACCCAGTTCGCATGGAAGGCGGCCCAGGAAGCCCTGGGCCAGGCCGACCTGGATCCGGGGGACGTGGAAGCGGGACGCCTGGGGATCGAAATCGGTGATGCCTTCGGCGGGTGGGATCTGATTGAGGATCAGACGCGGGTCCTCTACAGCAAGGGATTTCGACGCATCAATCCGGTCCTGTCGCTGGCGGCCCTCATCAGCGGCACACCGACCTTTATCGGCATGCGGCTGGGTGTGACCGGCATCGCCAACAGTCCGGTGGCGGCCTGCGCCACCGGGGTTGGTGCCGTGGGCGAGGCCGCGCGACGCATTCTGTACGGCGAGGCCGATGTCATGCTGGCCGGCGGCAGTGACGGTTATGTCACCCCGATGACCGTGAGCATGTTCGGCCGCCTGGGTGCCATGTCGTTCGAAGTGGACAATCCGGCCGCCGCCTGCGCCCCCTTCGCCGGCAACCGCACCGGCATGGTCATCGGGGAGGGGGCCGGCGTTCTGGTGCTGGAGAGCTTCGGTCATGCCCGAGCCCGCGGTGCCCACATCCTGGCCGAGTTCGGCGGCTACAGCCTGAGGCTGGATCCGAGCGATTTCGCCAACCCGGATCCCGAAGGCCGCGTGCCGGGCCGGGTCATGGCCGATGCCATCGCCGACAGCGGGTTGCACCCGGCGGACATCGACTGGATTGTGGCCCATGGCACGGCGACCAAGGCCAACGACGCGATGGAAACCCGTGCCATCCACAGTGCCCTGGGCGAACACGCCCCGGACTGTCCCGCCACCGGCCTCAAGGGCATGCTTGGCCACGCCATGGGGGGCGCGGGGGCACACAGCATTGTGGCCGCCGTGAAGGCCATGCACGACGGCCGCATACCGCCGACCATCAACTATCGGGAACCCGATCCGAAGTGCGATTTGGATTACGTGCCCAACCAGGCGCGGCCCCATGCCGTGGATGCCGCCCTGGTCAACGGGTTCGGCATGGGCGGCCAATCGGCCTCACTGGTCCTGCTCCGGCACGATGGCTGAACCAGGCAACCACGGAAGGTTGACATGAGACTCGAAAACCCCTTTCGCCGCGTCCAGCGGCTGCGCCGGGTCACCAATGTGCCGGAGGAGCAGGCCAACGCGCGGACCCCGCCCGGTCAGTTCCTCACCAGCAAGTTTCCGGTCCTGACCTATGGTCCCACCCCCACGATCACGGACCTGGATGGATTCAGGCTGAGCGTGTTCGGCGAGGTCGAGGAACCCAGGGAGTTCACCTGGAGCGAACTGATGGCCCTGCCCGCCGACACCCAAACCGTGGATATCCACTGCGTGACCCGCTGGAGCAAGTTGGACACCACCTGGACGGGCATTTCCTGGCGGCGCTTCCTGGAGGGAATCGCGCCCACGGCCGCGGCCACCCATGTCATGGCGCACTGCGTGGGCGGCTACACGACCAACATCAGCCTGGAAGTCCTCGACGACGACGACACCATGCTGGCCTATCTCTACGACGGCAAGCCCCTGGAGCGGGAACACGGATACCCCATGCGCCTGCTTGTGCCGAAGTACTACTTCTGGAAGAGTGCCAAGTGGCTGACGGGCCTGGAGTTCATGAGCGGGGACCGGCCCGGCTTCTGGGAACAGCACGGGTACCACATGCGCGGCGAGCCGTTTGCCGAGGAACGCTTCGGCTACTAGCCGGCAATCGGCATTCGACATGAAGGGAATCCTGATGGCGGGCGGGCACGGCACCCGTCTGCATCCCATCACGCTGGCGACCAGCAAACAGCTGCTGCCCGTCTACGACAAGCCGTTGATCTACTATCCCCTGTCGATGCTGATGCTGGCGGGGTTGCGCGAGATCGCGGTGGTTTGCACGCCCGGCAGCCAGCCGCAGTTCGAAGCGGTCCTGGGCGATGGCCGCAAGTGGGGCCTCGACATCGTTTATGTGGCCCAGGCGGAGCCGAGGGGCGTGGCAGAGGCCTTCCTGCTGTGCGCCGATTTCATCGCCGGCGACAGTGTGTGCCTCATTCTGGGCGACAACTTCTTCTATGGTCACGGCCTGCCGGAAGTCCTGCAGGCGGCTGCATCCCTGAACGGGGGCGCCCAGGTCTTCGCCTACCCCGTGGCCAATCCCAGCGAGTTCGGCGTGGTCGAGTTCGATGGCACGGGACGGGTCTTGTCGCTGGAGGAAAAGCCGGTACGGCCCCGTTCCCACCACGCCGTGACCGGGATTTACTTCTACGACAGCCAAGTGTGCGCCATTGCCCGGGGACTGACACCGTCCACCCGCGGCGAATTGGAGATAACCGATGTCAACCGAACCTATCTTGAACGGGACGAACTGAGGGTCACGGAGTTGGGCCGCGGCGTCGCTTGGCTGGATACGGGCACCCACGACTCTTTGTTGGAGGCGTCCCGCCTCGTGCAGATGTTGCAGCAACGGCAGGGGCTCATGGTGTCGGCACCGGAGGAAATAGCATGGCGGCGCGGTTTCATCTCGCTTGCGCAGATGAAGGAACTGGGGCAGCGGATGGCCGGCAACGCCTATGGCCGGTATCTTGTGGCACTGGCGGAGCAGGTCGTCCGCAACCGGCCTTCCGCGCCGTCGGATACCTAAAAAAACAAGCCCGAATCCGGGTATAATCTCCGGTCTGCCCCGATTGGGAATGACCTGGAAACGCGCATTCGAGAGACTTGGGCCCATGGACACAGATATCGCAGAGCTGATAGCCCCGTACGGGGGAACGTTGGTTGATCTTCTCGTGCCGCCGGAGGAGACGCAGGAACTGAAAGACTATGCCAACCGGCTCCCATCCTTCCAGCTGCACGAACGGGCCGTCTGCGATTTGGAACTGCTGGCCACGGGCGGCTTCTCGCCGCTGACCTCCTTCATGGGCGAGGCCGACTACCGGAGTGTACTGTCGGACATGCGGTTGGCGAATGGCACCTTCTGGCCAATTCCCGTCACGCTGCCCCTGAACCCGGTCCCGGAACTGCGTCTGGGACAGGACATCACGCTGCGGGATGCCATGAACAACATCCTGGCCGTGCTGTCCGTGCGCGAAATCTTTGCCTGGAATGCGGAGGAGGAAGCGTCCTGCGTGATTGGCTCCACCAATCCGCGCCATCCACTGATATCCGAGATGGACCGCTGGGGTTCGGTCAACGTCGCGGGGCATCTGCGCGTGCTGGCCCTGCCGGCGCACTTCGACTTCGCACATCTGCGCCTGACCCCGGCCGCCACCCGGGCTCGGCTGGCCGCCTCCGGCCACGGCAACGTGGTCGCATTCCAGACCCGCAATCCGTTGCATCGGGTCCACGAGGAATTGACCAAGCGTGCCATGGCGCGCATCGACGGCTCCTTCCTCCTGCATCCCGTGGTTGGCATGACGCGTCCCGGCGACGTGGACCATTTCACGCGTGTGCGGACCTACCAGGCCCTGATCGACAACCATTATCCGCAGGAGCGCGTGCACCTGGCCCTGTTGCCGCTGGCCATGCGCATGGCCGGCCCGCGCGAGGCCTGCTGGCACATGCTGATTCGGCGCAACTTCGGCGCCAACCACATGATCGTTGGACGCGACCACGCCGGCCCCGGCAACGACTCGGAGGGCAAGCCCTTCTACGGCCCCTTCGATGCCCAGGAGCTGGCCGAGCGGCACAGCGCCGAAATCGGGGTCAAGGTGGTTCCGTTCGACAACATGGTCTATCTGGAGAACGAGCAGCGGTATGCACCGGAGAGCGAGGTCGCGCCCGGCACCAAGACCCTGAACATCTCCGGCACACAGGTGCGGGAGGAGTTTCTGGGCCAGGGCCGCCTGCTGCCGTCCTGGTACACCCGGCCGGAGGTGGCGGAGATCCTGAAGGAAAGCTACCCGGCGCTGGATCGTCAGGGAATCTGCATCTGGTTTACCGGCCTGAGCGGTTCCGGCAAGTCCACCACCGCCAGCATCCTGATTCCGCTGCTGATGCAGGAGGGCCGCAAGGTTACCCTGCTGGACGGCGACGTGGTGCGCACCCACCTCTCGCGCGGCCTCGGGTTCTCCAAGGAGGATCGGGACCTCAACGTGCGCCGCATCGGGTTCGTGGCGGCGGAGATCGCCAGCCACGGCGGTTGCGTGGTGGCCTCGGCGGTCAGCCCCTTCCGCACAACGCGCAACGACGTACGGAACATGGTGGGGCCGGACAACTACATTGAAGTGTTCGTGGATACGCCGCTGGAGGTCTGCGAGGCGCGTGATACGAAGGGGATGTACAAGGCGGCCCGGCGCGGCGAAATCAAGAACTTCACGGGCATCGATGATCCTTACGAGGCACCCGAGCATTCGGAAATCGTGCTGGACACCGTGAACCATGAGCCGCTGGAGAATGCCCGGACCATCATGGACTACCTGCGCGGGCGCGGCTTCATACGCTAGGGACTTGGTTCGGCTCCGGAGCGACCATGCACAAGGAACCACCGGCAACCACCGTGCAAGACGCGGACCTCGCACAGGGGGACACGGCCGCGGAGGATCTGTCTCCGTTCGCGCTGATTTGGTCGGTGGCCAAGGAACTGCTGTTGGTTCTGGTCCCCGCGCTGGTGCTGGCCCTGCTGGTCAACCGGCTGGTGGCCGAAACCACCGTGGTCTTCGGTTCAAGCATGGAACCGCTGCTAAGCCCGTATCAGCGGCTGGTGGTAGAGAAGGTTTCATACCGCTTTGCTCCGCCGGCCGTGGGCGATGTCGTGGTCCTGGACATACCAAACCAGCGTGAAAACCTGATCAAGCGGGTGATCGCCGCGCCCGGGGACACCCTGGAGATCGTGGAGGGCGTGGTCTGGGTCAACGGCATCCGGCGGTCGGAGGTCTACGTCCAGAGCAGAATGGAGGAATCGCTCCGACCGCGGCAACTGGACGACGACGAATATTTTGTGATGGGCGACAACCGGCCCAACAGCCACGACAGCCGGAATTTCGGCCCGGTTGTCAGTGATCAGATCGTGGGCCGCGCCTGGCTGCGCTACTGGCCCCTGCCCGACATAACGCTATTTCCATCCTGAGTGTCCATGCTCACCGGGACCCACTGGCCACCGGCCGTCAAGATCACAGTTGGCTCCATCCTGGGCCTGCTGGCGATTGGGCTGCTGATCGTCTTTCGGGCGATGATTGCCCCCACAGTGGTGGCGTGCCTGGTGGTGTTCATCCTCAATATCCCGGTGGAAAGGCTGGAGCGCCGCGATCTGCCGCGCAGCATTGCGGCGGTCATCGTCTATGCACTGCTCATTGGGCTGGTGGCCCTGCTGTGGCTCGTTTTGGGGCCATGGATCCAGAGGTTTTTGGTGCAGTTGCAGTCCGATCTGGATGCGCTGCTGCGCAGCATCAATACCTCCACCGTGCCCTGGATGGAGTCGATCAGCCTGCCCCTGGTCGGCGAGGTCGAGTTTCTCAGCGGCGATCTGATCACCCAGTTCAACCAGGAGATACAGACCATAATCGTGAACGGCCTGGGCAGTCTGACCACCTACCTGGGCAGCCTGACCTCCGGCCTGCTGAGCATCATCTATGTAATCGTCCTCAGTTTCTGGATGCTCAAGGACTGGAACCGGCTCAAGGCGGTCTTTGCCCGCGCCATCCCCGATCCCTGGCGGTCCGAGGCGGTCGAACTGGCCAGCGAGCTGGATCGCATTTGGATGGCATTCCTGCGGGGTCAGGTGCTCCTGGGCCTGGTCGTGGGCTGCACGGTCTTCATGGCCCTGTTCATCGTCGGGGTGCCGAACGCCCGGGCCCTGGCCGTCATCGCCGGCGTGCTCGAGTTCCTGCCGATTGTGGGCCCCATCGCCAGCGGGGTGGTCGGGGTCACGGTGGCGCTCATCTCGGGTTCCAACTGGCTGAACATGCCCCACCTGTGGTTCGCGGCCCTGGTGGCCGGCCTGTACATCGTGATCGGCCAGGTCGAGAGCATCTATTTCATTCCGCGCTTCATTGGCCGGCGGGTCCACCTGCATCCGGCCGTGACCTTCACGGTCATCATCTTCGGCGCGCTCCAGTTCGGGGTCATCGGCGTGCTGCTGGCGGCGCCGACGTTCGCCAGTTCCGTCCTGCTCGTGCGCTACATCTGGAACAAGCTGTGGGATCGTCCCGGCGTGCCGCGCATCACCGAGGATTCGGCGGATCCGGCCTTGGAGTGGGAGGCGCTCCGGTCGAACGACATCAAGGCGGTGCTGTTCACGCTGGACGGGACTTTGACACGGTTCAGCACCCGGCTAGCGGATCGGTTCCTGACACCCCTGGGCTGGATCCTGGGGGGCGAACGCTGGCCCATCTGGCGTCGCCGCGAAGTCCTGCTGCATGTGCAGGGCGATCTGGCGGGGTTTGTGGCGCGCCTGTACAACCTGCTGATTCGCCTGCGCGTGAATGATCGCCGCTTGCAGAAAATCTTGCATCCCACCCTGGGCCTGACCGCAGCCACCAACCTGCAGCTGCACGAGGATGTGCTGCCCGCCCTGAATCGGCTGCAGGAGGAGGGTCTGCGTCTGGGGTTGATCACCATTCGGCCCCGCTCTGCGCTTGAAACGCAGTTGCGGGAGGCCGGCCTGCCCCTGGATGTGTTCGATGTGGTGGTGACTCGGGAACAGATGTCCAAGCTGCCTCCGCAGCGGGACGGCGTACGCCATGCCCTTCTTGGCTTGGGCTTGGATCCGGAGCGCATCGTGCTGGTCAGCTGCCTGGACGTGTTTCTGGCACCGGCCCGCACCCTGGGGCTGTCCACGGTGGGGGTGCAGCGCGAAATCAGCTCGGTGCGCAATCTCCGTCAGGAACTGCGGCTGCTGCGGACCATGACCGAACTGCCCATCCGTTTGCTGGGAAGAGAATGAGCCATGTTTGACTTCCGGTCGTCCGCCGGTCGCCGGCTTTTGCAGTTCACGCTGATTCACGTGGGCACCGCCCTGACCGTGGTACCGGTCACCAGCGTCCTGAACCGCGTGATGATTGCCGAGATGGGGTTGTCGAGCACACTGGTGGCGTTTCTCGTGACGCTGCCCTATCTGCTGTCGCCACTGCAGATTTGGTTCGGCGCGTTGATGGACCGGCAGACCGCCGCGGGCGGACGGTTCGTGACGTGGATTCGGCTGGGCGGCCTGATGGCGGCCGTCGGTGCCTCGCTCATGGCCTTCACCGTGTTTCTAATTCCGGAGAACCTGTTAACCGGGTTCGCCGCCACGGTTGGGGTGTTCCTGGTATGGGGCGTGGGCATCAACCTGTCGTCGGTGGCCTACCTGGCCCTACTATCGGCGCGGGTGGACCCGCAGGAACGGAGCCGCACCATCGGGATCATGTTCACCGCCATGATTGCGGCGAGCATCGGCACCGGCGTCTTCCTGTCGTCCCAGTTGGAAACCTACTCCCAGGCCCGCCTAACCGTGGTGCTGATTGCGGTGCCGGTGATCGCCTTGGTGCTCGTGCTGCTGGGCGCCCTGCGCCTGGAACAGCCTTCCGAGCCTCCAACGGCGGACAGGCAGCCATCCCGGACCCCGTCCAGTCAGCTGCTCAGGTCGCTCAGGGACAATTCTGTGGCACTGCGGTATTTCGCCTACCTGATGCTTGTGTTGCTCTGCATCCACACACAGGATGTCCTGCTGGAGCCCTTCGGGGCGGAAGTGTTGGGCATGTCCGTTTCGGGCACGTCGCGGCTGATCTCGATTTGGGGGATCGGCTTCCTGGTCACCATGCTGGCCGGCATTCCGCTCGTGCGCAGGTACGGAGAGCGCGCCGTGTCCGGCGCGGGATCCTGCTTGGCCGCCGCTGCCTTTCTCCTTATTTCCGGCTCCGGCCTGCTGGGCCAGACCTATCTGTTCATGGGCTCCGTGTTGGTGCTGGGCCTGGGCGGTGGCCTGATGACACAAAGCAACCTGACGTTCATGCTGCGCATGACTGTGCCCCGTGCCCGTGCCCTGTACATCGGAGCCTGGAGCGTCGCAACCTTTCTGGCCCAGGCCATGATATTTGTGCCTGTCGGCCTGGGTGAATTCATCGAGTTTTACAGCGGCAGTCCCTGGCTGGGCTATGCCGCGGTCTTTCTCTTGGAGGGTGCAGGTATCATCGGGGCCATATTCATATTGCGTTCCATCAGGATTGAGACCTTCCAGCGGAAGGCGAACGAGCATTTGCCCGATCTGCCGGCCGCCGAACCGGTCGGCGTGTCACTCGGCTGACGATGGGACCGAACCGTCCCCGTTGCGCCCATCAAAGTCCGCAGGTGAAGGTTGGGACTCCATGATGCTGTACAAACTCATCATTACGTTTGATGCCCGCGACGGGGAGGCCGGTGCCGGGCAACGCTTCTTCGCCCAGAGCATTGCGCCATTGGTGCAGGGACACGGACGAGTCTATGTCGGCGAGATTTGGTGGACCATGTGGGGCGAGATCCCCCAGTTCCTGGGTGGCATTGTCGCGGAGGGCTCGGCGGATGCCCTGCGGGAACTGGTGCGGACTGACCGCTGGCAGAAGCTGTGGGAGGAGTTCAAGTCACTGGTCGACAATCTGTCCCTGAAGCTGGTGCAGGAAGAGGTTTGACCGCCGCCGGTGCGGCCGGTGCCAAGGATCCCGCAGCATGGAGAATTCCATATCCAGGCGTCGCAGCTTGGTGGTGTTCCTGGAAAACGGTGGTGCGTTCGGACACTTGAATCTGCCGCCGACCCTGAGCCGTGCGCTGGACTACTGGAGCGAACGCGGTGCCCGCACGATGCTGTCCATGCTGGGTGCGGACCGGCACTGGCAGGAGATCCGGGTTCTGGAGGACCAGAGAGCTCGTCCCGATGAGCTGCTTTCGACCCTTGTGGGGATCAGCCAACGGGCCGTGGCCGACCTGCTGGTGCTCACCCACGGATCGCCCGAAGGGGCGATTGGCTGGCAGGGCGCCTGCTTGGATCAGGGGTTTCTGAACGAACTGCAGGCGGTGCAGGTTGGGTACGGGTTGCCCATGCATCTCGGATGCGTCTACACAATTGCCTGCCATTCCGCCAGCCAGGCCGATGCCTGGCTGGCGGCGGGAGCCCAGGCTGTGAATGGCGTACTCGGCGAAAACTGGCTGCCGGTGCCGACCCTGCCGCTGTTTCTGGCCCGATGGCTGAAAGGGGCCACATTCGGAGAGGCTGCGTTGACGGCCCACCTGCAGGCGCTGTACTGGGCACGCGGCCTGGCGGGCCGCGACGAAACGTGGCGCGGCCGAATTGAGGCGAGCCGCCAGATGGTGGCCGGCCGGCGGGATGTCCGGTTGGCGGCGGGACTGTCGCAGGTCCGGGTCTAGAACAGGCCGGGAACCAGATCCTGAATGAGGCTGAAGGCGGTCCATCCGACCAGGTAGACGACGAGTACCGCCGTGAGAATCGCCCTGATTTTGCCGGCAACGCTCATGCCGCCAAAGCCCTGATCGTCCCGCGTGCTGGACTTGCTGCCGGCCAGGAACGGATCCTGTTCCACCACCGGGGCCGGTCCCGGTGCGGACAGGGGCGGGGTTCCAGCCGGTGGCGGCCCGAACGGGTTGACGGGTTCGGACGGTTGCGAGGTGATCTGGGGACTGTGGGCCGGCGGCAGGCCGGAGGGCGGCTCTGCCAGACTGGGCTCGGTGGCAGGCTCCGAGGGAGTGGTTGGCGAAGGCTGAACAGGCGGCGGTTCGGCCGCGGCCGGCCAGGTTGGGGGCGGTGTCGCGGGTGGCTGTTGCACAACGGGCACCGGGGGGGCGCTGGTTTCCTGTTGGGCTAGGCTGCGGAGGTTCTCGTCAAACCGGGGTATCTCGGTGGCGAGCTGCCACACTCTTTCCCGCGGAATGAGGACGACCCGGATTTCCGTCGAGGCGAAGGCGTGTTCGGTTACGGGCGCCTGGGACAGGAGGCTGCCCAGACCGATGGCGCTGGTCGGTTCCAGGTACCGTATTTGCCCATCCTCCGCCTCCAGCAGGACCTTGCCTTCCTGGAGCAGGTACAGGGCGGTGACGGTGTCGCCCCGCGTGAACAGTTGTTCCTGGGGATAGAAGACAACCGGTTGCAATTCCGTCTGAATGCGTGCCAGTTCCTGGCCGGTCAGGCCCCAGAAGACGCTGAAGCCGTGCAAGTCGCCCAGGTCACTCTCGGCGCGCAGACCGGTCGACGGGGTTGGTGGCTCCTCCGCGGGTTCCGACGGGCGGGGGGCCGTGTCGGGAGTCAGAAGCCTGTTGACTTCGGGGAACTGTTCGGCCAGGCGCAACAGGTAGATGCGGGGCAGGACCAGCAGTTCCGTGTCCACGGTGGCCGTTGCCTGCTTGGTGCGAGGTGTCTGCGCCTGGAGGCTGTCCAGGCCAAAGACATCCTGCACCGCGGCCCGGCTCAGTTCCTGGTTGACTCCGATGTCCGACGGGGTTGACAGTTCGATTTCGCCCGAGTGGACCACATAGAACTCGGCACTCGGTTCCCCGGGCCGGTAGACGACCTGCCCGGCCGATACGGAGCGGGTGGCGACCACTTGGGATACGGCCTTCAGGACATGGTCCGGCAACGATGCCAGTTCGCGGACACTGGCCAACGAGAAGTCGCCGGCCGCCGGCGCGGGGGTGGCAATCGTGTCCGGCCGCGCGGGTATGGCCGGCCGGTTCAGGGCCCGTTGCAGAACCGGATGCACCTGGTTGATGCGGTGAAAGTCGTTGCGCGAAAGCTCCCAGCAAAGGGTGGGTTCCTCCGCCACGACCGTGTGGTTGTAGGGAATGTCGCTGGCCAGGTTTTCGCCGCCCAGCAGCGCACTGTCCTCGATCAGCATCGGGGGCTGGCTGTCCGTCATGCGGGACAGGCTGCCTTCCACTGCCAGATACAGGCCGCTGGGCTGTTCGCCCGACCTGTACAAGGTGTCGCCCAGTTGCAGTTCCATGGGGGTCAGGGCCGCCGCCACCATGGTCAACACGTCGGTTCCCAGACCCGAGAAGGCCGGCAACCGATGCAGCCGTCGGCGCAGATGCTCGGTCAGGCGGGTGGAGGAATCGGTGTTGCCAAAGCTGTGCGCGAAATGGACTCCCAGCCGGGGTTGGGCCTCCAGCAGGTCCGCAAACGTTTCGGCCGTCAATTCCCAGAACGTCACCGGCGGGCTTTCGGCCCGGGCTGTCATCTGCGCCGGCGCGTTGGTGAAGAAGTCCCTGGCACCCAGCACATTGCCTGCGGTCAGGGTGACCATGGTGCGCCCGTCGCTGTCCAGGAGGCCGACCCGGCCCGACTTGATGACGGCGAAGGTTTCGCTGTCCTCGCCTCTGCGGCAGAGCGACTGGTACTGTTCGACCGTGCGCTCCTGCATGCCCGACGCCAACAGGTGCAGTTCCTCCGGGGTCAGATTGGCGAATTCGCTTTGCAGGTATTCAACCAGGGTGTCCATGGAGCAGTCAGGTGGCGGTGGGGGCAACGGCGCAGGGAAGTGTTGGAAGCAGCCTATTCTAAACTACGATTGCTTCTCCTAGTCCGAGGAACCGGGGGGTGAACGGATCTCACTCCTCTGCTTCCTGTCTGCTACGGAGAATGCCGTGCGTGCAGCTTGGAGCCGCCGCAACCGGCGAGTCTTGGTTCATCTCCCCTTGCGAGAACGGCCCGCGGCTGGAAGTGGGGCTCTGGCCGGTCGGGACGTGGCAACGAATCCGATCCACGCGGGACCTTGCCCACCATCCCGTCAGCTTGGCTCCTTGTCGTGTCGGGAACGGCCGGAACCGGGTATCGATGTCGGCCTCGCGTCGGGATGCCGCAACCTCTGCGTATTGCCCCGCGCCAGTTGAAGAAACCACACTTGGCATCCACTGTCCTGAAAAGTGAAGCGCATGGACCGACTGCAAGCTGTCGTGACAACGAAAGAACATCCACCAAATATTTTCCGACGAAGGCATCCGGCGACTGGGATTTGACAAAGTTGAAGTACGCTGAAAACAAAAACCGATGGCATGTTGTGCCGGACTTCGATCTATGGACATGGACATTTTGAGACGCAATCCGTAAAATAAAGAACAGCATTGTGAACGATAAAGACGGCGACATGGCTGCAATTGAGGACGGAAGATTGAAATAGGCGGATGGTTGAATTTATGCATTGGCAACGTGCCTTTAGGATGCGAACATGCTGGTGTTGTGCATCGCTGGAAGTATCGATCCGGTCAGGACCGGATCACGCAAACGGCTTAGGGAGTACGTGGAATTTTCCTGATATCACGAAATTTGTTCTCATATATTGGAAATAGATTGTAATTATTATGTTGATAATGGTTGAAAACAAGATTCCATCAGGAGGCAAACAGGCTGCCTGTGGAGTTGCCGTGGCCTTGGAAACCAAAGAAACCGTCACAATCTGTGTGGATGCGTGCGAAGTTTGGCGAATTCACTCGGATCGGCCCAAGGGATGCCGGTCTGTTGTCGCAGGCAGCTCCCGAGGCTCCAAATATGACTGCTGGCAGGGAATCACATGGGCATGTACCGGGAATAAATACGAACCGTATTTATTCCCGGTACCGTGTAGTCAGTGCCGGACATTGCAGTGTATGTCTTGAATGACTGATTCGGCAATGGAGTGAACAGTTTTTGAGATAAGGAACCCCTCCGGCGGCACGGGGATTAA
>JAPPAJ010000103.1 GCA_026705565.1 Caldilineaceae bacterium | reverse complement strand
TGGGC
Source organism: Caldilineaceae bacterium (assembly GCA_026705565.1). Lineage (GTDB taxonomy): Bacteria > Chloroflexota > Anaerolineae > Caldilineales > Caldilineaceae > Bin34. The sequence continues at coordinate 2,708 of JAPPAJ010000103.1, read as the reverse complement.
GGCCAGGTCGGCCGTCGGCAGATGCGGAGACCCGTAAGACGGACTGCGGTTCGCACGGTCGGCGAAGCATCCACCAGACCGCCGAGCACGCGATACCGACAGGTATTGCCGGATCGGCATAGGTTCTGGAGACCGGATTAGTGCGGAAAGCGGCGTGACAAGCATCCCAAGCAGCGGGGCTTCGTCATCAGTGCGGCAGTCTGGATTGGGCTTGTTTGTCATCAGGGTTACATGCCGCTGAACGCCGTCTGGTATGCGGCGACCAAGTGCCCTTCGGCGGTGGTGCTTCGTGCGGAGGCGGCTACTGATCTGTGCGCGTCTCGCGGTTGCGTGCCTTGACGAAGAGACTTTGCCATGCATCGGGCTGCGTCCGCACGGCCGCGACGATCTCCATCGCATTGGCAGGTGTACCGCGCCGCAGCCAATTCAATTCAATGTCGTCCAAGCGTGCGGCCGTCAGTCTGCCGGCCAATAGCAGGCGCATGGCCGTAATGTGCGGATAGCGGTCGAGCGGCAACCTGGCCCATCCGCCGAGGGCATCGTTGTTGTTCAACCACTGTTCGTAGCCAACCTCGTGCGGCTGTTTGCCCATCACCGCGAGAATATGGGCGCCGTGGTTGGCACATACTCGCTGTACGGAGGCGATCAGCTGCTCGGCACTGGTTTCCGGCCATGGCGGATTGCTGCCCGCGTACGAACCCGCAACGCGGAATTTGGTCAGTTCGTCCCGCCGGCTCTCGGTGATCTCCTGCTCCAGCAATGCCTTGATTGGGCCGGGCAGCCTTTTGATGTTGTCCTCCAGTTCGTGTTCATAGACAAAATCAATCCGTTCTGCGAACAGCAGGGCCTTTACCACATTCTCCAGCGCACCGTGCGCGTAGTGCAGGGGTGATCGCGTCTGTGTGCCCGAACCCAAGGCCTTGATCGCTTCGGCGAGATCCGCCCCGCAGCTTTGCAGCAAATTCTGGACGCCCGGCCAGGGGTTTGTTTGTGCCACGCGGGGTAGTGGTTCTCCGTTGGGCTTGAGGCCATATCGCTGTACCTGCCCGGCAATGTGGGGCAGCGATGTGCGCAGTTCATCAAACTCGGCGCGCGCCAAGTGGAACAGCTGCGTGGAGGGCTGATCCGCATACCGTGGCTCCTGGGCGCAGACTTGTGCCAACAGTTCTTCGGCTTCATCGGGATCGCCGCCAATCACGGCCAAGTCGATGTCCGAGCCGGGCCGCCAGTCGCCGCGGGCGCGCGACCCAAACAGCAGCACATCGGCTTCGGGAAGACGCTCTTGCAACGCGCCGGCCAGCGCCAGGGCACGCGGATCCGCGTCGCCTTGACCTTGTGTCATACCAATTCAGTATGTCTGGGGCACTATTGATTGATCATCGGACAATGGTCTTCGAGACGGCCGGATTTCGTATCGGTCGCCATGACAACCGCTGTCCTGCATATGTCTGGAGACTCTTTTCGGGCAGACGACCGTATGATGTGTTGGTATCACACTAAATTGGTGTCAGACCGTGCGTTCGGCATCGCGCAGATGGTTGCGAATGACCCGCTGCAGGGCTGCTGGCTCCGCGCTGTGGCGGATCCTGAGATCGACAATCGTGTTCACATCCAGGCGGGCCAGAAGCCTGTCGTCACCGAGTCGCTGCCGCAATTCCTCCTCGAACTCCCCGCCGGTGGCCGGCAATACCATCTCAACGATCAAATCGATCTTGGTTTGGCGGGACCCTTCCCGTTGGCCTTCCTGTCGCCCTTCTTGCAGTCCCTCTTGCAGGCCCTCCTGCAGACCCTCCTGCAGACCCTCCTGCAGACCCTCCTGCAGACCTTCCAGCCGACCTTCCTCCTTGACGGCGAAGTAGCCGCGCCGATACTCCTGTGCTGCCATCGCCAATTCCTCCGGGGTGGTGACCTGGGTCCAGTCGTAGTTTAGTGCATCCTGGATCGCCTGGTCGTGGACGCTCTGTGTCGACCAACCGATCATCGTCGCCTTCATGAAGTCCACCAGAGCGCGTACCGTGTGCGGGTTCGGCAGGCTCGCCACCGCTTCCAGGAAGCCCCCCGTCACCAGTTCCAAAGGTGTCCGCGTGCGTTCCGCCTGCACCGCCAGCTCCAGTGTCCGCGGCAAGGCCCAGCTCCGGAAGTCGCCATGCAGGACATCCATGTAGAGAAAGGGGAAAATCGACGCGGGACCGGTCGCGTGCCCGCGCATCAGCACGTCCAGGCCCGGGGGCTGCCAGGACCGAGTGCCCGTGTAGATCAGGAGCAGGCAGGGCAATGGCGGGGGGCGTCGAGGCCCGAAGTGCTCCGCGCGGTCCAGGGCCACCAGCGAGGCGCTGGCGTAGGCCACCAGGCGCATCATGATCAGGTAGTCCGGTGCGGACTGCACCTCGCATGCCAGCAGCACGCTGTCGCCCTGCCGGGTACGGAAACGCCAGCAACGGTCCTGGATCAATTCCAGGAAGTCTCCCCAGGCCGACAGATTGCGGACCGTGGGCAGGTCCCGGATGGAGTCCGGGTCGGGTTCGCCCAGTGCCAGCTGTCGGCAGGCCAGTTCGATCCAGTCCCGTGCGATGCCGTCGTTGTCAAACAAGATCTTGTATTTGCGGTCGGGGAGGGCCATGCCATCTGCTTTGTCGGATATCCTGTGTCGTAAATTATGGCATAAATTTACCAATTCGATGTGCTTTCGGTTGGTGAGGGCACCATTC
>JAPPAJ010000114.1 GCA_026705565.1 Caldilineaceae bacterium | reverse complement strand
GCCTGGTGGGCTTGATATCGCCACCAAGTACCCAAATGATATTCTTATGACTTCCAGGATTTGGTCGACGCGGCCAACCGTCAAATCGGTGCCGAGCGGTTGTCACTGTCCCTTGATCTTGTGCGCGAACCATTCGAAAGCCGCGCCGACGGCACGTTGCTGGGCCGGCTACGCACGGCGGCATCCGATGCGATGGGGGTTGAACCCAAAGTCGTGGGAGCTCCCTATTGGACCGACGCAGCAATATTGGCAGCGGCCGGATCCGACTGCGTGATCTTCGGTCCCCTGGGATATGGGTTGCACACGACCGAGGAATGGGTGGACCTGGCATCCGTTCACCAGACGGCTGAAATCCTCATTGACTTGGTTTGCACCGGGTAGGAGACCTGATTCCAGTGGTCTGCGGACCTGTTCCCGTCAGCTCAAACGGGTGACGGACCAGGGTCCTTGATAACGAACGACAGTGCAAAGCCCGCGGCTGCCGCGACCGCGAACCCGCCGAATGTCTGCCGATAGGCCATGACCGGCTCGACCCCTGCGTCGGTGAACCCCTGGAAGATGACGCCGGCCACGGCAACGCCGATGGCCACACCGATGAAGCGCACGAAGCTGTACATGCCTGCGGCCACCGTTGCGTTCGCCTCGTTGACATCCAGGAGTGCAATCCTGTGGAGGGATGCGAGCATCAGTCCCATACCCAGACCGTGCACCGCCAACAGGCACCCCAGGCCCAAAAGGGTCAAGGGCAGCGGCGACCGGTAGATGGACAGCATGACTGCGATCTGCAGCGCGAACCCCACCATCAGCGGCTTGCCGCTGCCGAACCGGTCGGCGGCCGTGCCGCCGAATCGGACCATCAACGACATCGCGGCCGGATTGATCATCAGCATCAGGCCCAGCGTTACGCCGTCCACTTGGAACATGTCCACCAGGAACAGGGGAACCAGCAGGCTGGTGCAACCCATCGTGACCATCCGCAGCGCCGCTCCCAGGGATGCCTGGCGAAACAACCTGCTGCGGTACAGATTGAGGTCCAGGAAGGGGTTGTCGATGCGCCGTTCCCACCACAGAAGAGTCGCCAGGGAAACCACGGAGGCCAAACCCAGCCGCCAATCCTGCAAGGGCGCGACCCCGGTGATGGGCCTGCTGGATAGATAGGCGAAGAAGCAGATTATGAAGACGGCCAACAGGCCCACGCCGGTCCAGTCGAACCGCCGCCACATGTGGGGCTGGATGTTGCTCATGCCCGGCGGTATGGCCCTGGCCACCACGATAATCGACAGGACACCCGTCACCATCGGCAGGATATAGGTGACACGCCAGTCCCACTGGCTAATGAGAATGCCGGCCAGCAACGGGCCAATCCAGGCCACGGCCGGTCCCACGGAACTCCAGGTGCCAAGCGCCTTGCCGCGCTCGTGCCGCTCAAAGATGGCGGCGATGTAGGCCATGGCCAGGGGCATCAGGCCGGCGGACCCGAACCCCTGCAGGGCCTGGCCCACCATGAGCACCCAAAGGCGGGGCGCCAACATGGCAACGCACGTTCCGACCAGGAAGACCGCAATCCCGGCCAGGATCAACCGGCGCCGGCCAACCATTTCGCTGAGACGGCTGTAAACCGGCATCAGCACCATGTAGGGGATGGTGAAGGACATCGACAGCCAGGCCAGGTTTTCGGTCGAAGCCTGGAAGGTGTCGCGAAAAAGCGGCGACGCCACCCGCACCACCGACGACGCCATCGGCATGATCGACGACGGAAACATCAGGGCGATGACAATCAGCCACGCCTGCTCGTTGGACAGTCGCCGGAAATAGGCGCGGGTCGAAAGCCAGGTGGTGAACGGCAGCAGCCTGTGGAAATCCATCAGGGGGAGAGACGCTGCCGGGTTTGCGCGGGGCGAAACGATGGTTTGCCAGCCCCCTAAGGGCCAGTCTTACCACCGCAAACCCGAGTTTGGTGTGCGCTGCGCTACTTGCGCCGGCCGCGTCTGGCCGCGTTGCGGGCGTACCGTCCCGTCAGTTGGGGGAGGGCCGGCTGCATGCGCCGAGCCGGCAGATCGTTCAGGACGGCTTCCAGATCGTCCACCACCATGCGGCCGATGTCCCACAGGGCTTCCGGCACGCTTCCCGCCCGGTGTGCGGAGAGGATGGCGTTCTCCACCTGGCGGATGGGGTGATCGGATGCCAGCGGTTCTTCCGGAAAGACATCGATGCCGGCCCGGAAGCGGCCTTGCTGCAACAGGTCGGTCAGGGCGTCGAAGTCCACAACGTGGGCTCGGCTCATCAAAAGGAACACGGTATCCGGCCCCAACCGTTCCAACAGCGATCGGTCAATCATGGCCGAGTTGTCCGCGCTGGGTACTGCCAGCACGAAAACAAAGCGGTTTTGCGACATCAGTTCCGGCAGCGACACCGGGGTGCAACCCTGACTCCGAATGTAACCGTCCGACAGCCAAGGGTCATAGACCTGAATGCGCGGTCGAAACGGCTGTAGAAGCTGCCTCAGATTTTGGGCCAGCCCCCCGAAACCGATGAAGCCCACGGGTTTGTCGAAGAGCGTGAACGTGTCCCGGTTGCTGGCCCAGAGGTAGGTTTCCGTCCCGTCCCTGAAATCCCGGTCCGCCGCTACCATGGTCCGGGCCGCCGCAATGGCCAGGCCCAGTGCCGTTTCCGCCAGCTCCGGACCGAACGCCGGCGCGCACGACGGGCACTGGGTG
>JAPPAJ010000215.1 GCA_026705565.1 Caldilineaceae bacterium | reverse complement strand
CGATTCCGAACCGGTCAAACAGGCAGTGCCGAGGCGCGGCGGCGGCCGTCCCCAATCGGTAGCCGTACAGTTCACCGGTTCCCGGCACCGCAGGATTGGGCCGGATGAGCGTCAGCGACGCCGCCGGACGCGGGCGCGTGTCGGGTGCCGAGACTGCCGCGGACAGCAACCCAACCAGGTCGGATTCGGCATAGCCGAACGGCACCGGAGCGGGAGCCAGTTGCAACCCTCCGATCGCTTCAATGCCCCTTGATTGCCTGAACCTCCTGATCCAGTCCGACCGGTTGAACACGACCGAACCTGCGGGGCCTTCCGGTCGAAGAGGTGCCGACAACAGGCACAGACCGTTCCTTTCGGAGTTCATGGCTGCGGCCGCAGCGCCGACCATCTGGCCGTACCGCACCGGATGCACCGGGAACGGAAAGCTGTCCGGTGCACCGTTGGCGATGGAGCCAATCTGAAAGTGGGTGGCAGTCGGTCCGAGTTCGCGCACCGCCTCCCTCGCGAACCGCGCATATTCGTCCGGCCAGGTGGAGGGAAGGCCGGGATCGTCCCTGCCCCAACGAGCGGCCGGATCCGGCTCCTCCGCCAGTTCAGGCGGCACGCCGTCGAGGATCAGCACCGGCAACGCACCTTCGCCCCGAACCCGGTTCAGGCGGATTCGCACCTCCTGCCAGTCCGCCCTGGGTTCCATTGTGGATTGCCAGCGCGCAGGCACAAACACGACTGTCGGGTCTGTCTCCGGGCTTTTCGTGTTGGCTGCCAGACACGGTTCTGTCTCTGCAATGGTTCCTTCGCCACTGCAATCAAGGTAGGCCAAGGGGGCTTCGGTGGTCAGGATAGGTGTATTCTGAACCGGTCCGTCCACCAATAGGGGGCGCAGGCTCACTGCCCACACGTCCGGTACAATCGCCAGCAGCAGCCACAGCGGCAGTGACCGGAACAGCATCCCCGCGATGTACTTGGCTGGGATGTGCATCCCCGGACGAGTTACCGGCGCCACCACCCCACCCTGAGATCCCCACGTCCGTCTCGCAGTTCCATGCCGGATTTTCGTCAACGCATCAGCCTGGTCGGTTGGGTCATGGCACTTTTGATGGCCTTGACCCTGGTTTGGCAGCTGCCCGACATCACCTGGACCTCGCCCCAGATTTTCGGGCGCGACTTCTCCGTAACCGCGACGCCCAACGTCATCGAGGGTCTGTTGGCGCTGCTGGTGTCCTTTGCCGTCTCCGACAGCATCATCCAGGTCCACCCTCGCCTGCAGGCACTTTCAGCTATCCACAGGCTGCAACGGTTCTGGCCCGTCTACAGCCTGCCGGCCGCGGAAGCCCTGGTGGTTGTGGTGGCCCAGCCGGTATCGGATGTGCCGGCCCTGTCGGCGTTGGTCATGGTCGTGGCCATTGGCGCCTATATGCTGACCCAGTTTCTGTTGTACGAGTCCCTCGATTTGTCCACCCCCCACATCGGACAGTTTGTGTTTGTTCTGCATGGACTGGCCTACGTAACCGGTCTGCTGCTGTTCTTGCTGGTCTACCAAAACAAGGGCAGCCATCTGGTGGCCGTGCCGTTCATCGGAGCCACGGCGGTACTCCTTGCCATGGAATTGTTGCGGCGGGAGGGTGTCACAAACCTTGGGCTGCTGCGCTCCACCGGCATTGTCGGATTGGCGATGGCGGCCGCGGCCCTGCTGATGACCATCACCAATCTTTCCAATCTAACGCAGGGAATCCTACTGCTGTGGATGTTCTTCCTTATGATTAGCAACTTCCAGGACGGACTGCCGAAGTCCCTGCGCAGCCGACGCCTGTTGGAGTACCTCTGTTTTTCGCTCCTGGTTCTGGTGCTGGCGGTCCTGATCGAAAACGGCAGCCTCCGTCTAACCCTCGCCTGATTTTTGCGGCAGGTTCACGCCGTGGCGCCGGGCCAGGAGCTGCGCAGTCTCCTTGATTTCCCGCTGGCGACGATCCTCGGACCATCCCAGAATGGGCGCGGCCATACGGGCAACGGCCTCCAGCAATTCCGGTGTTGCCTCGCCCAGCATGGCCATCAGTGTGCGCCGCTGCACAATGTCCCCCAGGCGGGCCACCATCTCGGTGCGGCAGATGTGGGCGACTTCCCCGGCCAGGTACTTGGAACCCGGCAGCCGTTCGTCCATGCCCGGGTGACTACAGGCCTTGGCAACGGCAATCGCCGTGGTGCCGTACCGGCCGTACAGGGCCTCCGCGTCCGTCGGTTTCAGCCGGCCGTCCAAGGTCGCGTCCCGAATGGCCCGTTCCCTGTCCGCCTTCGTGCGGGGCAGGTTTCCGCCGCCCCCAATGGGTGTGTCCCCGGTCGCGGAGGTCCGTTTCCGGCCCAGTTCCCCAAGTACGCGGTCGGAAGCCTGTTCGGCAAAGGCCCGGAAGGTTGTCCACTTGCCCCCCACCAGCGAGAGAACCGGGGGTGCCGATTCTGATCTCCGGCGCAGGTGCAGACTGTGGTCCCTGCTGATTTGTCCGGCTTCCCCCTCACCTTTGCCCAAAGGCCGCACTCCGCAGTAGCGGTATACAACGTGCCGCGCGTCTACCGGAATGCCGGGAAATACTTGTGGTACCAGTCCCAACAGATAGGCTTCTTCCTCCGGGGTGCACCGGTCGGCGTCCGGATCGTCGGTGCGGATGTCCGTGGTGCCCAGCAGCACCCGGTCGTGGAAGGGACAGATCAGCACAACCCTGCCGTCGGCCGCCTCGAAG
>JAPPAJ010000027.1 GCA_026705565.1 Caldilineaceae bacterium | reverse complement strand
CACAGGAGACCGGGGTCGACATCGTGGTACGGTTGTACACGGGTTCACTGGGAGTACCGGGCAGCGGAGCCGAGACCTATATCGACATGATGCGGCACAATGTCGAAACGATGGTTCAGGCCTTGTCAACCCAGTGACGGAGTAGTTGCGAACACTAGCCCTCGGCCATCCGCGCTGCTTGGATGGCCGAGGCCTTGCCAACCCGTGACAGAGTAGATCGAACACCATGGCTTCCGTATCCATTGCAGTTCGCGACCTGACTGTGGCCTATGGGGACACAACAGCCCTCGAGCGCGTATCGTTCCAGATCGACTCCGGTCAGATGGTGGGGGTTCTGGGTCCCAACGGGGCTGGCAAGAGCACACTGTTTGAAGTCTTGGCCGGCTTGCAGCCGTTCGCCTGCGGCGAAGTGCTAATTCACGGCCAGCCGGCCTCCGGGAACCCGGGAGCCTTGGCCTATGTGCCCCAAAAGGAACGAATCAACTGGCGTGTGCCCCTGAGCGTCATCCAGGTGGTCATGCAGGGTCGCATCCGCGGGCATCGATGGTTGCGACGGCTCCGTCCCGCGGACATCGAAATCGCGGAACAGGCCCTGCGGCAGGCGGGACTGTGGTCACACAGAGGGGAACCGATGGCATCACTATCTCGGGGCCAGCAGCAACGGGTGTTCCTGGCGCGGTCGTTGGCGCAAGGAGCCGACATTCTGCTGCTGGACGAAACCTTCAGCGGAGTGGACATCCGATCCAAGGAATCCCTGATGGAAATCCTGCATACACTGCGCGATCAGGGACGCACCATTCTGCTGGCCTCGCATGCCGTGGACCAAGTGGAGAAAAATTGCGACTGCTGCCTGTGCCTGAACCGAGGAGTAGTCGGATTTGGCCGCACCCGGGACCTCGTGGAAGCCGGAGTTATCCGGAATCTGGTGGGCACCGTCTGACGGGCAACGCGTTTTTCCCACGGACCAACAACCGAGCCGATGGAGATTCTGCAAAGCTGGCTGGTCGCGCCCTTTACCTACGCGTTCATGGTGCGGGCCTTGGCGGTTTCGGTCCTGGTGGGAGTCATGTGTCCTCTTCTGGGCACCTATGTGGTCACCCGGGATCTCGGATTCATGAGCGATGCCTTGGCCCACTCTGTCATGCCTGGTGTGGTAGCGGCGGTGTTGGTCGGCTTGCACCCCCTGTGGGGTGCTGTGCCCTCGGCCATCGTCATCGCACTGTTGCTGGGCTGGTTGGTGCACAGCACAGGCCTCAGTGCCGACACCACCATCGGCATCCTTTTCGCCGGCCTGTTTGCCTTGGGCGTGGCGCTCCTGCCCTTGGTGCGCCACGTCTCTCTCAATTTGGAGGATCTCCTGCTGGGCCAGGTGCTGGGCGCTTCGCAGGTGGACGTGATGGTGACTGCGATCCTAACCGCGGTGGTGGCGGCGGTGCTTTACGGGCTGCACAGCCGGTTGTTGTTCGTCAGCTTTGATCCGCTGGGCGCCAAGGTGGCGGGACTGTCCGCCACCCGGCTGGACTACCTGTTTCTGATGCTACTGGCTGTGGCCACGGTCACGGCCCTGCAGGCCGTGGGCATCATTCTGGTCATCTCGTTGCTCATCACTCCCGCTGCGGCCGCACTGCTGGTGACCCGCACATTTGAGCATGCCATGTTCCTGAGTGCGGGGTTTGGCGTATCAGCGACAGTAGTGGGCCTATACGCCTCCTACCACCTGAATGTGGCCTCCGGCCCGGTCATGGCCCTAGTGGCGACGGCCATCTTTGCAGTGGCCTACGCGGTGGCAGCCGCACGGCGATAGACACCAACCGCTAGAAAGATTGTCCTGGTATGTGACAACCTCAGCTGCAACATATCAGATTGATATGATAAAAAGGACAAAGATATGTTGAATTTACCGGTTGATTGGGCAACGTTATGGTTAGGGGGCTTCTGTCCGGTGGAGGCGCTCGGTGGTTTGCCGGTGCGTGGCGCAGATTATGCCGCGCATCCACAGCTGGATGATCTCCTGACCCTACCTGCCAACGCAGCATTACATACCGAAGTGACGCTTGAAACGGCAGAAGCGGCATGGTCGGAACGCTTGGGCGGCGCGTGGGTTGTGCTGGTACGCGATGCCTACCGCGCTCGCCGCCTATTGCATCAGGCGGCGGGGATTCAGCCAGGCGAATGGGTCGGTGTTCCGGCGAATGCCAGCCATGACCTGGCAGAGTCGGTCAAGCATCACAAGGCGGTGCTGCGCTTTCTGGACTTTGACGCTCATCTACGGCTCGCACCGTCCAGTACGCGCTTCACCTGGACACAGGTAGTGCGCGGGTTGTGGCAACCACAGAACGCTACATGGCTCGACTGCGCTGACACCTTGCCTTCGCCCGGCGCGGCAGAGCGCCCGGCGGTGACGTTGTACGGCCTGCATCTGCCTGATGCTGATGACTGCCCCGGTACGCTGCTGGTGTTCGGTGATGAGGCCCTCCATGCAGAGGTGAAAGCAATGCGTCAACCGGCTGACTGCCCGAACGCCGCGCAGGCATTGGCACAGTGTGAACGTCTGCCGGAACTGGCAGAGCACCAAGGCGCCAACCTGGCGGAGGTGCGGCGAGGTCTGCGTGAAGCCGCCGGGCTGGAGACACACGAGCCGAACAAGCTGGCGCTGGCGACCGCGGTCGCGGTGCGGATTCCGCCAGAGAGCGATGTCGCCACGTTTTACGCCTACGTTGAGCAGGAAAATACGCCCGTGCGCTG
>JAPPAJ010000010.1 GCA_026705565.1 Caldilineaceae bacterium | reverse complement strand
GGGGGCGCCGACAGCATGGCGGCGGTGGCCGCCTTCACGCACGACCACCGGGCCTGGTTCCGGCTGTGGCTGCCCCTGGGCGACACCACGCCCTCCCGCGACACCTACCTGCGCCTGGTGCGCCGGCTGGACCCGGAGACGGCCATGAAGGCCGCCCTGTGGCTGCTGGACGGGACCAGCCTGCCCGGCCTGAAGGAACTGATCCTGGCCCTGGACGGCAAGGTGGCGCGCCGCTCGGGCGACCGGACCGCGGGCCTCCGTCCCCTGCACCTGGTGAGCGCCTTCCTGGTGCGGGAGGGATTGACCCTGGCCCAGGAGCCGTGCGACATCAAGAGCAACGAGATTACGGCCCTCCCCCGCCTGCTCGACCGCATCCACTTGGAGGGGGCCGTCGTCACGATCGACGCCGCCGGCTGCCAGACGGCCATCGTGCAGGCCCTGCGGGCGGCCGACGCCGACTACCTGCTGGCCCTCAAGGGCAACCAGGGCACCCTGCACCGGAAGGTGAAGGCGGCCTTCGACGCCGCCGACCGGGGCGCCTTCCTCCCGGAGGTCGAGGACCGCTGCGAGATCGTCGAGCGCAATGGCGGCCGCCGCGAGCGGCGCCGCGGCACCGTCCTGGGCGGCCCCGGCCTCTGCTCACGGGTGGCGGACCCCGAAGCCTGGCCCGGCCTGCGCAGCCTGGTCCGCGTGCAGGCGGAACGCATCGGCCCCCGGGGCCGCCGGCAGCGCTCCGTGCGCTACTACATCTCGAGCCGGCCCGCGGATGCCGCCGCCCTGCTGGCACTCGTGCGCGGCCACTGGCGGGGGCCCTCTGGGCGCGGGAACGGCCTGCACCGCACCCTGGACGTGCAGTTCCGGGAGGACGACTGCCGCATGCGCACCGGAAACGCGCCCGCCGTCATGGGCATCCTCAGACGGACCGCCCTGAACATGGTGCGCACGATTCAACGGAAGCTTGAAACGGATGTGTCCATCGGGCTGCTGCGCGACCGCATCGGACGACAACCCTGGATCCTGGCCGCCGCACTGCCCTGAATCCGACTTTGCGTTTGCCCTGAGGGACGATGTGGGCCGTTTCCTGAAGGCAACCACCGATCCCGGTCGTCTGGAAGTGAGATTTATGCGTGCTGCAGTAACTGTTCAGCAACTGTATGAGGAGCAGCTTACTCATAGCTGCGACGAGCGCCATCTGCCTGGGCTTGACGCGCTGGCACAAGCGAGTGCAGCCAACGGTTGGCAGCCGGTCGCCAATCCGAGTCCATGGCTCCACCATCGTCTGGAACTCTCGATCTCTCCTTGTTTCTGGTCGTGTCTGCTTCCTGCCCATCTACCCGGTGCGCACGACCGGTTTGAATACTTTCCAAACCAACGCTACAGGTCCGACCACTCGTAGCGCGTTTTCAAGGTTGCAAGCTGGTTGTAGCCAATCCACTTTTCCTTCTGCAATCTCCCAACCACGATGAAGGGAGCTATCTCGACGGACCGGGCAAACTCCCGAGTTGCCGCCAACGAGAACTCGCCGTCATTGCAGAAATCCTGCCAAGAGCCAGGTGGGATGAGCATGTCGGAGGCGAATGCATCTGCTTCCGTCTCCATTTCGGTTAGGGCCGGATCCCCGCCGAGGCCGTCTACGACGATGCGTCGTTGCGTCCTGTGTCTGAGAATGTGACAAGCCGCATGGAAGAAGGAAAACCAGAAGACATCGGCCCACTTGTGCCTGAGACTCATTTGTATCAGGGCCTGACCGTCCGGCAGCCAACGTGCCACCCCGTTGGCACCACTCCTCGGGAGTTCCGGCACCAGGCAGAACGCGACCCCCGCACCGACGCAAAGAGTCGACATCGTTGGGATGAACTCCTTGAGCGGTTGCAGCGTCAACTGTCTGATGTTGAGCAGAGCTTGGCGGAAGGTTTCCGCATCGTACGTTGCGGTACACGCATTCTGAGCCTCGAGTTCGCCTTTGCGCAGCCACACCGATAGGGCGCCCAGTGAGACTTTCCGTTGTGCCGCCTCGGTGATCCGGAATCCAATTGCCTCGGTGTAGGCACGTGGCTCCACCACCGCCAGGCCCAGAAACATCTGCAAGGCCTTCACCTTGCCGGGCTTGTCCAGACCTGCCTTGATCCACCCGCGTTTGGTCATTTCCCGGATCGGATAGCAGTCCAGCACGGCCACGCCTGCAACGAGGTCGTCCTGCGCACGCTGCCGCGCCAGGGTCATCCGGTAAAGGCTTTCCAGATTGGTCCAGTAATGCGCATCGATGCCCAGCACCATTTCCAGTTCAAGGGCGGTATCCGGAGTAATGGCTTTCTTGGCATTGACGATCTCGTTGACCACCTGTGCGGGCCTGCCGAGTCTGACGGCGAGTTCCCTTTGGGTCATGCCTCGAGCCTCCAGTTCCTCGGCCAGGATCTCGCCCGGAGGGATCGGCATGTCCGACCATGTGCTTGATGGTTTACTGATCATAATGATTGCTCACTTCCTCGATGACCACATGTTCCTCTGAAGATCCCTCTGCCACGATGAGACGCCACCGGCCCGTCAGGTGTATGGACCACTTTCCCTGTTTGTCTCCCTTCAAGCGATGCAGTTTCATGGCTCGGATTTTGCCTGCAGTCTGAAAATCGGGGACGGCATGGAGTTGCGTGACGCGAGTGATGTACTTGCGGCCGACGTCCTTCCCCCACTGCCGTATAGCCTTATCGGACTCCTCGAAGTTTCGTTGCAGCCGTCTGGTTCTGAATGTCACATCCA
>JAPPAJ010000254.1 GCA_026705565.1 Caldilineaceae bacterium | reverse complement strand
CGGCCCCTGAACACGGCCCCCGGACCGGAACCGCGCACCGGCTCAGGCCTCAAAATCTGTCCAAACCATAGAATACTATAGCCGTATCTCAATTTGACATACTGGCGAGGATGTATTCCCTACTGTTGCAGAGCCCCGATGTCCATGCCCAACGTCCCCGTGTCCCTGGGCCGGCCGCCACCGGGCCGCGGCCAATCTGGAGGGCTTGCTGGACGATCCAGTGGTGTGGTCGCGATCGACTATGCAGGTTTCCCCAAGAAGGGGGCTTCTTGGCCTATGCCGATTCCCAGAGCCACACGCTGCCGGTCCGGGAACTGTACCGGCTCGAGGCCTGGATCACCTCCCGGTTGCGGCTGTGCAAGGCAGGCTGGCCCCGACACTTCCTCTTCGGCCAAGCCAAAGCTGATCCGGAACATGCCGGAACGGGCGCTGGACGACAGGGGACCCGTGGTCTGGTTGGCCGGAGACGAAGGCCCGCACTGTTGCGACGAAGTTTGCCGCCACCGGCTGCCAGTGGGACTCCAAGACAGGATTCCAACCGGACAGTCGTGGTGACTCATTGATGGCACCTGGATCCATGCGGATGTAGTGGTCTGAGGAGTGGACCGCCACCGGACCGAGCGAACGGGCTCCCGCTCGGTTTGCGCCAGGCATTTGTCGATTTCGTCGACATGTTAGAGTCCGGCAGGCTGGCTTGGAGCGCACATCTGTGCCGTCCTGCCAAACCGTCTCTGCCCCAGCGGGGTATCTTGCACCGAATTTGTCTCGCCCGAGAAGGAAATGTCCATGCGTACGTGGTTGTCATTGATCTGTGGCCTGCTGCTGGTACTGGTTTTGGCCGCGTGCGGGCCCGCCGACTCCCCCGCTGCGGAGGAACCCTTGGCGGAAGATGTGACCGAACCCGCAGCCGACCTGCCCCCTTCCCGCTTCCAGCAGGCGCCCATGCTGGACGCGGCGGTCCTGGATGGCTCACTGCCTCCCGTGGACGAGCGTTTGCCCCAAGACCCGCTGGTCATCGAACCGGTCTCTGAAATCGGTCAATACGGTGGCACTTGGCGACGCCTTGACAGTAGCGATGGCATGGGCCTGACCCGCCAGGTTATCTTCGTCGAGCCATTCCTCAAATGGCACCGGGATGCCAACGGCATGCGGCCCAATTTGGTGGAATCCTGGAGCTACAACGAAGCCGGCACGGAACTGACCGTCAATTTCCGTCAGGGCATCAAGTGGTCCGACGGCGATCCCATGGACGTCGACGACTATCTGTTTTGGTGGAATGATCTGGTTCTGAACGAGGATGTGCCGGTCGCCGCACCCAACGGCACCATTTTCCAGGGCGAAACGATGCAGGTGGCGAAGGTTGACGACTTCACCCTGCAGTTCACCTTCCCCGTTCCCGCGCCCCTGTTCATGGAACAGCACTCGCGCGGACATTACCATTCCGCGGCCTTCATGGTGCCGTCCCATTTCCTCAAAACCCTGCATCCTGCCTATTCGGACGCCGCCGACAACGACGCCCTGCTGAACTACTACGACATCGGCTCCCGCCTGCAGAAGACGGACATGCCCATGCTTAGTCCCTGGGTACCGACGGCCTTTACCTCGGGCCAGACCGCAGTCTTCGAGCGGAACCCCTATTACTGGAAAGTGGATCCGGTCGGCAACCAGCTGCCATACATCGATCGCATGGTGGTGGACATTGTGACCGGTGGTTCGTTTACCGAGTCCGTCGCGCTCAAAACCATCGCCGGGGAAGTGGACATGCAGGTGCGTGACATTGCCCCCAAGGACGTTCCCTTGCTGCTGGAGAATGCAGAGTCCGGTGGGTACAGGATGTTTTTCTGGAACCGTGGCGACTATTCCTGGCCCTGGTTGATCCTGAAATACGACTATGACGACGAAGCCATCGTGGATCTCTTCTATGACAAGTCCTTCCGGAGGGCCCTGTCCCACGCTATCGATCGGGAGCGCATCAACGAGATCGTATCGCTGGGTTTGGGGCATGCACGTTCGTTCGCCCTGAGTCCGGAAAGTCCTGAATTCCAGACCGAGCGCGGCCAGCAGGTGTATGCCGACTGGTCCACTTCCTACGCCGCTCACGATCCCGATCTGGCCCGATCCCTGCTGGATGAAGCCGGGGTTGTGGATCAGGACGGCGATGGCATGCGCGATCTGCCCAACGGCGATTCCTTGGAGCTGATCGTTCATGTCAACGTGGGTGATCAGAATTCGGTCGATGCCATGGATTTCATCAAGGAAGACTGGGACGAGATCGGCATCAGCACCGTGCTCAACGCCGTTGAGTGGAGCGTGATCATGGAGGATGGCGAAAACCGCGATGTCATGATCCATGCCTGGGGCAGTGCCGCTGCCTGGGGCCTGGTTTCCGCGGCCACGGTGTGGACCCCGGTGGAGAGCGTGTCCTACGCGCTGGGGGGCATCCACGTCGGTCGCCATTACCAGACGGGTGGTGAGTCGGGAGTGGCACCGCGTCCGGGTTCGGCTCTGGAAAAACTGCAGAATGCCTACACCGAACTGATCACTATCGTCGACCCGGTGGAACGGGATGCGAAACTACTGGACGCCTATCAAATCCACATTGATGACGGACCGGTTTCCATTGGCATCGTCGGGGAACATATCTCGCCACTGGTGGTCAAGAACAATTTCCACAACGTGCCCGAAGAGGGTGGCGTTGTCGCCTCGTGGGACTTGGGTTTTCCGGGTTCCACCGATCCTGAGCAGTACTACATGACGGCCGAGTAAGACG
>JAPPAJ010000039.1 GCA_026705565.1 Caldilineaceae bacterium | reverse complement strand
ATCCCGACCACCCTCCGGCTCGGCGACATTCTGGAGGTGGAGGGACGCACACGGGACGACCACGGCCGCAGGCTGTTGCGCGTATCCCACTGGCGGGAACGCGGGCTCTTTGTGAATTACTGGATTTACGAGGCCCCCTGTCCGCAACTGATCGATGCCCGAGCCACGTCGCCGACGTTCGAGGTCTGTGCCGCCAACAGGGAACCGGAAGAGTGTGACCCGCTCAGGGAGTGGTACGGAGATGATGTCATGGTTGCGTTCCACGGTTGAGAGGTGACCATATGTTCACGGTCCGGCGACGTGAATCCACAGCCCACCCGGGACGGGGCAGAGCCGGATGCGGGATGCCTGACGATGGCCGGGAGCCAGGGACCGCCACCGGGGCATCCCATCCACTTGCAGGAGACGGCCGCCAGGGAAACGTGGTCCTGGATGTTGGCCGCCGGCCCTCCAGCGCCGAAGGTTGTCCCAGGGTTGACCATCCGGTGACGCCGGTCAGACACCCACGGCTCTTGGCTGTGGGAGCGCGCGGCCGTCCAGTGGTGCAGTCCGCCATCCTCACGGCCATCTCCGAATCACTGTTTCCCGCATGCATCCGGGAAGCACGCGAGCAGGTTCGGCCGGTCGGCGATGGATCCCGTCGACACGGCACAACCGCTGGAATCCCGAACCTCGCACAGATTGGACGCATCGGTTTGGAAATCCACGGGCAAGACGGTCAGGCTCGGGATGTCCAGGATCAGATACTCCAGTTCGGGAACATGGGCCAGCCAATCGCCCGGCAACCTTGTCAGCCCCAACCATCAATTTCAGCCCTCGCAGTCCGGAGACATGAACCAGCAGGTTCGGCGGTAATTCCATCCGACCGGCCGGGACTTCCAGCCCGGAGGCAAGAAGGGCAGGACTTCCGGATCCATGTCCCGCAATGTCAGTCGCCACAACCCGGGAGCGTGGGCCAAAAAGCCCGGTGGCGAATGGTGGAATGGACACCGTACCTCATTCGGAAGTCAGCGTGGGGGGACGGGTTAGGCAATAGCCGTTGTGCCGGGTGTCCACCAGCGATGGGAGACCATCCCCCTCCAGTTGCCGACGCAACGAGGAGAGCGCCGTGCGCACGGCGCTCTCACTGGTGAGCACACCCCTTTCCCGTGACAAATGCCGAACCAACTGGGCCGCCTTAAGAGGCCTGGGATGATGCCGCGCCAGGGTCATCAGCAAATCCATGGGACGTTCGGACACCGCCTGTCGGATGCCCTGCACCTCCACACAGCCCTGATCCGGGTCAAGGATGATCCCGGTATGACGCTCCGGCAGCAGTTCCTCCACCAGCGGGAGCAGGTGGCTGGGTTCAAAGGGCTTGGGCACGAAGTGCGCGACCCGGTGCAGGTGGGGTGCCACGAAACCGGGAATGGTGACGGGCGGTCCGCCGGACACCAGCAGGATGGGAATGGCCGCGTACCGCCAGGGATTGTCGGCCAGCGGACCGGTCATCCGATAGGGGTCCACGAGGGGCAATCGGGCGTGGACGAAGGTTTCGTAGGCCATGGCACTGGTCGGCACGTCGTAGTCCAGCAGCAGCAGGTGGGGTAACCAGGTATCTACTTCCACCAGCGCCTCTTCGAAGTTGTCCACGAAGCGCACGGCCAGATGATGTGCTTGGAAGTAGCGTCCGGCTTGGTCCAGGGCGGACGGTTGGGCATCGACCCACAGTAGTCGACGCGGGCAGAACTTGGTTTCGGTCATGAAGGTCCTTTTCATGTTGACAGTGGAACCGAGAGAAGGAGTGCAGCCTCGGTGTCCGGTTGGACGGATTGTCAGTGGCTCCCGAGATAGGTCACCCACTACAGCGCATGTCTTCATTCGCATGCGCTGCAGGCGTGATCGCCATCATGACAGCGGAGTGTCAGGAAGTCCATACCCACCGCGTATCCGGCGTGTACCCTCCGCGTTTGTTCACCAGTACGAAACCGACCGTGTCGCGGATTGCAGCAACCGTCCGGTGCAGCAGGGCTTGGGGAATGTCACGCGTCGGGTTTTGGACAAGTGGTCCGGGATGTTGGACCCGGCTCGATCGTTTCCGGTGGGAAAGGGAAACTAGGTGCCGCTGCTCTGCCGGGTCTGGTGGCGGAAACCCGTGCGCAGGAAACCGGTAAGGGTGTACGACGATGCGATCGGATCCGCCATTTGTGCCGCCGGCTACAAACCTGTGCGTATCGACCGACAGGAGTTCCTGGGCAATGTGCCCGATGAAATCCTGGCCGAAATCCGCAAATCGCGATTCGTCGTGGCCAACTTCACCTGCTGCAAGCAATGCGCTGTCTGCGAGACATGCAAGAAAACAGGCAGGAAAATCGGTATCCCCGGGGGTGCCGACTACGAGGCGGGTTTCGCCCGCGGCCTGGACATTCCCGTGATCCACACCGTTCGCGGGGACTGCATGAATGAAGTGCACTTCGACACGAGTTCCATCAACCACATTACCTGAGATACATCGGAGGAACTGCAGGAGAAGCTCCGATGTCGCATTGAGGCGACCCTGGGACGCGGTCCGGTCGATTCGTCTACCGATTGGAATGGCAGGGCCGACGGCGCGTTGATTGAAGACGCATAGCCCGAAGGCGGTCGGCATGGCCATGAAGCGGATTGCCTTCTGCCTGGACCTGCGGAACTGGTGTAAGGCTGGCCGTCTTCAGGCTGCTGTCTATGGCCGCGCTGTGGGTGGTCGCCGCGCAAGCGGCCGCGTTGGAAGCCTGGCTGCTGACGGTTGTGTCTGTGCCCTGGTGGCGGG
>JAPPAJ010000006.1 GCA_026705565.1 Caldilineaceae bacterium | reverse complement strand
GCAGAGCATCAACCAGAGCCTGAGTGCACCGTCCTTCTCGACCGACTGGATCATCAGGGGCGTATTCCCCTGCTACAGAGACCGTGAACGGGCGGACATCCCGCTGGACGACTTGGCCGACGACGCGGGCCGGATGTACTACATCGGCTACAACGAGAACTTTGGCAACTACAGATCCGGTGGGGACTGGCCCTTCAACACCTTCACCACGAAGCCGGAGACCCCGCGCCTGCGGATTGGCCTGGCCCACGGGGGCGAGGACGACGACGCGCGCGAGGACGTCAAGTTCGACACCTACCTCCTGCGCCTGATCGACGAGGACGGCGACATCGTCGCGGAGGGCGACGACGTGCCGACGATGGCGTCCGACTACGGGCAGACGTTTCAGGAAGGTTTCATAATACAAAACCTAGTCTGCACTGAAGGCTACTACGACAACTACCTGGTGCTGGGCTTGGATTACAACACGGAAAATGGCTATACCCATATCAATTTCCAGATTCCCCAGGGTGAGCAGCAGCGGGCCAATCTGCTTACCGCCAAGCCGATCAACAATGTCAGGATCAACGATGGCGGTGCCATTCTCCCGGCGGCGCACCAAAATGCTTCGCTGCGAAAGTCCGCCGACCATGCGGCGCCGAGCACCATGGTTACGTCTGTCAATGTGGATTCCCATCGGGCGGGCATATATTTGCCTCCCCGCCGGACGCACATCGGGATTTCCCGATCGATACCTTGGTCTCGGACCGGACCTACACCATCGAAGCCTGGGCCGTCAACGAGGACCGCGAGGTACTGAGTCCCAAGGCCACACTCAAGGTGCATTCGGTGGAGCAGCCCCCCGCGCGGCTGAGGGGGGGACCGTCAGCCACCGCGTTGCGGTTTCGTGACTACGTGAATGAGGAGGTCGAGTTCGGTACGTTGTTGACCACCGAATTCACGGTGCTCAAGTAGGGACCGGAACGACCGCCGGTGTCCCACCGAGGCGGCACCGGCCGGGAACTCGGAGCTGGAGCCGCTGGCCAGTCCCGGTCCCCGACACATCAGAGTGCAGCATGAGGACAGCCGCCCGTTTCAGGTGGCTGTCCTGTTTTCCGGGCACTGTCTCAATTTCGTTGCCTGCGCGCCGGGACCGCATCAACCAGATTGAAACAGTGCCGCCACCCAGTGCAGGCAAGGCAGGCAACCCGCGTCCGTATTCAGTTCTGGATCAGGCAAAACCACCACCTGAAACCGACCGAACCCGCTTGCCCCCAGTTGGTCCCGGAGGAGATGGATCGTTCTTGGATCGAGCCGGATTCGGGAAGCCAATGCCGTTGCGCCGTCAGGCCCTCTACTGGCAGTGGGACAGGAGGCGGAGATCCTCCGGGATGGACAGCAACAACACGGGGATTAGAATGGAGTCTACAGTGAGGTGTCTGTACAATTTCTGTGAATTCCTGTGATGGAAGCCTGGGTGTGGAGGGCTCCAATGCCCGTGCCGGAACCGGGCCACACCCACCGCAATTAACACAGTATCCGTTGTACCGCGTGTCATGACGATGGGATGCCTGTGGGCGTCCGGACACACGCTGTGTCCAAGATCTTGGGTTCTTTTACCGGAAGACCAACCAATGTTCACCGTGAAAAGGCTGATGGGGATACTGGGCGCAGCCCTGGTCCTGCTCTTGGTCTCGGGGGTGCCCACCATGGCCCAGGAAGCCCAGCCTGAGGTGCCGGCAGTCGAATCCCAAACCCGGACGCGGCAGGGTACTGTGAGAGCCGTGCAGTTTTCACCGGATGGCGCTCGGTTGGCGGTTGGGAGCGGCGCGAACATCCGGCTTTACGATGCCCACACTCGGGAAGTTGTGTCATTGTTCGCAGGGCACGCGCGAGAGGTCTTCAGCGTGGCGTTCAGTCCGGACGGGCAGATCCTGGCCAGTGGCAGCGACGACCACACCGTACGCCTCTGGGATATAACCACAGGCACCCTCCGCCACACCTTGGAGGGCCACACGGGCCGGGTCCATGACGTAGCGTTCAGTCGGAACGGACGCATCCTGGCCAGTGGCAGTGGCGACCACACCGTACGCCTCTGGGATGTGGCCACGGGCACTCTCCGCCACACTTTGGAGGGCCACACGGAGCGGGTCTACAGCGTGGCGTTCAGTCCTGACGGACAGATCCTGGCTGGCGGCGGTGCGGATGGCACCGTACTCCTGTGGGATGCGACCACGGGCATCGTCCGCCACACCTTGGAGGGCCACACGGAGCAGGTCTACAGCGTGGCGTTCAGTCGGGACGGACGCACTCTGGCCAGTGGCAGTGGCGACCACACCATACGTCTCTGGGACATGGCTGGGGGCACCCTAAGTCACACCTTGGAGGACCATGCGGATCAAGGTGCGGTGTCCAGTCCGGACGAAGGCACCCCGACCACTACCGGTGACTTTGATGTCAGCATCATCCGTCTATGGGATGCAGCCGCGGCCACTCTTTCGGAGAACCTGACGGACCATGGATGGAATGTCTTCAAAATGGTGTTCAGTTCGGACGGGCGGATCCTGGCCAGTGGCAGATTGGACGGCAGCGTGCGCTTGTGGGCAGTGGTTGCGGACGCCTCCCGCGAGACCGCGGGGGATGACGCGGATGGGCAAACCCCGACCAGTAGTGGTAGTGACAGTGCGAACGCGGGCCTCCTTCGCCACATCTTGGAGGACCATGCGGATAGTGTCTTCGAGGTGGTGTTCAGTCCCGACGGGCAGATCCTGGCCAGCGGCGGTGCGGATAGCACCGTGCATCTCTGGTATGTGGCCACGGGGACCCTTCTTTACACTCTGGAGGGCAATGGGGAGG
>JAPPAJ010000132.1 GCA_026705565.1 Caldilineaceae bacterium | reverse complement strand
GGTTGGACATGAGCAGGTACAGCAGCCTGAACTCCAATTGGGTTAGGCGCATAGGGTTGCCGCCCTGCACCGACACCGTCCGGTCCGACGTGTCAAGGACGATGTGTTCCAAGGCCATTTCATTCAGGATGGTGGATGGAACCGACGCGGCCAACCGCGAGAACACCTTGAGGTAGTTGGACAACAGGCGCAGGGACACCGGACGGTCCAACATTAATACGGCTCCATGCTCCAGCAGCAGGCACTCCTGGGTGTCCGGCACCGGTTCGTGCAGTACCAGGATCGGTGCCGCCTTGGTCACCTGACAAATCGTGTCTAGCTCCTTCAGGGGCAGGTCCTCCTTGTTGGAGGCCAGAATGATGACATCGCCGGGATCTTCCTCCCACCGTTCCATCCGCGTTACAAGGTCCGGCGCGGCGGCGGCAGTGATGCCGAACTCCCGCATGGCCACACTGATAACGCGACCTTCGGTCGGGTCATCGGCAAACACTACAACTCGCATGCAGATGCGTCTCCCGGATGCACCTAGCCAATCCTCGAAGAGCCAAGTATAAGGCGGGTACAGTCCGTCTATACTCAACTTCCGGACACGAACCGGAACATTCCATGACGGACAGGACCCAACTCTTGCGTTGGCGTCGCCGTATCTCAGCCTATGACCAGCAACATTCTCATCGCCGGGGCCGGGGCCTTCGGATTGTCCGCGGCCCTTGCACTGACGGAGAGGGGATATCGGGTTGCTGTAGTCGACCCGACCGGCCCCACCGGCCATTCGCAGGCGGCCTCCCGGGACATCAGCAAGATCGTGAGGTCGGAGTACTGGTCCGACCCTACCTATACCGAGTTGGCCGAAGCAGCCATTGACCAATGGCGCGAATGGAACGACCGTTTTGGCCTTCTCTACCACGAAACTGGAGTGACTCTGCTCGCACCCAACTGGGAACCGAACTCCTACGAAGCTCAAAGCCTTGCCACCGCCCGGAAACTCGGCAAACAGATTCAGGTCCTTGACACTGACGAAGTGACCCGCAGATTCCCCATGGTGAAAGAGGGATCGCTCAAGGTTGGATACCACAATCCGAAGGGAGGCTACGCCGAATCCCTGAAGACCCTCCGTGCACTCTTCCAGGAACTGGCAGATCAGGGGGTGGATTTCCATGTTGGCCGGACGGTGGAACGGCCGGCCGAGCGGGGAGGCCGCTGCTTCGGATTCCGGTTGACCGACGGCGGACTGCTGGAAGCCGATCACATGCTCGTGTGCGGCGGTGCCTGGACCGGGACCATGGTCCCGGACATGGCATCGAAGACGAGGCCCACAGGCCAACCGCTCTTTCATCTGCAAGTGGCAGACCCGGCTCCCTATACCCCGCCGAACTTCCCGGCGATGATGCTGGACATCGCCAACACCGGCATCTATGTCCTTCCCCAGCACCCAACCCAGCAGGTGGTGAAGGTTGGACTTCACACCTCCGGTCGGGATCTTGACCCGATGCGCGACGACCGCATCGTGACGGACACCGAAACTCGCATCATGCGCCACATGTTTGGCAAGTACATTCCGGAACTGGCTGCGGCCCCGGTGATCGACAGCCGCATCTGCCTCTATTGCGACACCCCGGACTACCACTTCTGGATTGACCGGCATCCGGACATCGACAACCTGACCGTGGCCTGCGGTGGTTCCGGCCACGGCTTCAAGTTCTTGCCGGTGCTGGGCGCGATCATCGCCGACGCGGTGGAGGGCAAGACCAACCGGTACCACGGGAAGTTTCGCTGGCACAGACCGCTTCCGGCCATGTCCTACCACGGCGAACGTCGTGAACTGGCAGACCTGGCCCTGGCCTAAGCCCGGGAATACGAGCCGGCCACGGTTGGGTTGAGGCGGTTGTCGCTAGATGCGGCCCTGTGGACCAGGGCCGCGCCGTGCTGCCGCAACCACGGCCAACAGCGCGAACACTGCTCCTGTCACGATATACACGGCACTCAGGCCCAGTTGCCACGCCACGGCTGCGCTCAAGGCGGGAGCCACCGTCCGCGCGGCCGAACGGGTACTGTTTTCCAATCCGAACACAGCGCCCTGCTGACCGTCCGCCGACACAGAGGCCAGCAAGGCTCCCACGGCCGGGTAAATCCCACCCATGGCAAACCCCACGGCACTGTACAGCAGTGTTTGCTGCCAGAGGTGGGTGGTGAATCCCTGGGGCACGAACAGGAGCGCGGACACGACGGCGCATGACAGGAGTACAAGGCGGCCGCCGTAGCGGTCGGTCAACCGTCCCAGTATCAGGGCCCCCAATGCACCAGTGACCGCATGGAGCCCAAACACTGTTCCGGCCGCGGTGGCAACAGGGACTTCAAACTGGCCAAACGACCGATTCAATTGTGTGAGGTACAGCGATGCGAACGGGGTGATGAACGTCACGGCCAGGTGGGTCAGGAACACAAACGAGTACAAACTGGCGACGTTGGGCCGTTGCAGCAGGTTGAACAGCCGGACGAACGGTGTACGCAGGCCCCTGACCGGGTTCGCAGCCCGCTGTTCCGGCAACAGGAACAGAACCAAAAAACCGGAGGCAATCATGAAGCCGCCATTGAGCCAGAAACTCGCCCGGTAACCGAGCAGGTCGCTGACGATGCCGCCCACCACGGGCCCTGCCGCAAACCCGGTCAGCCGGGCCGTCGAAACCCAACCCAACGCCTGTCCCCGAAACCCGGACGGCACGTCGGATGAAATGTAGGAACTCGACGCAGACACGACCCCGGTGGTGAGCCCCTGGGCCAGGCGTAGCACGAACAGTTGCTCGACCGAGGCCACGAAGGCCATGGAGGTCATGACCAGACCGCCTACCACTGTTGCCCGCAAAATCATCAGGCGACGCCCAAAGCGATCGCCGACCATGCCCCATATCGGCGATACCACCATCATGGTGAGCCCCTGGGCCCCCATCACCAGGCCGACCCACAATGTGATGTCAATCGGCAAGGAGGTGTTCAGTTCCTGCATGAACAGCGGCAGGAACGGCATGACGATGGTGAACCCCAGCGAGGTCAGGAACTGGGCCGCACAGATAATGAGCGTGCGCCGACGCCAGGGGTGCATCAAGGGTTCGCCGCGGGGTGCCCCCAAGAGCTGCGAACGTACCCGGTGGAGAGCAGAAGCAGAACGGCGGCACAGCCGGAGAACAGGGGTGGGATTAGGGATGGCTGAAACCAAGTCAGGCTCAGGATTGGCCCCACAGCCGCAGCCAGGTCGTCAAGGGACGCATAACCTCCCATGATCAGGTGCGCGTCGGGCAGGGCACGGGTGCGATCTGCCATCGCGACTTCCACCGCCATCCGCAAGCCGCTGAACCCCAGCATCGCACCCACACCGGCGGCAACCGCCCACAGGTCATGGGCGAATGCCGCGCACACCAGCGAGACCGCCGTGGTTCCCGCCCCCAGCATCAAGGTCCTCAGGTGGCCGATCCGGTCCGCCAGCCAACCGACCACCGGCCCAGCCAGGAGCAGGGACATCCAGTGCACGGACAGCACCAAGCCGGCGCTGAATCCAATACCGGTCCATCCGTCCGACAAGGTCATCCGGGTTTGCAGGTACAGCGACATGAGCGTAGTCGACACCGTGATCGCGAGGCGCGTTCCCGCTCCCAGAAACAACAGCCATCGCAACGGCGCGTTCCGTGAGACAGTTAGCCAAGTGCGTCGCAGGCCGAAGGGAATGTTTTCCTCAAACGGGACACCCTCCGGTGGCCACCGGATAATTGCCGCCAGCCCCACGCCCAGAGCCGCCAGGCCGGCCAAGACCCAGAAGGCGGCGGTGAAGCCATGCAGATCCAAGACGATTCCACCCAGGAGCACCCCCACACCACTACCGACCCGGACAATGCCCCACCAGTAGCCCAGTTGCCGTCCCTGGCGTTCGCGGGGCTCCTGCCACACCGCCAAATAGGCTGACTGCCGAAACACGGACCAGGCCATTCCCCACACAATGCGCGCCAATACCATGACCCCGAAGGCAGGTTGCCGTACAAACACCACGGTCGAGGCCATACCCAGCACCGACGCCCCGGCGAAGAACCAGCGCGGGGACAGGCGCGGGACCAGCAAGGCCACCACAGTGTTCGATACAAGCCGTACCCAGCGGTTGGCGCTCAGCAACACGCTGACCTGGAACAGGCTCAGGTGCAGGTCCGGGGCGCTCACGGGCAGCGCGCTGTACAAAAAGGAGTCGCCCATGATGAGAAGGGCGACGGCCCCGGCACACAGGACAGTCAGCGTAGGCCGAATTCCTCGGTCCCTGCCGGAACCACTCATCTATCCACGATGTGGCGTGCCGAGGCGGACACCCACTCTCTGGCCCCGGGAATGCGGAGCGGTGCGACGAACTCCGAAGCCGGCGGCTGTGGGAAGCTGAGCGGCCGGGGCGAAACCAGATAGGCCCGAGCGGTCTGGTTGCCGGCCTCCATCATCTGCTTGGTCCGGCTGAAATCCATGATGGAGACATCTCGGAAGGCGCTCAGGTGGAGATGGTGCAACTGCACATTCCGGTTCTCCATGGCGCGGTCGAGATCCTTGAAGAGGGAATTGGTCAGGACCACGTTGATCGTTCGACCGAAAATCTCCTGTACTCCTTTCGCAGCCTGCAAACGTTGCCCCCCATACCCTACGTTAAGCACCCAGATTTCCAAGGCACCCTTGTCCATGGCAACTTCCGCCGGCACGTTGTCAAGAACCCCGCCGTCCACCAACTGCAGATCCTGGTATGGGATCGGAGGATGCAGCACCGGAATGGAGGCGCTGGCCAAGGCGGCCTCGAGGAACTCAGAGTCCGCGCTTTCGCCAAACAGGTATAGGCGCTGCGTGCGCAGGTCGGTGGCGGTCAGATAACAGGGCATCAGCAGATCGCCGAAAGTCTTCATTTGAGACGGAATCTGCTTGGTCACAAACTTCCTTAGGGCCGTACCTCCATGCAAGCTGTCCTTGCCCTGCAGGAACCTGAACGCCGAAAACCAGGGGTTGGAGGGGAAGACATTGCGCTTGTGCACCTTCTCCCATGTTTTGCGAAGTCGGGTCAACCCCGCTTCTTCAAGGCCATGGCAAGCCAAATGCAGGGCATTCAGCGCGCCCACGGAGGATCCCACCACGAAATCCGGCACAATACCGGCTTCCCGCAAAGCGAAGATCGCTCCCGCCTGCAGCGCGCCGCGGCTGCCGCCTCCGCTCATTACGAAGGCAATCACGGCGCAGTTGCCCTGCGTTCAACGCCGGCCACCAGCACCACGCATTCGCCCTTGAGTGTTCTGTCGGCTAGGTTTGACAGCAGTTCCGACACCGTGCCGCGCAGGGTTTCCTCGTGCAGTTTGGTGGCTTCGCGGACCAGTGCCGCATGCCGATTACCCAGCACGTCCAATACATCCGTCAGCAACCGGACCACTCGATGTGGACTCTCGTAGAAAATCAAGGTGTGGGGACTCGCGGCTTCAGCTTCCAGGGACTTGCGCCGAGGGCCGGACTTGCGCGGTGCAAACCCCTTGAACGTGAAGCTGTGCACAGGCAGGCCAGACTGCACCAGAGCCGGGATGAGAGCGGTTGGACCTGGCAGTACCCGGACCTGCAAGCCGGCACCGTAGGCCATGCGCACCAGCGTAAAGCCCGGATCCGAAATCCCGGGCGTTCCCGCGTTGCTCAGATAGGCAACGTCCTCCCCGGATTCGAGCAAACCCCGTACCTTAGGCACAGTCCTGTGTTCATTGTGCTCATGAACCGAAAACAACGGTTTGTCGATGCCGTACCGCGACAGAAGCCTGCGGCTGTGCCGAGGGTCTTCGCACGCGATTGAGTTTACGGTGGACAGCGTTTCGATCGAACGGTACGTGACATCCCCCAGGTTGCCAATCGGCGATGGCACAAGGTACAAACTGCCAGGAGGCTGATCCGACACGGCCATCTGCCCGAATCAGGCCGGGACGGACTCGATGACCTCGAACAAACGCTGCAAGTCGTCGGTTCTCAGTTCCCCGAGGTGTCCAATTCGGAAGGACTTGCCCTTTTCCTTGCCGTATCCGCTGCCAACCGCCATGCCCGCCGCGGCCAGCCTTTGGTTCATGGCATTCAGGTCCCAGCCCCGAGGACCAGCCAGCGTGGTCACCGTCACGGAAGCGTGTTCATCCGGGACACACAACGAAAAGCCCCGATCCACTGCCCACCTGCGGGTGAGATCCCTGAGGTGGCAATGCCGTTCCCACCTGGACTCAAGTCCTTCCTCGAGGACGCGGACCAATTGAACCAACAGGCTCTGCACCAGGGAGATGGCCGGGGTCGCGGGGGTTGTCCCCCTGACCAGGTACGCTTCCAGGTTCAGGAAGTCGAAGTACCAGCCGCGTCCTTCAACCTCTGCTGCGCGCTCCAGCACACGGTCGCTGACGGCCCCGACGGCCAAACCCGGCGGTACGGCGAGTGCTTTTTGAGACGAGGTCAGGCAGATGTCCAGTTGCCAGTCGTCTACTCTGATTTCAGTGCCGGCCAGCGAGGAAACGGCGTCCACCAGGAACAGGGCGTGCGGAGCCGCGGACCGAATGGCCTCGGAGATCCCGGCCAAGTTGTGCATGACGCCGGTGCTCGTCTCGTTGTGCACGAGACATACCGCATCCAAGTTGCCGTCCGCGTTCGCCTGCTCCACCGCGGCTGCCACCACGTCGGGTGCAAAGGCCTCGAACCACGGAAGTTCGTGCTTGACCACCGTTCGTCCGCATCCCACAGCCACGTCATGCCAGCGCTGCGAAAACCCGCCGCAAACCAGGACCAGGACCTTGGCTCCGGTATGGGGCATCCTGACACAATTCCGGATGGCGGCCTCCTGCAGCCCACTGCCCGAACAGGCAAGCAGGTAGACCCGGCTGTCCGTGCAAAACACCTTGCGAAGCCGTTCCTGAACCGCGCCGAACAGCTCGTCCATCTGGCCCGATCGATGCCCGAACAGCGGCTTAAGTTGTGCCGCCATGGCGTCGTCGGGTACGTCCACCGGACCCGGAAAGAACATGTGGGGATCGTCGGCGAAGAGAGCGGTTTCCGGAGTCACGGGAACTGGGGACTGAGGTGAACACAACTGACCGCAAGGTCGCATTCGATGCGGATTCGCCGACGGCGGACGGACCGCCAAGGGAATGCCGCCGACCCGGCGGTTAATTTATTATGGCACGGCGATTTCGGATTGGTGCCGATGGTGGGAGCCCGTCCCATTCCGGCGCCATCAGTCTGTTGGCTGGTCGCTGCAACAACCGGGCCTTGCGTTCAGTAACCATGCTCTCCCGGTCAACCCCTTTTTTGGCACTCGATCGAAATACAGTTGCCAGTACCCAGACTGATGTCGGAAAGTTCGCAGGCCCCTGAGCTGGAACAGGTAACGGACACGGCGCCGGAAGCCAGTTTCTCCGTCTTCGAGATGGGGGTGCTCGTGCTCGCGGTCTTGTCCGTGTTCCTCTGGCCCGGTCTCTACGGTGCATCCGAGGCAACAACCCGGATCCTGGAACTGGCCGACTACGCCGTGAGCGCGGTGTTTCTGGCCAAGTTCATCCTTGACCTGCTCAAAGCCCCCAGCAAACGGCGATTCATGCGATGGGGCTGGATCGACCTGATCGCCAGCATTCCCGTCCTGCCGGTCCTGCACGGCCTGCGGCTGTTCCGCGTCGTGCGCCTGTTTCGCCAGGCCAAAGCCCTTCAGTCCAAAAGTGCCGTGCTACAGCACCTGACCGCCCGGCGGGCGGAGGCGACGTTTTCCTTCATCGTTCTGGTCATGTTGGTTTCAATGGGTGCCGGATCGCTACTGATCCTGAACCTGGAGGCCGAGACCGGAAACATTACGACTCCCGAGGAAGCCATCTGGTGGGCTTTCGTCACCGTAACCACTGTGGGGTACGGCGACTACTATCCGGTGACAACCTGGGGCAGACTCGTAGCCGCGCTCCTGTCCGTATGCGGCATCGGCATGTTTGGCGTCTTCACCGGCTGGGTGGCCACTTTCCTGCTGGATCCCCTCAGGGACGCAAATCGATCCACAGAATCCAACACTTTAGGAGAAGGGGAAGCATGAAGGCACTGGTTTGGGAAGCCCCGCGTGAAATGCGCATCCGGGAGCAGGATGTGCCAAGGCCCGGGCCGGGCGAAACGCTAATTAAGGTCGACTATGCCGGAATTTGCGGCTCCGAACTGAGCGGTTACCTAGGCCACAACGCCCTGCGCGTGCCGCCCCTGGTCATGGGTCACGAGTTCGCGGGAACAGTCGCCGAGGTTGGACCGGCGGTATCCGACTCGGAACCGTCGTTGTCCACGGGGGACGCCGTGACCGTCAATCCGCTTTACTGCACCGGGGAATCGGAACTCCAGACGCGGGGCCTGGATCAACTGTGCCCCACTCGGCAACTGGTGGGCGCACACGTGCCCGGTGCGTATGCCGAGTATGTGGCCGTGCCCACACGAACCGTCCACCCGTTGCCTGCGGGCATGTCCACGCGAGTCGGCGCGCTCACCGAACCCGTGGGCTGCGGCGTTCGCATCGGCGAACTGGCAGGCAACGTACGCGATGCGACATGCCTCATCGTGGGCATGGGGCCAATCGGCCTGCTGGCACTGCAGGTGCTTCTGCGCAGCGGAGCGCAGGATGTGGTGGTTGCCGACCTGGACGCGGAACGGTTGGCCATGGGCGAACGCTACGGCGGGATTCCGATCGATCCTGCGGAGAGCGACCCGGTGGAGGAGGTCCTGAACCGAACCGACGGAGTAGGCGCCGTGGCCAGCGTGGATGCCGTGGGCACCGGACGCACGCGCACGCAGTGTGTGGCCGGCACCATGGCGACCGGAACCGTGATCCTGAGCGGCCTGCACGAAGAAACCAGCGAGATCCCGGCCGCGGACATCATTCGTCGGGAAATCATGCTGCGCGGTTCGTTCTCCTATTCGCCGGCGAATTTCAGGGAGGCACTGGTTCTGCTGAACCAGGAGGAGATTTCGTTGGAACCCTGGATCGTGGAGGCTCCCCTTGCCGATGGTGGCCAGTGGTTTGACAGGCTGATTGACGCGCCGGGCGATGTCTCCAAGGTCCTGCTGGTTCCCGAAAGTCAATGAAGCAAGGCCGCATGTGGCGCAGCCGGAGGTCGACCATGAAGATCGTAGATATCAGAGCCGTCCGCGTGGTTCCACCGGACCATCCCGCGCCGGAAGGAGCGACGGCGCGTTCCTGGCACTACACTGCCGAAGTGGCCAACCCGATGTCCGGCTATCCGCGTTACAAGGCACATCGGAGCCTGTGGCTGCCGACCTGGGAACAGACTTGGTGCCAAGTCACGCTTGAGGACGGAACACGCGGCCTCGGCAGTACACCGCACGGTCGGGTTACCGCCGCCATCATCGACGACCATTTGGCCCCCATCCTGGTCGGTGAAGACGGCTACGCTGTTGAAAGTCTGGCCGACATGATGTTCAGGCTGACCAAGCCCTACGGTTCGGGAGGTTTGGCAGCCTGTGCCATCAGCGCTGTGGACTTGGCCCTTTGGGATGCCAAGGGACGCAGTCTGGGGCAACCGGTGTACAGCCTGATTGGCGGTCCGGTACGGGATTCCATCCCGTGCTATGCCACAGGCAACGATGTTGACTGGTACCAAACCTGCGGGTATACGCGCTTCAAGCTGGCCTGCCCCTACGGTCCGGCGGATGGCCTCGCGGGTTTGGACAACAATGAAGCATTTGTGGCGGATGCCCGGGCCCGAGTCGGAGACCAAAGCGACTTGATGCTCGACTGTTGGATGGCCTTCGATGTGGAGTACACCGTGGAACTGGCCAACCGCCTGCGGCCCTACCGCCTGAAGTGGATGGAGGAGTATCTGATACCCGAGGATTTCGACGGCCACCTCGAAGTGCGACAGCGTCTGCCCTGGCAAACCTTGGCCACCGGCGAACACTGGTACGGAGTGCAGCCCTTCCAGTGGGCAGCCCGTCATCAGGCCATCGACATCTTCCAGCCGGACATCGCCTGGTGCGGTGGTCTGTCCACCTGCCTGAAAATCGCGGCCGTGGCAGAGTCCGCCGGCAAGCGCTTGATTCTGCATGGGGGCGGCAACACGGTCTGGGGCCAGCACTTCAGTGTCTCGCGGGCATGCGTGCCGCTGCTGGAGTGCTTCCAGAGCACCGACCCCGGCGTGGACCCAGCCGATGCCGTCACATTGCCCGGCTTGGCTGTGCCTGCCCATGGTTCCCTCGTGCCCAACGATGGACCTGGATTCGGCCTGGAGATTGAGGACGCGTGGATTGAGGAATTCTTCACCTCCAGTCAACCGGATGTTCCTCGGCCAACATATTGAAGATGGTTGGATCGGAGGCTCCTTTTCAACCCTATAATTTCTGTATGCCGCCTAGTTGCTGCAACTGGCAACATATCCGTCAACATCCGAAACGCGGCACACTGCACCTTCCAAGGAGCGTCAACGCATGGGTATCCGGTTCACAGACGATGAAATGCTGTTCTTCAAGCGCAATGGATTCGTCATCAAGCGCAACGTCCTGAAGCCGGAACACATCGCCAAGGCCCAAGAGGTGTTTTGGGCCGAGGCGCCTCCACAACTGGACAGGGATGATCCTTCCACCTGGATCGGCCCCTTCAGGGAGGAATTCGAGATCACGGTCGAGGACAAGGCGCCGGGGACAGACCAGCGCCAGGGTTATCGCTGGAATCTCCGTCACATTGGCGAAGACGCTTGGATGATGGACATGATTCCGCGCAATCCCGACCTGCTCGGCATGGCCGAGCAGCTTCTGGGAGCCGGCAACCTGGTTCCGCCCATGCGCACGCGGGGCATCTACACGACCCTGCCCCGCAAGGATGGAGCGGAGCTTGACGACCACCTTCACGTGGACCAACACGTCTTTCATCTCGGAACCGTTACCTACCTTGGCAAGGTGGTTTCCGGAGGTGGCGGATTCAGGGTTTGGCCCGGAAGCCATCGGTGGTTCTACAACACGTTCGCGTCCCAGTACAAGGGCACCCGCTTCAACGAGGACGAGGCGACCACAAACCGATACCTGGAGACCAAGGAGTTCTTCGAGACACAGCCCTCCGTCGAATGTACCGGCGACGCAGGAGACGTGGTGTTCTGGCATCACCGCCTCGCCCATATGGCCGGCCACAACACCTCGGACAACCTACGCCAGGCAATCCTGTACGACTTCAAGAAAGTCGACTTCGACTACACGCAGGAGCTTCCACCCCAGCCCAACATGTGGGTTGACTGGCCGGGCCTTGACAGCCTGGGCTGACTGCCGAAACCCGGCTGCAATAAGAAATCCGCCTGTGGACAGCCGACCTCACTGTTGACCCATGGGCTGGTCCGGGCCGGGCCAGCCCTTTTTGTTGCAAGGACAACCCAATTCCATGACCGACCCCAAGCTGGAGACCACGGACACTTGGCGCGCCCATTACTCGCTCGATCCGGACATTGCCTTTCTCAACCACGGCAGCTTTGGAGCGGTGCCGATACCGGTCCAGAAAGACTTCCAGGAGTGGCACCGCCAAATTGAATCCAACCCGGTGAACTTCATGGTCTCGGTGGTGCCGGAAGGCACAGACAGGGCCCGCGCTGCGCTTGCGGAATTCGTGGGAGTTCCCACCAAGCAGCTCGCGTTTGTCACCAACGCCACGATGGGCATCAACATCTTGGCCCGAGCCCTGCAACTATCCGCAGGGGACGAGGTACTGGCCACCAATCAGGAATACGGTGCGACACAGAAAGCGATGCAGTACTGGGCACGACAGGCCGGAGCCGGCTATCGCATCCAGGAAGTACCATTCCCGGCCACGGACAAGGAGGAATGGCTCGACACGTTCTGGAAGGGCGTAACCCCTGCCACCAAGGCACTGTTCTTGAGCCATATCACCGCACCCACCGCGTTCACTCTGCCCATGGAAGAACTGTGCGCCAGGGCCCGGGCCGAAGGCATCGCGACGGTAGTGGACGGAGCCCATGCTCCGGGCAACATCGACCTTGCGCTGGAACAATCCGGCGTGGACTTCTACACCGGCAACTGCCACAAGTGGTTGTCCAGTCCCAGAGGAACAGGGTTCATTTATGTCAATGAACGCTTCAACAAGCAGTTGGAACCCCTGGTCGTCAGCCACGGCTGGGATCCGGAAGTACGAAGCGACGAGCCCGTCAAGGCGTATGTGAACTATCAGGGAACCATCGATCCCTGTGCGCGGCTCAGCGTGCCGGCGGCCATTCGGTTTCTGAAGGACCTCCCCATGCAGGAGGCGCGTCAACGGAACCACCATTTGGCCCAGTCCACGCGCCAGGCGATTGCGGACCTCTTCGGCATGCCGGTGACATGTGCAGACGATCAGGGTTGGTTCAGCCAGATGGTCACGGCTTGGCTGCCGCCTGGCTCGGCGGAGAAGATCGGAGACAGGCTGTGGACCAAGTACCGGATCATCATCCCGCTGGGCAGTACCAAGGGTGTTGATTTGGTGAGGATTTCCGTCAAGGAGTACAACTCAGTTGAAGACCTCAACCGCCTTGTCGATGCTTTGCGGGCCGAGTTGTTGTAGGCAAGCGAGTGTGAGTTGCCCACCCACTGTCCCGTTGCGTGCAATTCAACGAAACCAGACCATCAACGCGGTCCAGTGAGGACAGGCTTCCACGAGTTCAAACCCAACAGGTTTGTTCGGTATTCGTGGCAGTTACTTGCCAACAAACTCCCCACCGGTCACCAGTGGAGCAACATTCCAAACGACGCATGTTGGCCATCAGTACAAGAGATCCCGGTTCCCTGAAGTCCCGCGGCAACTTGGTGCGGGCCTACCCCGGGGTGGTGTCCGAAACCAACTTCCCCTGAGACGCAAGGTACGCCGATGCATTGGCCAGTGCCATTTGGGCTGAGCGAGCACTGAGGTGGAAATCCGGGAGTGGAAGTTCAAGATTGTCCAGCGAGGGCAACTCCAAGTCTGAAAGGACTTCTCTTACATTCAAGTCCAGGAATGGCAAGTGCTCCACCAATCCGAAGTCCGGCACCAACTGTCCGAGCCGAATGTCGAATTTCCACTGGGGGACAGTCAGCCGCCAATCCGGCAGGGCCTGTGCCGCAACTTGACCAATCCCAGCAATCGATTCGGGCATCTCCCAGTTCCAGTCGGGGAAGTAGCGCGCATAATCGAATTCGGGAATTTGGTCCCGGGGATCCGCGTTGGTAGCGACTTGTGACAGCCACCTCGGCAACCTCGGCCATGCGCGTGGATCGACTGCGCGAACTGAACCGGTCCGTCCTGACGACAGCCCACTCAGGAACTCTTCCACTTCTCGCAAGTCCGCTAGGAACAGGTCCAAGTGGCCCTGCTCGTCCAGAGCCGCCCACCAACTTCGACCCAGATCGATTACATCATTGAGCAGCAGCACAAACCCTACCACCGCCAGGGTAATTGTCACGATCTCCAACAAGGGCAGGAGCACCGGAAACGCGAGGGCTACTCCGATGAGCAACCCGGTGATCACGAACGAGCCTTTGCCTGCCGCCCAAACAGCAGAGAAGACTCCGTGAACCAATTCCTGTCGCGTGATGGCGCCAAGGTAGAGCCTTTGCCCAAGTTCAAAGATGGTCAAGACACCCACGATGGCCACGGCAGCCAGTGGAGCAGTCACCAAAGGCCCTACTGAAAGTAGCATTCCGACCCTGATGCCTTCCCATGCCAGCACCGACTTTGCGTCAGTAAGG
Organism: Caldilineaceae bacterium; assembly: GCA_026705565.1. Lineage (GTDB taxonomy): Bacteria > Chloroflexota > Anaerolineae > Caldilineales > Caldilineaceae > Bin34. Next base: position 27,499 of record JAPPAJ010000132.1, on the reverse strand, counting down.
TGCTTCAAGGTCATTCGCCTACCACCAAGTTGCTGGTTCTTCCGGGCACTCCACCAGATTCCATTGTCCGGAGTATTCGGGCCACCAGCAACACGTGGGATGATGTGACTCCAGTTCTTTCCCTTGTGGAACTCCTTCAGCCCTTCAATTCCACTCACCCTGATGGGTCCTGGAACTTTCCGAAACAGGGCTTGGGCCTCAGGCAGGGAACGCCAGTTGGCATCGCCCGCAGTCCGGTAATAATTCAGGAGTTTTTGGCCGTCCGCGGTCAACGTGTTGGAACCATAGAGCTGACGGGGATCGAAGACAACTCGAATTACAGCGTTGTACATGTTTCGAAATTGGTGCAGTGCCTGTGCGGCTACCACCAACGGCCCCCAACCTGCCCTGACAATTTCCTGCATCTCCCGTGTGTACAGCAAGGGCGAGCCCCCCGGAATTTCAATCAGCGAGGTCACCATACTGTCTTGGGCCCACACGTCCCGACTGGAGCTTGGGTGTAGAGCCAAAGCCAAACCACAGCCTCCCGCCAATGTCAGAAATGCCCTTCTGGACAACTGGGAAGCAGGGCATTTGAGGTCTTGGTTGGATGCGGATCCACAGGAATGGTGACGGTTGGACATTAGTATGAACTTTCAATCCAGATGCTCGGATAGCCTAATGGAGTATCCCACACGGGGATTACGGCCAGCCATACCAAGGCCATGGATCAACGAGCCAACATTGCGGGCAAATTGCACCGCGTACGCTTGCAGTCAAAGGGTCGATCAATTACCGTTGTCCGCAATTGCACGCCAGCCAAATTCACTACGGACACTTCATGAAGACGATCCTCGTCACTGGGAGCACAGACGGCATTGGCAGAGCCACTGCCAGAATCTTGGCCGAACATGGTTGCGAAGTCATCGTCCACGGACGCAATGATGCACGGGCAAAGTCCGCACAACAGGACCTAATCGATGCCACCGGCAACCCGAACATCCGGACCGTCGCGGCCGACTTCTCTTCCCTGGCCCAGGTCAGGGACATGGCCAATGAGATCAACGACCTGCCCAAGCTTGACGTTCTCATCAACAACGCCGCCATTGCCACCAACCTCAGGACACTCACCGAGGACGGATTCGAAAGCACTTTCGGTATCAATCATCTGGCACCATTCCTGCTTACGAACCTGTTGCTCGACCTGCTCCAGGACAGTGCCCCCGCAAGGATCGTCAACGTGAGTTCGGGTGCCCATACGAGTGGACACATCGACCTGGACGACTTGAATATGACCCGCAACTTCGACGGATGGGGCGCCTATTGCAACTCGAAGCTTGCCAATGCCTTGTTCACTTGCGAGCTGGCAAGCAAGTTGGATCCCAACCTGGTCACCGCCAATTCTCTGCATCCGGGAGTCATCGAAACCAAGCTGCTGCACGTGAACTTCAGCGGTGGAAGCCCGGTGGAATCGGGAGCCGAAACACCGGTCCACCTTGCGCTGGCTCCCGAAGTTGCAAGGGTGACCGGTCGCTACTTCGTGAATCGACGCCAGACCCTTGCATCATCGGCGGTTGACGATCGGCACCTGGCGGCGGAACTGTGGCGCGTCAGTACCGAGCTTACGGGTTTGGAGACGTAGGCGAACTTCCGGCTCCCAGCAGCACGCGAAGCAGTCGGAGGGGCTGTTTGGGTTCACCCGATTCGAGCCACCTACATTGATGCATCGGCCACCCGTTCAAAAAACCAACCCGGTGGAGCTCCAGCCCCTCCGGACTATCGGCGTGGCGAACATAGGGTCTTGGATGCCGACGAGAGCAGGCACTCGGATCCGCGCAGCCGTTCTGCTGACCAGACACACCGGCGCGGACTACAATTAGGCCCGTGCCCCCGGCCGCACTTGCCGAGGGTCCCCGAGGCGACAAGCAACCCACAGGTTGCGCTGGTCCGTGCATCATGGTCACCCCAACAACGCTGTGACCACTGCGCGTCCCAAATTCTTCCTCGGCTAATCCCTGTCCAGACCATGAAGGATCAATCCCTCGCATGACGTTCGACCCCATCACTCTGGAAATCCAGTGGCAGCGACTGGTCAACATCGTGGACGAGATCGACAACGCGGTCATCCGCACGTCGTTCTCAACCATCGTGGGCGAAAGCCACGACTTCGGGTGCGCCCTCATGGACGCAGAAGGTTCCGGCCTGGCCCAGGCACAGTGGAGTCCGCCCCAGTTCTGCACGATGTTGCCCCGCACCACCAAATCCATGCTGACACGCTTTCCACCGGACACGCTCAAGGATGGGGATGTATTGGCAACCAACGATCCCTGGATCGGCAGCACCCACCTGCCGGACTACAACCTCGTGTCGCCCGTGTTCCACAAGGGCAGACTGGTGGCTTTCCTGGGCACCGTCGCCCATGTTTCGGATGTCGGCGGGCACCTCGGGGACCTGGAAGCCCAGGACATGTTCATGGAGGGTACGCGGGTCATGCCCAACAAGTTCTACTCCGAAGGCAAGGTGGTTCCCGTCATCGAGGAGTTCATCTCCGCCAACTGTCGCGTGCCCGACATGGTCCTGGGTGACCTGCATGCCATCGTAGGCACACACCGCATCGGCATCCAGCGCATCCGGGAATTCCTGGACGATTACGGCATGACCGACATAGACGGCCTGGCATCCGAGATCCTGAGCCGCAGTGAACGGGCGCTGCGGGCCTCCATCCGCGAACTTCCCGACGGCCGGTCCCACTACTCGGTCACCGCGGACGGTTACCTGGAGCCGTTCACCTTGAACGTGGAGCTGGCCATCAAGGACGACGAAATCCACCTGGACTTTGAAGGCACGTCGCCACAACAGTGGCATTCGGCCATTAACGCCGCTTTCAACATCAGTTATGCAACAGCGGTCTATCCCATCAAGGCGATGTTGGCACCGTACATCTTCAACAACGACGGGCTCATCCGACCGGTGAAGATGACCGCGCCGGAAGGCTCCATCGTGAATTGCACGTTCCCGGCTCCGGTGGCGGCCCGGGCCAAGGTCATCAAGCACATCCCGCCCCTGATTTTCGGAGCCATGGCCGAACTTATGCCCAGATCCGTGATTGCCGCCGCAGGCGGCATCTTCCCGTTCCACATCGTGGGCCATGATGATCGGCACGGACGGCATGCCGTCCACGTGTTGCCGCACGGCGGTTTGGGCGCCACCCACGATGCCGATGGCCTGCTGCCCAGAGCCTATCCCCACAACAGCACCGTGACACCCACGGAGATGTTCGAGATTCAGTGCCCGGTCCTGATGACGCACAAACGCCTGATTCCGGACTCGGGCGGCCCGGGAACCCACAGGGGCGGACTGGGCCAGGAGATCGGGTTGCGCGCCCTGACGGAACAGGGAACCACACTGACCATCCGCCCCGATCTCATGAAGTACCCTGCGGAGGGCCTGCGCGGAGGGCACCGCGGCACCCCCGGCAATGTGATCATGAATGGTGAACGCATGGAGCGATTCGTACCGTACCAGTTCAAGTCGGGGGACGAGGTGTTGTTGCGCGTGCCAGGCGGGGGCGGATACGGACCACCGAACGAACGAACTCGCGCGGACGTGTTGGAGGATGTTGCATTGGGTCTTGTTTCCCCGGCACAAGCGTCGGAGGCTTACGGTGTCCAGGTCGAGGGATCGCAGGAAGACTTGGAGGCACAAAGCATGAAACAAGCGATCGCACAGGTACGGGACAGTTCCCATGGGGATCATCCGTGACCGCGGATCTGGCCATCATTGGGGGAAGGATCCTCAACCCCTCGTACGAAACAACCTTTGCCTCCCGGCCCGGTACCGTGACCGTGGAAGGGAGAAAGATCACCGGGATTTTGGACCCGGCCGACAGGCCATCGGCCAGGGAGACCATTGACGCAACCGGCATGCTGGTCCTGCCGGGCGGCATCGATCCGCACCTCCACTGCCGCGCCCCTTCGTTTCCGGAGCGCGGTGACTTCGCCACCGAGTCCCGAGCCGCAGCGGCAGGAGGAGTCACCACCATCTTTGAGATGCCAATCTCAAAACCCGGTGTGGCCACCGCTCAGGCATTGGAGGCTCGCGGCTCCCTGGTCGTTCGGGATGCCCATGTAAACATTGCGTTGTACGGTGCACCGGGCCTCTTGGAGAAGGGCGAAGTGGATGGGATGGCGGAGGCCGGCGCCATTGCTTTCAAATTGTTCATGACCGAAGCTCCTCCCGGTCGCGAAGACGAGTTTGAAGGTCTCATCGCACCCGATCTGGCCACGATTGGCGCCGCGCTTGAACTCACCCGCGCAACCGGTTTGCGATGTGCAATCCATTGCGAAGACCAGAGCCTCATCGACTGGTACACCTGCCAGGCGCGCGGCAGGTCGGTAGAGGACTGGCAGCGGCACTTGATGTCCAGACCGGCCGTAGTGGAGACCGCGGCGGTTGCCGGAGTGCTGCAGTTGGCCCAGTCGTTGGAAGCGCCGGTTCACATCGTGCATGCCAGCGCCAAGGCAAGCGTGGACCTGATCCGGTTGGCCAAACATGCAGGCGCACCAGTCACCGCTGAAACCTGTCCACACTACTTGCTGTTCACGAATGCCGAACTCGAACGGGTTGGCCCCTACGGCAAGATCAATCCCCCCGTGCGTGAAAGAGGCGACCAGGATGCGCTTTGGCAGGGACTGCACGACGGAGTACTTGACTTTGTCGCCACCGATCACGCCCCTTTTACAGCCGCCGAAAAGGAAGCAGCCTGGGGAAACATCATTGACGCCCCACCAGGGCATCCGGGAGTTGAAGCCCTGGTTCCACTGCTCTTGACATGGGGACTGAAAGGTACATTCACCCTTGAAAGGTCGGTGGAACTGCTGGCCTCCAACGCCGCCCGCAGCTTCGGCCTTTACCCGCGCAAAGGTGTCCTGCGCCCGGGAGCGGACGCGGACATCTGTGTGTTCGATCCGCGCCGGGAAACGGTGCTGAACGGCAATACCTGGCTCACGAAGGCCGCCGAGGCCAGCCGGCTGTATCGGGAAATACCCGTCGGCGGCTCGGTCCATGCCACCGTGGTGGCCGGCCGGGTGGTCTACCGCGAAGGCTGCATCGTGGGCCAACCGGGTTGTGGTGCCTGGCTGCGCCCCGGCCACGTCAACTGAGTACTGCGCCCGTGTCCCTTACCTGTAGCCTGGTCGGTTGCGGGGTCCGCGGCTCACATTGGGCCGGGATCCTTACCGAACATCCGGGCGTGTCCCTGGAAGCCTTGGTGGACCTCGACATCGGGAAGGCGCAGGCATTGGCAGCCAGCCTGGAAATCTCGGTGGCTTGTCACTCTACGCTCAAGCCCGAGTCAGATCCATGGGACTTTGTGGTGCTGGCCACCCCTCCCGAACTACACCATGGCCAGATTCAGGCATGCCTCGCGCGAGGCATGCACATCATCTGCGAAAAACCCTTGGTCGAGGAGTTGGCACAGGCGATTGAACTGGTGCGCCTTGCGCAGGAAACGGACCGCCAACTCATGGTCGGCATGAACTTCCGCTACCTGGCCGCCAGCCAGCACCTCCGGCAGACGGTACAGGAACAACGATTGGGACCGCTTGCCTTCGGCAGGTTCAACTACACACGCAACCGGGATGGACGCCGCGGGGATCTGAACTCCTATCCCCTGACCATGCGGCATCCCATGCTGCTGGAACAGTCCGTGCATCATCTGGATCTCATCCGTTACTGCTACGCCCAGGAGGTCGTACGGGTCTGCGCAGACATGTGGAATCCCCCGGGCAGTGTCTATCGGCATGACAGCTGCGTGTCGGTCCTGATGGAGATGGCAGACGGCACACGCGTCAACTATCTGGGTACCTGGACGGCCGGTTGGAACGGCATGGAGTTCGCCTGGCGCACCGACTTCGAAGGCGGCATGGTCCTGCAGCGCAACCAGTTTGCCGATGTCGTGGAGTGCCGGTTCGAGCCCGAACTGGGCCTGACCGGTCCCCGCTTCAAGAACGGGGATCAGGCAGAGGAGCTTTGTTCCGTGCCGCTGGAAGCCCAACGACCATTCGTGGACGATGCCAAAGGCCTCCTCGACGAGTTTGTCTCCTGTGTAAATCAGGGCCAGTCCGTCCGGACATCGGCACACGACCATCTCGGAACACTGGCACTGCTTGAGGCCTGCGTGCAGTCGCATGCAGCAGGCAAGTGGATTGACCTCGCGCACGTGTTTGCCGAACACGGCGCAGCCAACCTCTGGCCCACTCCGAACCAACCCGACTCTTCCAATCAACATGGGGAATGAACACATGACCACCATTCCGGATCTCTCCGAACGAGACAGACGCCTGACCCGAATTCGGGCCGCCATGGCGGAGGCAAACCTTGACGGCCTCTTTGTCGCCGGCAAGGGGCATTGGTGGACCGGAAGGGGCTACTTCCGCTATCTCACCGATTTTCACATCTGGGGCCACGACGGGCTGATATTCATCCCGCGCCAGGAGGAGCCATTCCTGGCCTTCAGTTCATATGCGGTGGCCGAACGGATTGCCGCCAGGGGTTGGATCACGGATGTGCGCGGCGACGTTTACATCGCTCCCCGCATGGCCGCCGAATGCGTGGCACGCGGTTATGGCAAGGCGCGTATCGGAGTGGCGGGGCACCAGTTCATCCTGGGAGCCGGAACCATGGAGCTACTGGCCTCCGACATGCCGGACGCGGAGTTCGTGATTGCGGACGACCTGCTGAACCGGGTACGGGCCGTCAAGAGCGAGTTGGAGATACGCCAGGAATTCGAGCTCTGGGACTTGGCCAAGTCCGCCATGGAACGATTTGTCGAGGTACTCCGGCCCGGTGCAACACAAAGGGAATTGGCGGCCGAGGCCAGCCGCGTGGCACTGGCAGGCGGCGCGCGCGACATTCTGGTGTTCGTTGGGGAACGCCCCGGAGAACATGAGCCACCCCAGGACACGCCGCTCCGGTGCGACGACATCGTGCGGTACCACATGGAGATCCTGGGTCCCAGCGGGCACTGGTGCGAACTGACCGTGAACTGTGCGTACCGAGACTCGACAGACCAGGAACTGAAGCTCATGGACAGCGAACTCCTGGCCTTTGAACGCATCAGGGCCGCCGCCCGGCCCGGGGCGCGCCTGAGCGAACTGGCCGGCATCTTCGAGCAAACCATGCAGGAACAGGGATGGGAGCTGGGTGCCACGACCACGGCCTTCGACTTCCACGGCCAAGGCATGGACACCATTGAGTATCCCTGGTTCTCGGCGGCCCCGGGCTGGGGCAAGAGCCAGGACTGGCCACTCGAGGCAGGCATGGTGTTTTCCTACCACCCCAAGCGCAACATCGTGAACGGTCCCGCCTGGAGCACGGGCATCAATGAGGACATCCGCATCACACCAACGGGCGCGGAAACCTTCAGTGGCGCCTGGAGCCACCGCTGGCGACGGATGGGATGACAGACATGACCCTCAAGGTAGCCATTCTTGGTGCCGGCCAGGCGGGAGCCCGGCACATCACCGGGTTTCTCGCCGTTGAACACGCACAGGTCACGGCGGTGGCCGACACGGACGCGGACCTGGCCCGGCGCGAAGCCAACCGTTGCGGTGCCACGCCGTTTCAGGATTGGCGGACGGCATTGGATGCAGCATCGGAGCTTGACGCCGTGGTGGTGGCCTTGCCGCACCACCTACACGCGGAGGCCGCATGCATGGCAGCGGAACGGGGTCTGCATGTCCTGATGGAAAAGCCCATGGGCTCCACGCTGGCGGAGGGACGACACATCGAAGAGGCCTGCAGAACTGCGGGTGTGGTTTTGATGATTTGCTTCGTACACCGTTTCCGCGACGAGGCAATCCAGGCGAAGGCGTGGATCGAAGCCGGGCACATTGGGATACCGGTCAACTGTATGGAAACCATCGCGTCGCCACGCGGATCCCATCTGGGGTCCTGGATCAATTCTCCGGATCTCTCAGGGGGCGGTGCTCTGATGTACACGGGGGTTCATGCCATGGACCGCCTGCTGTGGCTTGTGGATGCGCCCCTGCGCGATGTGCACGCCTCGACCCGAACCTTGACCGCAGGCTCTCGGGTTGAAGAAGCCGTCACCGCTCTCCTGACATTCGACAACGGTGCAATGGCGACGCTCAACGTCACCGGCCCGACCTATCCCGCGGGCGGAACCTCATGGCGCAGCGAAATCTACGGGACGGAGGGGGTCATCCGTATTCGGGCTCGCCAATCGGTGGAGATCGCAGGCAACAGCTTGGCTCAACGCATCGAAGTCGACGACACGTCAACCAGGGATGGCGAAAACTACAACTTCAAGCGCCAGGCTGAAGGGTTTGTCCAAGCTGTTCGGGATGGAGAGGTGTCACCCATCCCCGGTCGAACCGGCCTCGCAGTCCTCGAGGCATGCCAGAGGATTTATGATCGCGGAATTCACGGCCCCCAATTTGCCTTGCGATAGGACAATTGCTTCCGGCCGCGGCGTTCACTGATGATCGTGAGGCAGTCAGGATTTGAGATCATCCAGGAGCCCGGCAACTCCCAGTTGCACCAAGTTCGCGTGACTGTCCTTCAACCGTGCTGAGGGACAGGCGCTGTTGGCCCTCGACGGAGGATCCGTGGGCAAGAGACCTGGTCCCGGATCACCGCGTTCAGGGGAAGCAGCTTGCACGTGGCGGCGGGTATCCCCTTCCTTGGTTTGCCCCGTTGACACAGCTGCGTGCAATGGGCACGCATAGTGGGATTGTGATGGATAGCGGTCACCGTGGCCAGGTACCGAATCGTGTGTACGGTGCCGCGACCTCCCCCATCGCAGTGCAAGTCTCGGTATTGGCTGCTGTCCCCATCCAGCGGAGACAGGCAGATTAAAATGGTGGGCGTAATATAGGCAGGGAGGGCAACCCCATGGCCGTTGCACCAGCAGAGACTTCCGGCCAAGCCGTAGCGGTAGCGCCTGTTCCGCGACGGCCCCCACCCCAAGAGGCTTGGGACTGGCAGGTCCCCGCCTCGCGGGGCGACACGGATTCGGCGACCGCCATCGCGTCGCGTTACCAGCGAGCGATGTGGCGGTTGTTGCACCCCCGGGCATGGCAGGCGGACCTGCAAGCCCTATCCCACTTCGACCCGGAGTTCGTCTACGACGAAAACCATGAATATTACGAAGACTGGACCACTGACCCCGACTATGGAAAGGTCAATGTCCGCAACTTCCCCTACGACTTGGCGGGTTTCGTGAGTCCCGACCAGAAACGTCACAATCCGCTCATCGAACAGATGCGGGAAACGCTCTGCATACCTTTGGGTGGAGAAGGAGTGCACCGAGTACAACCCACCCCCGACTATCACTTCCCGGAAGCTGTGGGCCGCGATTTGAGCCTGTTCACGGGCGGCAGGAAACCCAAGACCCAAGTCAAACCCGATCTGGTGGTGTTGCCGGCGGGTCGGGACGACCGCAGTTTGAAGGAATCACGCGTCATCCGGACAGATCCCGGGCATCCTGTCCCGGAAATGGTTGTAGAAGTCGTGTCGCCTTCGTCTGCGGCGCGGGACTATGGGGACAAGGCGGTCCTTTACGAACGTCTTGGTGTGAAGGAATACCTGATTGTGGATCCCGGAGAACCGCCGGAAGGAGATTCCCAAGGATACCTGGCACAGCTTGCCCTGTATCGCCTGCAACCCAACAGCAACTATATGCGCGTGGAAAGTGAAGGGGACGACCCCAACATGGAGGTGCGCAGTGCCGTCATCGGGAATGTGGTGCGTCTGAAACAGGATCACCCGGACGATGCGCCCGTGTTTCAGTGGTTCGACCCCAACCTGGGGATATGGCGCGATGCCCTTGGCGATAAACTTCGGGAGAGTGAAGCACGTGGGGAAAAGCGCGGGGAAGCGCAGGGAAGGGCGCAAACCATCCTCACGGTCTTGGACCATATCTTGTCCAATGAAGGAGCTGTCGATGCAATCGCCCGACACTGGCAGGAGTTCGGGGCACCCGGCAACACGGACGATCTCCTGACAGCGGTTCTGGACAACCCGGCTGAATGGCGGAAAATCTTTGGTATCACAACAGAAAGTGAAGAGGGCAGCGAGTTGGCCGGGGGAGATCACCCATCTGTCTTGTAGACGCAACAAACCGCTGCACAGGAGACTGCATTAATTGGCGTGGGAATGGGTGCGGTGGCGTGCCAAGGAATGGAGACCAGGTGCGGCCATGGCAGCGCGGCCTTCTGTCCCGAGACTGTCAAACCCGTGAGTTATTGACGGCGCGCAGCGCGCCAGCCACCGACTGGACATCCCGCGCCAAGCGCACCGCAGACACTTTGATTCTCCGGTACGCTAAGCAAATGAATGCTCCGGCTAATCAGTAATTTGACGCGACGGCGATACTGCGGCAGCCCGGATCCGGGAAGTGAGTGTTCCGATTGCCAATCCAATGGCAGGGGCGATCGGGAACGGCAGTTCGTGCCGTCGGACGATGAAAGCACAGACCTCAGCCTTGGTCGTCTGAACCATGCTCGTTCCCGCCTTCACCTTCATGACCGTGTTCGGAACCGCCGACTTCCGCATGGGGCGACCAGCCATCGAATTCCTGATCCGCTGCGTTGCGCACCACTTCCACTATCTGACCGGATTCAAGGTCCTGCGGAGTCGTAGGACCAAGTTCCACGCCGTTGGTCAGATGCACTTCCACTCGGACCTGCGGCAAGGTTTCGGCGGTGGTGTTCTGCACGGTGCCAACGAAGGCGTTGTCCTCGGTACTATATGCCAGGCTCATCCGGCACCCAGCCGAACCACGTCATAGGTTTCGTCCAAGGTCAGGAGGTCGCCGGATTCCTCTTCGCTCCCTTCCGCAGTGGCGGCATGTTCTTGATTCGCACCCTCGGCTCCATGTTCACCATGTGCCTCCCCATGCTCACCATGGGTTTGTTCGCCAACCATGCAACCGCTCAGTGCAAACGTCCCTATCAGGAAAGCCATGACAAAGCGATGAAGGTTTGCGACAGCGGACGCCGCGAACTGGCCTGACCGGAGGCAACAGGATGTTCCGGCTCCGTGACGACGAGAGATGCTCCGCCGCCGGGTGCTGTCTGGAAACTCCGCCTATACATATTTTGTCTCGTTTCTTTTTGTGATGCGGGCTGGCGGAGCCGATCCCAAACCCAACTCCAATCCAACTGCCACCGGAATTCCTTTCCACCTATTCTGTATGGCGACTGTGATCAATCCGTGAAGAACGGATGCAGGAAATCGGAACATCGTTCAACACGACGCGGGCCGTCAGCGCACTCTGCACTCTCACGGAAGCCTTCGAGCAGTGTCCAAGATCTCTGCTGTGCGCCCGAATCAGCGGATTTTCCTCGCTGTTAGAATCTCTCCACCGTGCAAAGGATGCGCCCACATCCCGCACATCCACACATGAATGCAGCACAGGAGGTGCGGAACACCCGACCACCGGCGTAGTTGTCGTCAGCACCTATCCCATGACAACTGGACTCGGAACTACCCACAGGAGAAATTATGAGCGGAAAGAAACTGAACCGCAGACACTTTCTGAGTGCTTCGATGGTCGCGGCGGGGGCATCCATGACGGCTGCCTGCGTGATGCCGGTCACACCCGCTGCCGCACCGTCCGAAGGGTCCATGATGTCGGAATCGCCGGACTACAAGTTCTATTTCAACACCCACGGCTCGGTGGAAATCTCATTCTGGTCGGCCGCCAACAACGGCTTCCAGGATTTCTGCAGCCACTACAACATCGACGGACAGTACCTCGGAACCGTCCGCGACGGCGACTTCGCCGAAGAGCGCGAGAACATGGAACGGATCGTGGCGGCGGGCGACGCCGACGCGGTCGTGGCCGTCTTGTCCGATGTGGACGCCCTGGACGAACCCATCCGCCAACTCGCCGACCAAGGCGTACCGGTGGTGCTGGTGAACTCCAAGGACCCGCGCCCGGCAGAGGAGCAGGTTCCGCACCTGCGATACGCGGGCGAGGACACCTAGTTGACGGGGGTCCGCAACGCCCAACGGGCGTTGGCTGCCTTCACGGAGCTGGCCGGGCGTGCTCCCAAGCGCTCCACCTACATTGAGCACGTGCCGGGTGCCTGGGTGCTTGTCACCCGGGGGCAGGGCATGTCGGATGTGCTCACGCCGGAAGGCACGAACTTCGAAAGCATCGCCGGAGAAGTCGATCCGGTGCAGATGCAGGAGATAGTCCGGGCCCACCTGATCGCCAACCCGGATGTGGAGACGATCCATACCGGCTGGAGCCGGCCTGCTGCCTGGTCCATCGAGGTCCTGCGCGAAATGGGCAAGCTGGGCAACGTGAACGAACCCTTCGAGGAAGGCAAGGTCTACGTCACCAGCATCGATCTGGATCCCGAACTGCTCGGAATGATTGATGCCGGCGACTGCGTGGGCACGATCGACCAGCAGGTCTATCTGCAGGGTTGGTACGGTGCAGCCCTCGCGTGGCAGTGGGTAACCAACCAGTTCCTGATTGCCAACGACATTTCGACCGGACCCTATGTCGTCACCCAGGAAAACGCCGCGGCCCTGATCGGCCAGGCAGAAGCCGGAATCCGGGCCTGACATTGGCTCGACCCTGAAGGCGGATTGAGCCGTTGCCGGCAGGTGTGGGCGAGCCTGCCGGTGCGATCTTTCCCAACCCACTTTCCGCCACAACCCGAACATGACGATCAACGCCACCGACCCCGTATCGGTCGACGGGACCGACCGCCGCGGGCGCGACGACTTTCGCCGCCGGGTCAACCGCATGGTCCGGCGGATTCCCGAACTGGGAATCTTCTCGACCCTGGTCCTCCTGGTGGCGGTTTTTTCGATCGGCGCGGCCAACTTCCGCACTGTGGACTCCTACACCAGCATCCTGACGGTCGCGGCCAACGTTGGCATCGTGGCCCTCGGCTGCGGCTTCCTGATGATTTCGGGCGAGTTCGACATATCCGTTGGCTCGGTCTACCTCATCGCCACCCTGTTTTTCGCCCAAATGGCCAATGCGGGCCTGATACCGCCCTTGGCCTTCCTCGTGACCCTGATCCTCTGTGCGGTCATCGGCCTGGTCAACGGCCTGATCACGGTCAACTTGCGCATCCCGTCCTTCATCGTGACGCTGGCCGCAATGATGTTCTACCGGGGCATGCACATCATCCTGACCCGAGGCTTTTCCGTCAGCTACAAGGCGGACAAGGAGTTCCTCGAGATGATGGCCGGCATCACCTTCTCCCTGATGCGGAACACCGTAATCTGGTGGATCCTGCTCGCCATCATTCTGCAGGTCGTACTCGCCAAGACCCGCTATGGCAACTGGGTCCTGGCCACCGGCGGCGACGCGCAGGCGGCGCGCAACTCCGGTGTGCCGGTGAGCCGCGTGAAGGTAATCAATTTCGCCCTTTGCAGCCTTCTGGCAGGCTTTGCCGGTGCTGCCAACATGGCCCGCTTCCTCACTTCCCAATCGCAGTTGGGCATGGGCATGGAGTTCGAGGCCATCACGGCGGCCGTGATTGGCGGCACCCTTCTGATGGGGGGCAAGGGCAGCATGGTCGGCGCGGTGCTCGGCGCCATCTTCGTGAGTGTGATCCGTTCGGGCCTGATCTTCTTCGGCTACTCCTCCTACATCTACATGCCGGTGACCGGCATCATCCTGATGCTCGCGGTGATCATCAACCGCGGCTTCAGCAACTTCCGTCTGCTCCAGTTCCAGCGGAGCGACGCATGACCGACACCGGCACTCCGATTGTCCGCATGACGGACATCCACAAGAGCTTCGGACACGTGCAAGCACTGCGCGGAGTGGACTTGGATCTTCACGCCGGACGGGTTCTGGGACTGATTGGAGACAACGGCGCCGGCAAGACGACGCTGGTCAAGATCATGGCCGGCGTCTTCCCGCCGTCGCGCGGAACGGTGCACTACAAGGGAGAACAGGTCCGCTGGAAGAATCCCAGCCAGTCGCGGGCTTCCGGACTCGAAATCGTTTACCAGGACCTGGGACTCGTCCCCATCATGAACATCGCACGCAACTTCTTCCTCGGGAAGGAACCGCGCAGCCGGTGGGGATTCCTGGACTTCGACCACATGGCGACCGAGTCGCTGCGGGCGATTGCCGAGATGGGCATTTTCCTCGACGATGCCGAGGAACTGGTGGAAAACCTCTCGGGAGGTGAACGAAAAGCGCTCGCCATCAGCCGCAGCCTCTACTTCGGCGTCCAGGTCCTCATGCTCGACGAACCCACGGCCGCGCTCTCGGTCAAGGAAACCCACGCCGTCCTGGACCTGATGGAGACGTTGAAGGAACGCGGCATCGCTACGGTCTTCATCACCCACAACATCCACCATGCCTACGCGGTCTCGGACCACTTTGTCGCCCTGAACGCGGGTGTCAAGGTGCTGGACGCCGACAAGGCCGATGTTACCCCCGAAATGCTGACCGAAGCCGTGATCGGCGAACCGCTGGCCCAAGTGACCAGCCATTCGCTCGCTGCCTCCGTCGGCAATGGAAATCCGGAGAACTGATGAGAGTTCAAGCTGCGCTGTGCCTGCGCGACGGTGCCCGCCTGGAGATTCGGGATGTCGAACTGGCTCCGCCGGGGCCGGGCGAAGTGCTCGTACGCTGGGGCGCCAGCGGCATCTGTGCCAGCGACAAGTTCGTTGTCACCCACGCGGGCTGGCCCAAGCCGTACATCCCAGGCCACGAAGGAGCCGGGATCGTCGAGGCGCTGGGGGACGGGGTTCACACGCTCACCGTGGGAGACCATGTGGTATCCGATCTGCTGGGTGCCTGCGGCCACTGCCGCCAGTGCCGGACGGGCCGGCCGCGCCTCTGCGAACCCCAGCGCCGCCGAGCCGTGCCTGACATCGACAGCCGCTTTAGCCTTGACGGAATTCGCGTTGGGCGCTTCGGACACCACGAGATCGCAACCTTCGTGGAGGCATGCGTCGTCCCGGAAGCGTCACTGACAAAGATCCCGGACGAAGTGCCGTTCGAGGCGGCCTGCCTTCTCGGTTGCTGCGCCCTCTCCGGCGCAGCGGCCGTCCTGACCCGGGCCAAGGTCGCGCCGGGCAGCCGCGTTGCAGTCTTCGGCTGCGGCGGCTTGGGCCTTGCCGGCATCAACGCGGCACAGCTCTGCGGCGCCCGGCAGATCATCGCCATCGATGTCGTACCCCGCAAGCTCGACTGGGCACGCGAATTCGGCGCAACCGACACCATTGACGCCTCGCAGGCGGATCCTGCGGAGGCCGTGAGTGCAGCCACCGGCGGTGCCATGGCCGACTTCGCCTTCGATTTCTCCGGTTCGGCCGTCGCGATGAACCAAACCGTCGGCGTCGTGCGCAACGGAGGCATGGTAGTGCTGGAGGGAGCCGGACCTCCCGGCACACAACTCGTGGTCGATCAGGCGGAATTGATCGACAACGAAAAGGTGATCACCGGTGCGCACGCCGGTGGCGGCATCCCGGCCCTCGACATCCCACTGCTGATCGACCGGTTCCGTGCCGGCACGTTCAAACTGGACGCATTGGTCAGCCATCGGCTTTCGCTGGAAGAGGTCAACGACGGCTTCGACCTGATGACCCGCGGCGAAGCACGCCGCAGCGTGATCGTGTTCGAGGCATAGGGGTAGCCAGGTGTCGCCCGCCGGCAATGGTTGCGACAACCAGCACACCCGGACACCCGGCTTCCAATAGGAGTTCTCCCGTGCGCATGTCCTCCGCTACCAGGGAAGCCATCGAGGGCTATCTGTACATCGCGCCCTGGCTGGTCGGTTTCGCGGTGTTCGCGGTCGGCCCGATGCTGGCCTCCATCTACCTCAGTCTCACGTTCTACAAGATCATCACGCCGCCCGACTTCGTAGGGTTGGACAACTACATCCGCATGTTCCAAGACGACCTCTTCTGGAAGTCGCTCTGGAACACGGTCTACTACGCTGCCGTCTTCGTGCCGGTCTCCATCGCCGGCTCCCTATGCTGCGCCCTGCTCCTCAACCAGCGCATCCTGGGACGCACCATCTTCAGGGCCATCTACTTCCTGCCATCCATCACGCCCATCGTCGCCACCGCCTTTCTCTGGCTCTGGATTTTCCAGCCGAACGTGGGCCTGGCCAACTATCTCCTTGACTTGATCGGCATCGAAGGACCGCGCTGGCTCGATGACATCCAATGGTCCAAGCCGTCCCTGATCGTGATCAGTCTCTGGGGCGCCGTCGGCGGCGGCTCGATGCTTATCTTCCTGGCCGGCCTGCAGGGGATTCCAATCGAACTCTACGAATCGGCGGAGATCGACGGTGCGGGCAACCAAGCCAAGTTCTGGCGCATCACCATTCCCCTGCTTTCGCCGTCGATGTTCTTCAACCTGGTGCTGGGCCTGATCGGCGCGATGCAGATGTTCACGCTGGCTTTCGTGGCGACCAGCGGAGCCGGCCAGACGCGGCCAGCCGGCGGGCCTGCCTACTCGACCCTCTTCTACGTCCTGAACCTCTATAATCACGCCTTCGACTACTGGGAGATGGGATACGCGTCCGCTCTGGCCTGGTTCTTCTTCCTGATCCTGGTAATCCTGACCTATTGGCAGCTGCGTCTTTCCCGCTCGTGGGTCTACTACGAGTTTGACCAGGGCGAGCGATGGTAGAACCCACACTCTCTGCACCTCAGGTGCCGGCAGCCCGCTTCGGCGGTGTCCGTCTGCGGCAGGCTACCCGCATGATCCCAACCTTTCTGGTGGTTCTGGTCCTGGCCGCTGCTTTTGGCCTGCCGTTTCTTTGGGCAGTGCTCACATCCCTGAAGGTACCAAGGGAAATCTTCATTTTCCCGCCGACTTGGCTACCCGAGGCTCCCCAGTGGTCCAACTACATCGAAGTCTTCCGCCAAGCCCCGCTGGCCCTATTCTTCTGGAACAGCCTCAAAGTCACGGTGTTGACGGGAATTGGTCAGATCCTGTCCGCATCGCTGGTGGCCTACGGCTTCGCCCGGTTCCGTTTCCCGGGACGCAACATCCTGTTCCTGGTCATGCTGAGTACATTGATGCTGCCGCCCCAGATCACGATCATTCCTACGTTCCTACTCTTCAAGTGGCTTGGTTGGCTCGACGAACTCCGTTCCCTTTACATCCCGCCCTGGTTTGGCGGTGGCGCGTTCGCCATCTTCCTCTTTCGTCAATTCTTCCTGACCATTCCCCGGGAGTTTGACGAGGCGGCCAAGATCGACGGTGCAAACTCCCTTTGGATTTTCTTCCGTGTCCTGACCCCCTTGTCGGTGCCGGTATTCGTCACCATGGGCATTTTCTCCTTCCTGGGCAGCTGGAACGACTTCTTCGGACCACTGATCTTCCTCAATACCACGGAGAAGTTCACCCTGGCCCTTGGCCTGACCTACTTCCAAAGAGTAGTATCCCTTGGCGGACAAGCCACCGAACACCTCATGATGGCAGCGTCCATTATCATGACGTTGCCGTGCCTGCTGGTGTTCGTGCTACTGCAGCGGTATTGGATTCAGGGCATTGTCATGTCGGGCATCAAGGGGTGATGCCCGAAGCATGGGAACCCGCCGGGCACCCGGCACCTAACCTACCCTGCGTCCCGCCATTGCAGGCTACGACCCGCGTCAGAATGTGATCACGTTGCGGAGGGTGGCAGGTTCCGCCACCGCCGCGATTGCCTCGTTGATTTTCTCTAGGGGATAGGTACGGGTCACCAGTTCGTCCAGCTTCAACCGGCCCTGCAGGTACAGATCCATCAGTTGCGGTGCCTGGCGCTGGAAATTCGTCCCGCCCATCGAACTGCCCTTCAGCGAACGTTGCCCCATAAAGCGCTGCCCCGCGAACGCGAACGTGTCGCTCTGGGGAGGCATGCCCACTTGGATGACGCCCCCGCCCTTGCATATCATGTCCGCCGCTTCTTCCAGAAGTCGTGTGACGCCGGCCACCACAAACACGTAGTCGACCCCGCCCGACGAAAGATCCATTACCGCCTGTACTGCGTCAGTCTCTCCAGCATGCACCACATGGGTGGCACCGAATTCCCGCGCGATATCCAGCTTTTCCGGTTCGATGTCGACCCCAATGACCTGCGTGGCACCAGCCAGAATCGCTCCTTGGACGGTGTTGAGGCCCACGCCTCCGCATCCAACCACGGCCACCGACCTCCCGAACCGGAACCCCGCGGTATTCACCACGGCACCCAAGCCGGTAATGACCCCACAGGCCAGCAGGGCTGCGGAGACAATCGGAATCGAGTCGGGTACCTTGACGATTTGGGTTTCGTGGACCACAGTGTGCTCCGCGAACCCGGCCACCCTCAGCGCACGGTTCAGTTGCGTGCCCGCGCGGTTGGTGAACTTCGAATGCACATCTTCTAATGGATGTTCGCCGATGCAAAGATAGGGTTCGCCTTCCAGGCAGTGGCGGCAGCGACGGCACGACCACAGCAAGGACACGACCACCCGGTCGCCTACCGCAATGCCTTCCACCCCGGCACCGAGTTGGGTCACGGTGCCAGCGGCTTCATGCCCGGGAATTAAGGGGGCCTCGTAGTGCCACTCCCCATCAATGATGTGAATGTCGCTGTGGCAAATGGCACACGCCTCTATCCGGACTTCCACTTCCTCGCGGCCGGGAGACTCCAGATGAACCTCCTCGACGACCAGAGGCCTCCCGTACTCGTAGCAGACTGCGGCTTTGACCGTCCGCATGGTGTGTATCCCCTTTTCCCTGCTGTCCGCGGCAATTTTCCGTGCACCGACCCGCGGACGATCCCTTGTCAACACCGGCGGACGGGTTCGGCACCCGCCCGCCGGAATCCTATCGTCTATGCCTCCAACGACGGCTTGGCCAGGATTTCAGCGGCTGCCTCCTGGACATCGCCGATCACCTCGTCCAAATCGCTCTCGCCGAGCCAAACAACCTGGAGCATCTCATTGATGGTCTTGAAGTATTCGGTCTCGCGGAAGTTCGCCGGCAGGACAAGCGGCAATGCCTCGTCCATGATTCCGCCAAACACCCGCATCAATGCCGAAGACTGCAACGTCTCCGACGCCATTACATCCGGGCGTACCGACGGCGCGCCCATGGCGTTGTAGTTGCCAATCTGGGCGTCGAACGTCGTGAAGTACGTCAAGCAGTCAAACATCTCGGCCGGGTTCTCCGAAGCTCGCGAGACGCAAACAGGGTCCGACTCGAACATGTTGCCGCGCACGCCCGTATCGGCTCCGATCGGCATTGGGGCCACGGCCCACGCGTCCTCCTCAACGAAGTTCTTCACGTATTCGCCCCAGAAGCCCGACTGGTACATCGCCAGCTTGTTGGCCGCGAATGTCTGGTATGTGCCCTGTTCCATCGTGCCGGGCAGCGGCGCCACCCCGTTTTCATGAAACAGATCGCTGACGAAGCGCAGTGCTGCTATCGATTCATCAGAATCGAGCGTGGCCACGGTGCCGTCTCCGTTCAGCATGTCGCCACCCCATGACCGCTGGTAGACGAGCAGGCAGAAGTAGCCCAAACACGGCAGGAACCCGTACACCCCTTCGTCTGGATCGGTCAAGGCCGCGGCTGCCGCCAGCAGATCGTCGTACGTCCACGTGTCGTTCGGCGGCTCCATACCAGCGTCTTCAAACAACCCGACGTTGTAGAACAGGCCCACACGCCCGGGATGGGCCAACTGGGGCAGGCCGTAGAGTTCGCCATTCAGGCGCGCGGCCTCAATGTTGAGCGCGTAGAAATCGCTTAGGTCAAAGCCAGACGACTCCACCAGATCATCGAGCGCCCTGGACGCGCCGGCAGCGGCCAACCGATAGTAGCCCTCGATGGACGAGATCCAAAAGGCGTCACCAATCGTGCCGCCGGCAATCAGCGTATTCAGCTTCTTGAAGTAGTCAGCACCGGGGAAGCACTCCATGGTGACGGAGACATCCGGTGCCCTGTCCTCGTTGAATTTCTCCACCCACTGGCCATGGTTGTCGCACTCAAGGCCCAAGCGGTGGTGGTACCGAAGCTCAATCGGTTCCATACTTGGTTCGGCACCGGTCATGGCAGCCGGATCAGCGCAGGCAGCAACCGTCAAACCTCCCAACAGGATTGCACTGGACCGCAAAAACTCTCGTCGACCAATAACGTTGCCGTTCATAAGATCTCCTTGACCGAAACGCGCCCTGACGGTGAAGCACCGGTGGTGAGATCGATCAAATCCACGGATGATGCCAAAGTATAGCAATCAGCCAGAATCCCTTTTTTGGGGGCACTGATCCTGCCTGAACGCGAAATAGCAGTCGTCCGCAAATCCGCTACCACATCCGATTCCCATCGGATGCCGATCCGTGGCATGTATCATGGACCCGTCAATTCCCACAACCTTTGGATATTCCATGCCGATGGCATATTCGGCTCCGGCAACACTGGATGCAACGACGCTCGGGGCGGATTTGTCGACGGTAAGCCGTCTAACGGGAAGGTGCATTCCAAACTTGCGCGCGGGACCGTTCGTCGAACCGATCCAGGTGCTCGCGGACGGTGCAACTGGCAACACAATGGCCATTCCAAACCAGGCGGCGACATGAACGGAACACGGCTGCGCGTAGGCATCGTGGGTACCGGCTTGGTGGCACAGGTAATGCACCTGCCCCATCTGCAATCCCTGCCCAACCTGTATGAAATTGTTGCGCTCTGCGACCTGTCCGCACGGACGGCGCAAACCTTGGCCCGCAGGTATGGGGTCCCCCATGCATTCACGGACATTGGCGACATGCTCGACACCGTCGAGTTGGATGCCGCCCTAATTTTGACGCCGTACCACTATCCCGAAGTAATGGCAGCCCTGTCCGCAGGGGTGCACGTCTTCGTGGAGAAACCGATGTGCGTAAACGTCGAAGAGGCCACCGACATGGTCGAGGCGGCCCGCCGCAACAGTCTGATTGGCCAACTCGGTTACCACAAACCCTACGATCCCGGATACGAAACGGGCGCGGCCATGGTACGAGCTATGTCCGCGGTGCGCATGGCGACGATGTACGTCGCCCACGGCCCCAACGAACCGTTCCTTGAGCACTACGAGATCCTGCGTGGCGACGATGCCGATCCCAACCGCGTGGCCGCGACAGGTCGGGCAATGCGCACGGCGCAGCAACAAGCCATCGGCGAACAACCGGAGCATGTGGCACGCGCCTACGGGGGGTTGCTCGGCAGTGGATGCCATCAACTTTCGATCATGCGCGGCTGCCTCGGGCGCGTGGAGGACGTGCTGTCAACGGAGATCTGGAACGGCGGTCGCTCGATTACGGCCACGCTCAAGTTTGAGCGCGGTGTCCGGTGCGTCTTCACCGCCGTCTTCATGCCCGACATCCGGCTGTTCGATGAGACCTTCACTGCCTGCGACGACGGCAGTTCCACCGCGATCCGATTTCCTTCACCGTTCCTGAAACACGCCCCCACCATGGTGATTCATCGCGGCATGGAGGATGGCCGCTATGTCGAACGGGAGATCACGATCGACTATCGGGAAGCCTTCCGCAACGAGTTGATTCACTTCCACCGGTCCATAACGACCGGCACCCCGCCGCGTACGCCCCTGGAACACGGTGCCGAGGATGCCGCGACCATGATCGCCATCGTTCGGAACTGTCCCGATTTCGTCGCGTGACGAAAGTCGATTCCACGGCACCGGCGTAGAACCGGTCAGTGAAGTTGGCACACAGCGGTGACAACCACCTGACAACGCAGCTGGAGCAGACGAAACTTGGGATTACTCATCCAACGGGGGAATGCCCAACCCGGCCGCCACCTCCGTGATTCGGTCCCAAATCGCATCCGCTACCGGAATGCCAGTGTGCGTCCGTTCGCGGGCAACCATCTCTTCCAGTTCTCCCGGGAGCAGCACTTCCCGGTAGCCCTGAGCCGCAGGCGAGTCCTTGATCCGTTGCAAAAGCGCCTCCGCGTCCTGCAACTGGACTTGGGGATCCCCGAATGCAGTCGGATCCAAGATGGTTACGGTCCAATTGGCCTCGTAGGTGGGACCAAGCATGATGCCGCCCAGGTACTCGTTGAAAAGTGCCAAGCCATAGCCCTTGTGGGCACCCATGGGCAGGATTGATCCTCCACCGTAGAGTGCATCGGGATCTGTCGATGGGACTCCATCCCGATCGAGAATCCAACCCGGCGGAAGGGATTCGCCACGCTCGCGGTGGAAGCGGACCTTGCCTTCCGCGGTTGCACTGGTGGAAAAGTCGGCAACAATGGAGCCGAAACGGCCTCCCGGCCAGCCCAGGGTGATCGGATTCGTGCTCAGAATTCGCTCGCGGCCGCCGTACGGGGCCACGGAGGTGTGCTCCGGCAGCCGGTGCGCGCCGCCTCCCGTGATCTGGATGGCGAAACCGCGCCCCGCAATCTTCTCCGCGAACCAGCCGATCCGTCCCGTATGGGTTGTGTTGGTCAACCCGCCAAAGGCAACACCGGTACGCTCGGCCTTGGCTGCCACCCTTTCGCACAGGTTCAGCAAGGCACAGTGGCCAAATCCCTGTTGCCCGTCCACCATCACCCAGGTCGGTGCCTCGCGGACTACCGTGGACCGGCCAGCTGGTTTGATGTACCCTTCCGCCATCAATTCGAGGTAGTGGGGCACGCGCAGTACACCGTGAGACTCGACGCCCTTCAAGTCTGCATCGACGAGGGTATCGGCAACGATCGCGGCGAGATCGGCTGGCGTGCCGGCAGCTTCCAGGATGCCTTGTACAAACGCGGCCAGCCGCGTAGGAGCGAACCTGCGCGTCACGATGACACCGTCCCAAGGTATGCCGCGTCCAGCATCCGTTGGACCAAACCGCCCACGGCTTGTGGTTCCGTCATGTCGCTGCCGGCAAGAGCCGCGGGAACGGCCCAAAGCATCAGGTTCTGGTAGTAGTCGGCACCGAAAGTACGCTGCCCCGTATCGGCATCGCCGCGGGTTGTGTTGGGGAAGTCCCACACATAGCCCCAGTGCACAATGTTGGCCAGGCAGCGGTGGAGCAGATCCATGCCGAAATCCCGGTTGCCTTCGTACATGTAGGTCATGGCCAACATGAAGAGTTCGGGTGGGAAATAGCTGTAGGGTCCGTACCCGCCCACCTGCGCCACGGTGCCGTCCGGATTGGCGTAGTTCACCGCACCGGACTGTGACAGACCGCAATTTATGTCGCGGATGGTCTGCAACGTGACGGAGACCCGGTCGGCGGGAAAGACGGCGTCCACACCGTGCCAGCTGGTGATCCAGTGGCCGTCCAACTGGTAGCCGAACACCAAGTCCGATTCGGTTTCCGTGTCGGGTTCCCGGAAGTTCCAGTAGCAGGTTTCGTTCCAGAGAATTTCCTCCAAGGCCTTCCCGCCCGCTGCCAGCCAGTCGTCGCATTTGGCGACGTACTCGGAGTCATCCATGGCAAGTGCCATGCGACGCATGATCGCAACCTGCGCCAATCGAATGCCACCGGCGTGCGTCACGTATCCCTTCCAGCCCGGCTCCGGAGCCTCGAACCACTCCGTGTCGCCCAAACCTTCGGCATCCGTGCCGGGTTCAGGCATGGCCACCACCTGCGCATCCCCGTACGCAGGCCGCAGGGCCAGGGCAAAGTCGTTGCAACGCTTCAGCGATTCCCAGAACTCCGCCAGGAACACGTCGTCTCTGGACGTGCGCCAGTACCGATCCGCCATGACGATGTAGCAGGCACCGTTGAGCACGGTCTGGTAGCCGTGGTCCGGGGCCGCCATGGCATAGGGATCCCGGTTGTTCTTGTCCCGCGCCGTGATGCCGCCGAAGATCCACGGTGGCCGTCCGTCGGGAAACTGGTAGGCACGATAACCGTGGAGCGTGGACAGGGCAGCATCCGGAAAGAAGTAGAGCAGCGGAATGTTCCCGTAGAAGCTGCAGGGCAGGCACTCCAATTGGGGACAGCCGCGCGGGCATTCGTTGAGCGCGAACAGCCCGAGCGAAGGCGGAACCCATTCGGAACCGGTCCATCCCTCCTGTGCCCACACGCTGCACTCGGTCAGCAGGTGCAGGTTGTTGATGAGCGAATCGGCAAGCCAGCCTGGAACCTCGGACGCCTGGTACAGAACCTCGTGCCACGCAATGACCCGGTCCAGATACGAAGATTGGCGGGAAGCCAAATCCTGAAGGACCGTCTCAAGATCCGGCCACGTCCGTTCGTACATATGGACGAAGGGGGAGGAGTCGTCCGCGGCCGGGGTTCCGCCTGACATCCAGGTTGGGGCATGCCAGGCGAGGAGGATGGTCAACTCGGTACTGACTCCCGGTTCCAGGGCAAAGGGGATGCGCACGGACAGTCCGCTCTCCTCGGGTAGGGGCGCGGGCAGCGACTCGCCTGCGGCCGCCCATCGGCCGCCTTCGGCATCCAATCCCGCTCCCCAGGTACAACCGGCTGGCGCATTGACTACCCCCAAGGCGTACTCCATCCGGCCCCCCGGGTTGTCGCTCAACCGGTTCACTCGGACAGCCTCAATGGTGGATGCCAAGTCCAAAACGGCGCGTTCAACATGCTTCCCCGGGATGGATTTCCCGCCCCCAAATCCGGGCAGCGAAAACAGGAACACTCCCTGACACGCATTGTCGGACCGGTTGCGCAGACGAACGCGGAAAACTGCGCCTGGCAGCAGCGACGTGTTGGCATCACCGGGCAGGAAGGGATGGAAGGCCCGCATGCCAACATCCAGGCTGTCACCGGTATCAAACTCCATGTCCAGGACCGGATAATGGCCCCAGTAGTCCACGCTGCGGCAGATGTCCACGCCGGACAGATCCAACTGCCGGTAGCGGGGCGTGTAATCGGTGGGCGGAAACTGATGGGGCGATGCCGCAGGGGTGGGGGTATCCTCCTTGGCCCTCCGGTCCGTCACCAGCAGGCGGGTGACTCCATCCGTCCGGTATCCCATGAACGGCATGTTGGCAAGGCCACGCGGTGCCACAAGCTCATTGAAGATTGTGACGTACCCCAGCATGCCGTTGGGTTCAATGTCCAGGCAACCCGTGTCGAGACCGCCCACAGGCATGCCGCAGGTGGGCCGCGGTTCGCCGCGGTAGACAACTCCCGTCACCGAATGCCTGTAGCCTTCGGCTGAGAACTCCTGCCAGTCCGCATGAGGGATGTGGCGGGAAAAGAAACGGGGATGTTCGAATTCAATCGACATGGAAGTTCCGTTGGGGTGTTCCCCGCGCGGTCGGCAGACCAAACGGGGTATGGGAAGCAGGGCCCTGGGGATCCGGCTACGCGGCGGTTCCGGGCGCCAGCAGGACAATGCGGCCGTTGGCCTTTCCGGACCGCAACAGCGCCAAGGCCATGTTGACTTCCTCCATCGGGAAGGTCCGGGTCACGATGGATTGCAGCGACCCGTCGGTTAGCAGGCCGGCGGCGGCCTCCAAATCCCGGCGGGTCCCGGCACGCGTTCCCAGAATCTGGATTTCCCGTTGCGCAAGGTCCTTTCCGGCCGCCTGCAAATCGTCCGGCGTATACCCGACAAGCACCATCCGTCCCCCTGGCCGCAGGGACTCCAGACCAGCCTGCATCGTGATCCGGGTGCCGACGATGTCCAAGACGCAATCCACGCCACTGCCCGCTCCGATGGTCTCCAGGGCGGCCGTCCACGACGATGCTGCACCGTCCACCACGGCGGTTGCCCCCATGGTTCGAGCCCAGGTTTGCTTGGCCGTTCCCAGTTCTGCAACGATGGGACTGGCCCCCGCGCGACGGACCAGCTGCACCACATAGGAACCCACGCCGCCTGCGCCCACGACCAACACGGTCTCTCCGGATTTCAATCCCGCGCGGTCGATCGCGTGGTGAGCAGTCAGGCCGGCATCGCAGCAGGTGGCGGCATCGACCGAAGAGAGTGCCTCGGACACCGGCACCACCTGCCGAGCCGAAACCTTCACGTACTCCGCCATGCTGCTATGGGCCTGCAGCACGCCCATGACACTGCCCATGTCAAGGCAAAGCTGGGTGCGGCCCGCCCGGCACAACGCACAGACACCACAGGTCTCGAAGTTGTAGACAATCGCTGGCATGCCGGGCCGCAGATCGGTCACGGCCGACCCGACCGAGTCCACCACGCCGGAAATTTCGTGGCCGGGCACGAAGGGCAGCTCGGGTTCGTAGCCGAAACCGTCCATCAGCTTGAGATCGGTACCGTCAATGCCGCAGGCCCGTACCGCCAGGACGACTTCATGTGATTCGGGGACCGGTTCCGGCATTTCGCGCCAGACCAGGGGCTCGCCGAACCGTTCGAGGACCGCCGCGTGCATGCCCTGCCTCCGTTGTCCGTGTGCGGTCGGTCCTATGCGGCCGTTGCTTCCAGATGGGCCAGTAGGAAATCCCGTCCCTCGCGCAGAATGCGCAGGGGATCGGGAGTGTGGCCCCAGGCAAACCCCTCGTATTCCAACGCGATATAACCGGCAAAGCCCGTGTCGCGGACGGCCTGTATCAGGCTGCGGAAATCGATTTCCCCTTCTCCCAGAGGCGGGAACTCGAAGTCCTCCACCCGTCCGAGGGCATCCTTGGCATGAATGTGGCGAACGCGGGGTGCCAGTTCCCGGTAGGCCGCCGTGACATCGTCGCCGCGCACCAGGTAGTGGGCGGGGTCGAAGAGCACCTGCAAGCTGTCCATGCCGTCCTCGGCAAACAGCCTGCGCATGCCGCGCAGGTCGTGCACCAAACATCCGGGCAGGCTCGCGCATTCCAGCAGCAGCGTCACTCCCAGCTCCTCGCCGGCGGGCAGGAGCACGGCCATGGCATCCAGCAAGCGTTGCCAGTAGGTGCCTTCGCGGCCGTACATGTTCTTCATGCCGCCACCGGTGATCACGTACTTGCAGCCCAGGTCCGCAGCCACGCGCATGCCGCCCAGCACGAAGTCCAGGTTGCGGACCCGCGCCTCGGGGTCCCCGTCGATCAGGTTCGTGTGGGCGTTGCAGGTGCCGAAGTCCAGGCCCGCTGTCCTGGCCCCTTGCGCCACGCGGGCCCTTTCCGCGGCATCCGCGTCGACGTACATGTGCGGCTTGGGAACGGGCAGGAAGGGCGGCTCCAACTCCAGCGATACGTCGATCGCCTGGAAACCGTGATCCGCCAGGATGCCCATGCACTCCACCACGTCGATGTGGGCAAAGAGGGCCGAGTTGCAGCTGAGTCCCTTCATGATGTCAGTGATTCGGATCGCTCCGACAGCACGTCAGCGCTCGAGCCCGATCATGGCCCGGGCTTCTTCGGGCGTCGCGATCTCGCGTCCGATCTCGCGCGCCAGGCGCACCGCTTTGTCGATCAGTTCGGCGTTGGTGCGAGCATACACCCCTTCGCTCAGATAGGGACAGTCCTCCATGCCGATGCGGATGTGACCGCCCAAACCGATGGCATGGGCAATCAGTTGCCAGTAGTCAGGCGGCTGCATGCAACTAATGTTCCAGTTCACGTTCTCCGGCAGGTGATCCACCATGTACTGGAGGCCCCGCGCGGTGGGCGGGGTCCAACCCTGGCCGGC
>JAPPAJ010000176.1 GCA_026705565.1 Caldilineaceae bacterium | reverse complement strand
CATCTCGGGCGTGGGCTCCTCCCACAGTGGCTGAGGCGAAGGAGCCGGCCGGCGGTTGGGTCACGCCATGTTCACCGTATCCCCACCCCCAGCAGACGATCGAACCCTCCGTACGCACACCGCAGGTGTATCTAGATCCTGTGCTGACCATTGTGAAGGTGTCGGCGGGCGGATTGGACTGACCCTCTCTATCGTCCCCCCAGCAGGCCACGGTGCCTTCCGTACGCACACCGCAGGTGTGCCCATCCCCTGCACTCACCGAAGCGAAGGAGCCGGTGGGGGGACTGGACTGGCCAAATTCATCGTTCCCCCAGCAGGCCACGGAGCCATCCGTCCGTACACCGCAGGTGTGCCCATCGTCCGCACTAACCGATGTGAAAGAACCGGCCGGTGGCGTGGCCAGTCCCCTGAACTCATCGTCCCAATCACTGTTTGACCCCCAGCAGTCGACCGAACCATCCGGCCGGATGCCGCAGGTGTGCGGTCCCCCCGCACTGACCGATGCAAAGGTGCCAGTCGGCGGACGGGACTGGCCATGTCCACCGTATCCCCAGCAGGAGATCCAGCCATCCCTCCGCACACCGCAGGTGTGGTGTGTCCCCGCACTAACCGATGCGAAAGTGCCGGCCGCCGGACTGGCCTCGCCGTGCCCATCGTATCCCCAGCAAACAACCGAACCGTCCGGCCGCACACCACAAGCGTGAATCCATCCCACACTGACCGATACGAAGGAGCCGTCCGGCGGACTGGGCCAGCGATGCTCGGTTTCATCGTCCTGGGCTGGTTCTTGCGTCACCACTACACAGGAGACCAATATGCCCAGGGCTAGAGAGGTACTCAAAACGAGTGCCAAAATCCCGGTCAATTTCAACTTGAAGGTTCTTGACATCCGGGGACCTTCCTGGCAGCGGTGATCCAAGTTCTTCCGTATGCGCAATACAGTACCGTGGGGGACACCAGGTCAAGGCGCGGCCGCTGCAGATGAAGCCCAATGTGATGTCGCGGCTCGGGATAATCCGACAGGGCACGTCGACACACCAACGGTGACCCGGGGCGTAACGGTGCGTTCACTATTACCCCGGCTCTGACCAAAATCCGGTCAGGTCAGTCCGGAACGGGCAGAGCCAAAAGGTCGTCCAGCCAAGCCTGCTCCGCCTGAAGGTGGGGGTTCAGTTCCCCGCAGACGTTGTCCGCATCCAGCATGTGGCGCTCGCTGCTCCGCCTCAGCTTCAGTTCCACCTTGCCCTGGGCCAAACCGCGTCTGCCCACGGCAATCTGCAAGGGAATGCCAACCAAGTCCGCATCGTTGAACTTGACGCCGGCCCTTTCCTGCCGATCGTCGTACAGAACCTCCAGACCCGCTTCGGACAGCTCTCCATAAAGGGCTTCGGCCTTATCCCACACCTCGGTCTGGCCCGCCGGGGCCAGGCACACCAGGTGCACCTGGTAGGGCGCAACGGACAAAGGCCATTGAATGCCATCCTCGTCGTTGAAGTTCTCAATGATGCAGGCAATCAGCCGGCCCACGCCAATTCCGTACGAGGCCATCACAATCGGATGGGAATCGCCCTTTTCATCCTGGTAGTAGGCCCCGAGCGATTCGCTGTACTTGGTGCCCAGCTTGAACGTGTTGCCGACTTCCACGCCCCGCTGCAGGTACAGTTCGCCGCCGCAAACCGGACAGGCATGCCCATTGTCGGCGTTGACGATGTCCGTGACCAGGTCTGCCCCGTAGTCGCGTCCACAGTTCACGTTGCGGTAGTGCCAGTCCGGCCGGTTGGCCCCGGCCACCAAGTTCGGGGATTCGCAGACCAGATCGTCCACCACCACCATGACCTGGCCCCGGTCCACGCCCACCGGCGAGCCGAACCCAGGCTCGGCCCCCACGACCCTGATCTCGGCCTCGGTCGCGGGTCTCAGGTGCACGGCGTTGATGGCATTGGTCAGCTTGGTCTCGTTCAACTCCATGTCGCCGCGCACCACGCAGAATACAAACTGTTCGCGGTTCTGATCCTGCTCCGACAACAACGCCACCAGGAAGAGGGCCTTGGCCGTCTGTGCGGTGTCGGTGTCCAGCATGTCCGCCAGGGCGGCAATAGTGTCGGTGCCCGGCGTGTGGACCTCCTCCATGGGCAGGGGTTCGGCGGCCGGAGGCGGATCCTTGCGGAAGGAAGCGACCTGCCGATTCGCCCGGTAGGTGCATCCACGGCACTGGACGATCGTATCCTCGCCGATGTCGGACATTGCCATGAACTCGTGGGCCATGGTGCCGCCCATTATGCCCATGTCGGACTCGATGGCCACCACATCCAGCCCCGCCCGGCGGAACACCCGGAAGTAGGCCTCGTACATCCGGGGATAGTAGTCGTCCAGGTCCGCCTGGTCCACATGGAAGGAATAGGCATCCTTCATGGTGAACTCGCGCACGCGTAGCATGCCCCCGCGCGGCCTGGGTTCGTCTCGGAACTTGGTCTGGATTTGGTACATCACGATGGGCAGGTGACGGTAGCTGTTAACGGAACGGGCCACCAGATCGGCCATAACCTCCTCGTGCGTCATAGCCAGGCACATGTCTCGGCCGGTCCGGTCCTTCATCCGCATCAGATCGTCGCCGACTGCGTACCAGCGTCCGGACTTGCGCCACAGTTCCGCCGGCAGCGCCACGGGCATCACCATTTCCTGGCCGTCCACGCGGTCCATCTCCTCGCGCAGAAGCCGCTCGATCTTGTGCTTGACCCGCATGCCCAGTGGCAGGTACTCGAAAATCCCGGAGGTCACCTGGCGAATCAGGCCAGCCCTGAGCATCAGCTGGTGGCTGACCAGTTCCGCCTCGGCCGGCGCCTCGCGCAGCGAGTGGAAAAACAGTTTGGACATCCGCATGACAAACGATTCCCTGTAAGCCGTTCCTCTGGCCCAACGGACCCGGTTTTAACTGGCAAAGTGTAACGCAGCAGTCGGCCACCGGTCACCTGTAGGGCAGTCGCATTCTGATTGGGGACGTGACACTTGGGCACAGGGCGGGCCTTCGATAAGCCGGAACTCGTCCTCGGAGCCGGGAGCACACGCCCACGGAGGCATCGCGGCCAAGCCCTCGTGGTGGGCCTGCATCCGGTCCCCCTCGGTCCTGGTGCCGCACTCGCCGGGCCCGGCTTCGAGGGTGCCGACTTGTTATCCCCATGGGACCCCGGTCCCCGGACACCTGTTTTTATGACGTTGTGCAATGCATCCTGTACGGAAAGGTGTCGGCCAACCGACTTGTTTCGTTACCGAATTGGGTGTCCGATTGTTGTACCCATAATCGTTTAGTATATTTTTTTGCTTGGCTTCAACTCGAAACGGATTGCGATTGCCCTGTGGCAGCCCAACTGCCCCTCGGGACGGCTTGTTCGGCGAGCCTCGGCCGCGTATAGACTTCGGGGGAGGAGGGTCGCCCAGGCCCCAAAAACATCGATTTGACCCCTGTGCTACGATCGATCCGTCACAAGCGTGTAGCGTGCCCGCGACCTCCGCAACTCCATCTCCGAATCAGAGGGCCCGACCATGACTCTTGAACCCATTTGGCGCACACACTATGAGGACGGGGTCGCGGAAGCGGTCGATACCGTCAATCACCTGTTGACCCAGGACCTGACCGAGACCGTCAGCCGTCACCCCGGCCACACGGCTCTGCACCTGGTGCTCAAGTACCTGCCGCTCGGCCTGACCCTGCAGTCCAAGATCACATATCGGGAATTGGACCTGGCCAGCAACCGCGTGGCCCACGCCCTCAAAAGCCTGGGCCTGCAACCGGGCGAGCGCGTGGCCATTATGCTGCCGAACATCCCACAGTATGTGATCTCCCTCTACGGCATCCTGAAGGCAGGCCTGGTGGTCGTCAATGCCAATCCCATTTACACGGCACCGGAACTCGAGCACATCTTCAGCGACAGCAACGCGAAAGCCGTCATCTGCATGTCGGGAGGCCTGGAGACCGTCAGGAGCATCCAGGCCAATACCGAGATCGAGCACATCCTGATCACCGACATCAACGAGACGCTGTCGGGCTTGGCCAGGAAACTGACCGCGCGGCCCCTGAAGGAACTGGGTCACATTGCGGACGTGGCCTACGGCGGCGGGGTCTACAACATGCACCTGCTCATGTCGCAGCAGACCGCCCGTTCCATGGCGCCGGCCGGGGAACCCGACTCCATGGCCGTGCTGCAGTACACGGGCGGCACCACCGGCGTGCCCCGCGCCGCAGTCCTAACACACAGATCCCTGGGCACCAACACCTCGCAGACCAGGGCCTGGTTCGCCAGGGCGCGCGACGGCGAGGAAGTCATGATGGGCGCCCTGCCGTTCTTCCACATCTTCGGCCTGGCCATCACGGTTCTGCTCAGCGTCCGCATTGGCGCCCGTATCGTCATAACCCCCAATCCGCGGGACACCGAACAGAACCTGCGCTTGGTATCCAAGGAGGGGATCACCGTATTCCCCGGGGTGCCCGCGCTCTACAACGCCGTCATCAACCACGAAAAGGTGGGCGAGTACAACCTGTCATCGGTGGAGTACTGTATTTCCGGCGGCGCGCCCCTGCCCATGGAGGTTCAGGAGGCTTTCAACCGGCTCACCGGCGGCAACCTGGTGGAAGGCTACGGCCTGACCGAGTGCTCGCCGGTGGTCACCGCCAATCCGCTCAAGGGCGAGGCGCGCGACGGCAAAATCGGACTGCCCTTCCCGTCCACGGAAATCCGCATCGTGAACGTGGAACAGGACGAGGACGGCAACTATGTGGATGCGGAACCAGGCGCCGAGGGCGAACTCTGCGTGCGGGGTCCGCAGTTGATGAAGGAGTACTGGCAACAGCCCGAGGCCACGGCCGAAACCATCGACCAGGACGGCTGGCTGCACACCGGCGACATCGTCACCATGGACGATGATGGATACTTGGCCGTGGTTGACCGGAAGAAGGAATTGATCCTGGTCGGCGGCTTCAACGTCGTGCCGCGCGAAGTGGAGGAAGTCCTCTATGCCCACCCGGCCGTCCTGGAAGCCGCAGTGGCCGGGATCCCGGACGAGAGCAGCGGCGAACGGGTCAAGGCCTGGGTGGTCCTGCATGAAGGCCAGCAGGCCACGGAGGATGAGATCCGGGACTACTGCCGCAAGTCCCTGACCGGCTACAAGGTGCCGCGCGAAGTGGAGTTCAAGGACGAACTCCCCAAGTCGCTGGTGGGCAAAATCCTGCGACGCCTCCTGGTTGAGGCCGAAACCGGCCAGACCGCAGCGTAGGCACCGGGCTTTCGCAACCGGCTGTGACTGGGACCGAACCGGTGTCCGGCGTTTTGGCGATCCAGTGAACCTCTGAACTCGGCAGGCCGGCCGCGGCCGGCCTGCCGGACCATGTCGGTCAGTCCCCCTCAACCGGAGCCTTGTCGATCTGGATCCGGAGATTGCCCTCCTCCGCCATCAGGCGTTCCAGCTTGGCCTCCAGGCTGCGGATTTGCTTCTTCTGCCGCTTGGCGGAGTTCCCCGCCGGGTTCATGTTGGCGGAACTAATCTGCCGTTGCAGCAACATAATCTCGCGCTGCACCCTTTCCTTACGAGCTATCAGTTGGTCTCTGTCCATGTCTACTCCTGTTGGCCTTCGTCCTCGGTCTCGGAAAAGTCCCGGGGCTCGCGCGGTCGATACAGCAAATAGGCCAGACCGACCCCGATGAAGTACAGCAGGATCAGTGGAAACAGGGCAATGGCCATATTGACCGGGTCAATCGTCGGCGTGATGATGGCCGCGACCACCGAACTGAGCACAATGGCGTAGCGCCACCATCCCAGCAGCTTCGGTCCGCTGACAATGCCGATGCGGGCCAGGAAAGCCATCACCAGCGGCAACTCAAAGAAGACTCCGATCCAAAACGTGATCCGGACCGTGAAGAACACAAACTCCCGCACGCTCCAGTTGGCCTCAATCAACTCGCTCCAGAACTGCTGCAGGAACGCCACCGCCACCGGCAGCATGACGTAGTAGGCAAAGGCCCCGCCGCAGAGGAACAGCGCGAAGATGGCGGGGGTCAGGTACAGCAGGCTCCGTTTCTCGTGCGGATACAGACCCGGCACGATGAACGCCAGAATCTGATACGTAATCATGGGCGTGGCGAAGGCCACCCCCAGCGTTACGCTCACCCGGAAGAACGCGGCGATGGGCTCAAAGGGCGAAATCGCCTGGAGCATCACGTTCCACTTGTTGACGATGGCGGAGACCACCCATTCGGAGGCCACCATTCCCAACAACGTCCCGACCGCCAGGCTGGCGAAGATCCAGATCAGCCGCGTCCTCAGCTCGCGCAGATGATCCATGATGCTCATCTGCCCGCCCTCGCCCTGAGGAATCTCCTGGTTCGGGATTTGCGCGGTGGTCATGGTGTCATGCGGGAATCAGGCGGCGCATTGCCGGCAAGGAACAGGAAGCGGGTTCGGGCGGCACTATACCTGCCAGGCGTCCCTGGCAGGCCAATCCTCAGTCGGATTGGAAGCTCAGCTGCGATCCGGAGTCGCGGGGACCGGCTCCGGGTCGGACGCAGTGTCCGCGGCCGCTGCGCGGGCTTCGGCATCGGCCGTCGGCACCGTGTCCGGCTCGCCGGTCGAGTCCTTCTCTTCCTGCCCGACGTAGGCGGGATCCACGCGGCCCGCACCGATCAAGTTGTCCATCCCCACATTCTGGATGGTGTTGGTCGGTTCCGCCTCTGTATCGCCATCGGCCGCGTCGCTGGCCCCGGCGGCGGATGCATCCGCCTCGGTGTCCGTCGTGCCGCCGTCGTCCTTCGCGGTCTGGTTCTTCTCAAGCAGGGCATCGATTTTGGCCTGCTGCTCCCGCTTGGCCTTGTCGCGCCGCTGCTTCAACTCCCGCTCGCGCCGGGCCTTCTCCCGCTTCTTTTTCTTTTCTTCCTCGATCTGATCGGTCACGGAGTTTTCGCCGTCGAGATCGAGGTCCAGTTCGTCGTTGGCCCAAGCCTCGACCAGTCCGCCGGTCTTCATGCCTTTGAGTTCCCGCAACTCCTTGAGTTCGTCGAACCCAAGCTCGGCCTCCAACTGGCCGGTCAGGTCTTTGGACAGGTTGCGGATCCGGAAAAAGGCCCGAATCAGGTCCTTGGCCACCGTGGGCAGGCGATCCGGACCCAGCACGACCAGGCCCAACACGATGATGAACATCAGTTCGGGCAATCCAATGCCCAGGAAGTTCGGTCCGTTCAGTCCCATGGCTACCGGCCCGTTTCCTCGGGGAACGCGTAATCGGCGCGGCGTGCCAGCCGCTGGCTGACGGCACCCAGCACCCCGTGCACAAAGGCCGGCGACTGGTCGGTGCCGTAGCGCTCGGCCAGGGCCACGGCCTCAACGACAATCACCTTGACGGACTTGGCCATCGTCGGGTCCAGCATTTCCTGCACAGCCAGCCGCATGATGTTGCGGTCCAACACCGACAAGGTGTCAACGGGAAAGCGCCGGGCCGCCCCGCCGATGATCCGGTCGATTTCGTCCCGATCCTCCCAGGCTCCGCTAACCAGGCCGCGCACCAAATCCTGGCCGCGGGAGGTCAGCGCCATGCCATTTTGCCGCAGACTGGCAAACCGCCGCTGCAGCACCTGGCTCAGCGGATGGTGCGTGGTGTCGCATTCGTACAGGACTTGCAGGGCGATTGCGCGATAACGGCTGTGGTGCCCCCTGTAGGCAGGATCCGCGCCCAGCCAGCCTTCCTCCACCAGCACTTCGCGCACGGCCTCGTCCGCGGCCGGTTCGGCAGGGCGGATTCCGGGGGATCTCCAGGAAGGCTTGGACACAACGCCGGCCTCCCCGACTGATGCAAATCCGGTCATTGCATTGTCAGTCCGCCGTCCACCGCCAGGGTCTGGCCGGTGATGAAGGCGGCATCCTCGGAGGCCAGAAAGGCGGCGGCCCGGGCCACTTCTTCACACGTGCCCATGCGCCCAAGGGGCGTCTGGGCGATCACGTGCTGCACATGATCTTCCGGCAGGACCTCCGTGAGGGCAGTGGGAATGAAGCCGGGAGCAATGGCGTTGACCGTGATGCCGCGGCTCCCCACCTCTCGGGCGAGTGCCTTGGTAAATCCAATCAATCCCGCCTTGCTCGCCGCGTAGTTGGTCTGGCCTGCCGCACCTGAAAGGCCCACCACGCTGGCAATGTTGATGATGGCGCCACGACGCTTGCGCAACATGCTGCGCACCGCCGGTCGCGTGACCTGATAGACGCTGGTCAGATTGGTCCTGATCACCGAATCCCAGTCCTGTTCCTTCATCGACATCAACAGCCCGTCCCGGGTCAGGCCGGCATTGTTGACCAGAATATCCAGGCGGCCCTTGAAGGCAAGTGTCTCCTTGACCAGTCCGGCCGCCGCCTGACCGTCCGCGACATCGGCCTGGACGACGGCGCAGTCGCCCCCGGCCTGGCGGATGCCGTCCGCCACGCACGCGGCTCCATCCTCGTCCGCCCGGTAGTTGACGACCACGAACGCGCCCCGTGCGGCCAATGCGGACGCAATCGCGGCACCAATGCCGCGACTGCTGCCGGTGACGAGCGCGATTCTGTCCTTCAGGTTCATCAATGGAGGGCGCAGCCACCGGCTGCCGGAGGGCCTTCGGCGGCCGATTCTAGCACAGCAAACCGAAGGCATTTCGAGCCCGATGCACCGGATTCGGCAGGCTTCAACCCGCCCGGGCAGCGCACCAGGACTCGATGTCGGCCATGGTCTGCAGGGATGAAATGGGCATGCGGCGCACAATACGCCGACTCAGGCCGGACAGGACATTGCCGCTGCCCAGTTCGGCCATGGCGGTGACTCCCAGGTCCGCGATGCGTTGCACACTGGCACGCCACAACACCCCGCCCGTCATCTGATCCACCAGCTCCCGGCGGATGGCAGCCGGATCGCGCGAGGGTTCGGCGGTGGTGTTGAGGACTACCGCCGCCACCGGTTCCCGAATTTCAACCGCCGCCACGGCCCGGGCCATGCCCTCCGCGGCCGAGGCCATCAGGGGGCAGTGGGCCGCAATACTCACGTCCAGCGGCACCACCCGACGCGCGCCGCGGTCCGGAGCCCGTTTTTCCACTTGGGCAACCGCGGCCACGGTTCCGGACACCACCTGCTGCGCCGGGCTGTTGTCGTTGGCAATCTGCACGATCTCGCCGCAGTCGTCGGCAACTTCCCCGCAGAGTGCAGCCAGACTGTCCGCGTCCATGCCCAGCACCGCCGCCATGCGGCCGGGGTTCCGGAGACCGGCCTCGCGCATCAGGCGGCCCCGCTCGCGCACCAGCCGCAACCCGTCCGCGAACGTCAAGGCTCCGGCGGCCACCAGGGCCGAATACTCGCCCATGCTGTGGCCGGCGAACGCCGTCGGCAGGGACAGGCGATCCCCCATGCGCGCCGCGGTTTCCCTCAGGACCGCAATGCTGACCGTCAGCAGTGCAGGCTGCGTGTTGTAGGTGTCCGCCAGTTCCTCGGCCGGACCTTCCAGGCACATCCTGGTCAGTTCAAAGCCGAGGATGTCCTCGGCTTCGCCAAACACGGCACGCGCAACCGCCGATCCGTCCAGGAGCGATTGCCCCATCCCTACCGCCTGACTACCCTGGCCCGGAAACAACAAGGCCAGCGGGGCGGTTTCAGCTGTGTACACCGGAGCCCGGTATCGGGGATACTGCGAAGCTAGGCCTCATCGGCCGCATCTTCCAGGAATCGGCGGCCGCGATAGGTCCCGCACACCATGCAGCCCTGATGGGGCAGGACCGTGCCCTCGCAACCCGGCGTGGAACACTGCAAGGGCATGATCCGACCGAGTGCGTGGTGCGATCGTTTCTTGCGCGCCCTGGTGCGGCTCACTTTGCGTTTTGGCTGGGGGGGCATGATTCTTCTCCTGGACTTTGGAAATGCAGAGCCGCCTACCTGTCCGCGTCCCGGTTCTGTTCCGGGTTCAGCAACGGCAACAGTGCGCTCCAGCGCGGATCCACGGGCTCGATGGCCTCGGCCTCCGTGCCGTCGCGGTTGGCCCGCGCCAGGTCCAGTCGGCTTTCCCGGAAGAATTCGCAGTCCTCCGGCTCCTCAATCGTACAGACCGGATACTGCAACGCGCCAATCCAGAGGTGCTGCCGCACCACTTCGCCGAGGTCCAATTCATGGCGCTCGTTGATCAGGAGCGCCTCGTCAAACACCGATTCCTCCGGCCCGGTGTAGTCCTCCGGATGCAGGTAACGCCCGGTTTCCACGTCCTTGAGGGGGCGGAACACTTCCTCCAGTTCCACGGCCACCGGGTGCTCAACCGGCTCCAGGCAGCGGCTGCAATCAAGCTTGAGTACGGTGTCCAGGCGGCCGGTCGCCAGAATGCCGCAGTGAATCCGGGTCAGGCGCACGTGCCCGGTCAGGCGGGCGGCCGGAGTCAGATCGGGCCAGTGCCCGGCAATATCCTCATTCAGATGCCAATCCCGCGTCGCACCGGTGGACTGGGCCAGCAGCCAGGCCGCATTGAACAACATGCTTGTGCGGACAAGGGAAACGCGGCCGCTCGTCGAACCAACCCTGCGGGCGCCGGTGCGGCGAACGAAGCCGGAGGCCTAAATGAATTCCCTGTACTCCGGTTCCTCCGCCAGTTCGTCCTCGTGTTCGCCCATGCGGAACTGCAACTCGCTCATGCCCCGGTGAACTTCGTTGAGCAATCCGCTGACCGTATTGCTCAGATCCTCCAGCTGGTCGAACTGGTACTTCTCGGCATCAGCCCGCATGCGGACCACTTCCTCGCGCGTGGCCGCCAGCAGGCTGTCCACCTCGATGCGGGCGCGATTCATGATTTCCTCTTCCGCCACCATGCCGGCGGCCTCCTCCTCGGCATCCTGCAGAATGCCCTCAGCCTGACTGCGCGCCTCGGCCAGAATTTGGTCGCGGTCCTGCATCATACGCTCCCCTTCCTTGACGGAACT
Organism: Caldilineaceae bacterium; assembly: GCA_026705565.1. Taxonomy (GTDB): domain Bacteria; phylum Chloroflexota; class Anaerolineae; order Caldilineales; family Caldilineaceae; genus Bin34. Next base: position 31,434 of record JAPPAJ010000176.1, on the reverse strand, counting down.
GGGCACGCTGATGCGCATGCGATCGATCAGTGCCATGGCCTGCTTCTGATCGACGCGGACGCTGGAGGACATCGGAACGCGGCGACTGTTCTGAATCAAGTTCTCGAACTCGTCGATGATCGTCAGGATTTCGGTCATGGATAGGGCTTCCTTGGAGCGCCAACCGGCGCCGCGGGCTTCAACGACTAGCCTGCGATTATAGCAAAGGGCCCCAAAGTTGCCTTGGACGGTGCTAGTCCTGGTGGGAACGACGGCTCTTTGGCAGTGCCATCGACTCCGAAGTGGCCGGCTCCGGGATGTCGAAGCGTGTGCACAGGGCCGCGACTGTCGCGGGGGGTGCCCATTTCGCGAAATCCCCGTGCAGGCTCGCCACCTCCTTCAGAATTGAGGCACTCAGGAACGAGAACTGCGCAGACGTGAAGAAGCAGCAGAGATCGACCTCGGGCACCATGTCGCGGTTGGCGGTGCCAACCTGAAATTCGAACTCGTAATCAGCCAGATTGCGCAGGCCCCTGACCACAACCCCGGCCCCCACGCGCCGCGCACAGTCCACCGTCAGACCCCGGTAGTCGAGGACCGACACTCCAGGCAGGTGTTTGGTGGCCTCGTACGCAAGCTCGCATCGCTTTGGGGCATCAAACAGGACGTTGGCATCGGGGTTCGCATAGACAGCAACGACCACTTCGTCAAACAACACCTGCGCGCGGGTGACGATGTCGAGATGCCCGTTGTGGAAGGGGTCGAACTTGCCGGGATACAGGGCAATCATGGTGCGGGTCCGGGTAGGTGGGCCACCGAGTGCGGGAACTCAGGAGGGAAGCAGCGCCTCGGCCACTCTATTGTGAAACAGCAGGCCCCTGTGCGTCAGCAGAATCCGTTCCGATTCGAAGCGCAGCAAGCCCTTGTCCATCAGGTGTTCCAGGACCGATCCGAACCGTTCCCACAGCCCCATGCCGTGCTCGCGGCGGAAGGTGGCGTCCGCCACCCCTTCCTCCAACAGCCGCAGGCCGAGCATCAGCGATTCCGCCTGGGACAGTTTCGGATCCACCCGCTCACGGCCCGCGACCGGGGATGCCCCGTCCCGCAAGCAGCGAACATAGGCCGGGACGGCCTTCAGGTTCCACCAGCGCAGGCTGGTCCCTGTCCGGCCGCGTGCGGCACGGCGATGGCTGTGGGCCCCGGGACCGATGCCCAGCCACGACTGGTTGCGCCAATAGAGACGATTGTGGCGACTGGCATGCCGTTCCGGGGTGCGACTCCAGTTTGCCACTTCGTAGTGGGTGAAGCCGGCGGTACGGCAAGCCTCGATGGCTGCGAGATACATGTCCGCCGCCGCGTCGTCGTCCGGCTCCGGGACTTCGGCTTCCCGGACCATGCGGGCCAGAGGCGTGCCCCGCTCCACCGTCAGGGCATACAGGGAGAGATGGTCCGGCCGCAGTTCCAGTGCACGCGCCAGGGAGCGTTGGAAACGCTCCGGGCTTTGGCCAGGCAATCCGTAGATGAGATCCAGGCTGACATTGTCAATCCCGGCCTGTCGCGCCTCCGTCACCGCCTTGCCGATGGCGGAGGCATCGTGCCAGCGTCCCAGCAACTGCAATTCGGCTGGGTCGAAGCTCTGGGCGCCAATCGAAACCCGGTTGACTCCGCCCGCCGCCAGGACCTGGAAGCGCTGCCGGTCGGCAGAGTTGGGATTGGCCTCGCAGGTGATCTCGCAGTCCGGTGCCAGATTGAAACTGGACTTGATGGCATTGAGCAACTGCCCGAGCCGGTCGGGCGCCAGCAGTGTGGGAGTGCCACCGCCCAGAAAGACCGACACCAGTCCGGGACGGTTGGTCTGCCGACCCCGCATCCGAATCTCGTTGCACAGCGATTCCACCGTCCGGTCGTGGAGGGCCTCCAAGCCCGCATAGGTGTTGAAGTCGCAGTAGACGCACTTGCGCGCGCAAAAGGGGATGTGGACATAGAGCCCCAGATCGCCGGCGCCGGGACCGTCCCAAACCCAGGGCTGCGGCGGTGCCGCCACGGGATCGAATGCCAACTCAGTCCCCAACAAGACGATAGCCGTGGTGGCGGACCGTCACGATGCGGTCCGTGGAGGCGTCCAGCTCCAGCAGCGTCAACCGCATGCGCCGGACCAGGGCGTCGATGGACTGCCGGCTGATACCGTCCGGTTCCGCCTCGGGCCAGACGGCCTGTTTGATTTGGCTGCGGGTCACCACGCTGCCCCCGGCCTGCCACAAAACGTGCAGCAGGCGAAACTGCCGCAGGCTGAGTTCCACGGGCACACCATTGATGGACGCGGTCCTCAGTTCCGGATTGATCGAGATGCCGTGCAATTCCCCTTCCCAGGCCAAATCGGCAGTGGCATCCTCCCCGGCAAAGGCCAGTTTGTAGCGCAGCGCCACCTGTACCTCGTCGCCATCCTGAAGCCGTTTTTCGTACACCAAGGGCTGGCCGTTGACACTGGTGCCGTTCTTGCTGTCCAGATCCCGGATGAAATACTCGCCGTCCCGCCAGAAGATTTCGGCGTGTGCCCGGCTGACCAGGCGATTGTCCAGCACGATGTCGCAGTCCTCATCGCGCCCGATGACAATGGAATCCTTGGGTTCAAGAGGCCACTTGCGGCTGCCCGCCGCCGTGCCGAGCCACTGAAGGAGCATGGCGCGCGACGGGGGCCTGGCCCGATCTTCCGGATTGTTCACGACTGCTTGAAAGTAGAATGGTCGGCAAAGAGATTATATATAGGGTTTGAGGTCTCGGCGACCGAGGCCGGCCGGGACCCTCCCGACCAACCGGGCCCATCCGTTCGCGCCCCATGCAATCCGTTCTTTCCCCCGGCACCGAACTGCGCGGGCGCTACCGCGTCGAGCAACTGGTGGGCCAAGGCGGCATGGGCGCGGTCTATCGGGCTTCCGACCTCAGGCTGCCGGGCCGCACCTGCGCCGTCAAGGAAATCCATCGCCTCCCCGGTCCAGCCCTGACCGAGGACCGGCTCCGCCAGGAACGGGAGCAGTTCAAGCGCGAGGCCAGGCTTCTGGCCAGTCTCGATCATCCCAACCTGCCCAAGGTCAGCGACATGTTTGAGACCGAGGGGCGGGACTATCTCGTCATGGACTTCGTGGCGGGCCTGAATCTGCGCGACCGCCTGCTGCGCCGGCCGCAGGAACAGCGTATTCGCGGCCTTCCCGAGCACCAAGTGCTCGAATGGTGCGGACAGTTGCTGGATGCACTGGACTACCTGCACCGCCGCACCCCGCCCGTCCTGCATCGCGACATCAAGCCGGCCAACATCATTGTCACGCCGGAAGGTCTGGCCAAACTGGTCGACTTCGGGTTGGTGCAACAGGCGGACCACGAAGACCAGCAAACCCTGACGGTGGCCCAGGGGCGGGGCACCCTGGCCTACACACCCCTGGAGCAGTTGGGCGGGGATGTGGGCCTGGCCGATGCCAAGGCCGACATCTACAGCCTCGGGGCCACCCTGTACCACCTGCTGTCCGGCCGCGTCCCCCCCACGGCACAGGTCCGGTTCCTCAACCCCGGCTCCCTGCCCGAACTGCGCGGCCCCGGCCGCAGGGTCAGCCGCCGGACGGAGAATGCCGTCTTCAAGGCGATGGCCCTGCACCCCGACGAACGCATCGTGTCCGCGGCGGAATTCCGAAGCCACCTGGCCCTGGAGTCCTCCACGGGTCCTCAGCACTCCTTCACCCACGCGCCGCCCGAAACCTGGGGTGCCGCCCTGCGAGCCCATCGCGGTGCCCTTGCCCTGACACTCCTGCTCCTGCTGGCCGGCCTGATCCTTTCGCTCCTGTCTGGATCGCAGGCCTGAGCCCGGCCCCTGATTCCCGGCGGGTGCCGAAGTTTGGCGACCGCGATCGGCCGGTGATACACTCCCGGCGATTTAGGCGCGGCGTACCGCGCTCTGTCCTGCGCTTGGCGGATCTGCACAACACACAAGGTCGAACGACAGGTCGCATGCCCAAGACCCGCGTCCATGTGGGACGCATGAGCCTGGTGCTGCTTGTGACATTGATCATGCCCCTGATCATCGGGGGACTGGTTGATGTCCTGACCGAGACCTTCCCCTGGGTCACCATCGGTTTCGCCGTCGTCTCCCTGCCGGTTGCCGCCTTTTTCGTCGTCCGCCAGGGTTTGGCCGAGATGGATCAGGTCATCGACGCCAATGCCCCGGCCGCGCCGGCCGACCCCCTGCCCGGCGCCTCGCTTCCGACACAATCCCGCCAGGGTTAGACACCCGGCCATTCGTTCGCCCACGGACCTTCCGGAGAACGCGCTGATGAAGAACCCCAAGGTACTCGTCCCCCTGCTGGCGGCCCTTGGCCTGCTGGTGGTGAGCATTTTCCTGCCCAAGCCGGAACTGCACGTCTCCCTGGCGCCCGAGATCGTCCTGTACCACGGCCCGGCCTGGTTCACCAACACCTACCTGACGACGTTCATTGTGGACGCCATCCTGATCATCGGAGCCCTGGTGGTCCGCGCCGGCCTGCGACGCGAAGTGCCCAAGGGCTTCACCAACGTCATGGAAGCCATCATCGACTTCCTGCGCGGCAACCTCGTGGAGGGCGTCGCCGGGAAGAACACCGATCGCTTCTTCCCCTTCGTGGCCACCATCTTCTTCCTGGTCATCGTCAGCAACTATGTCGGCCTGATCCCGGGGGTCAACACCATCCAGAGCCCGTGGTCGGTTCCGGCCCACGACCATGCTCTGGCGGGCACCGAACTGGTGGCCAGCGAAGCCGGCCTGGCCAACGTGACCGCGGCCGCGGAAGAAGGCCATGTCTCCACCAAGCCGCTGTTGCGGGCGCCGAGCACCGATCTGAACATGACCTTCGCCCTGGCCCTGCTCACCATGGTGATGGTGCAATACTTCGGGCTCAAGGACCTGGGCCTGCGGTACCTGCGCAAGTTCTTCGCCTTCAAGAAGGGCGGCCTGGGTGCCGTCATGGGCGTGGTCGGCCTGCTGGAACTATTGAGCGAGTTCACCAAGATCATCAGCTTCGCCTTCCGCCTTTTCGGCAACATCTTCGCCGGGGAGGTCCTGTTGGCGGTGATGGCCTTCCTGATTCCGTTCATGGTGCCGTCGGTCTTCTACGGTTTCGAGATCTTTGTGGGCTTCATCCAGGCCGCCGTCTTCATGATGCTCGCCCTGATCTTCTTCCAGGCGGCCACGGTCAGCCACGACGATCACCACTAGCCAACTGCGGGGGCCGCCACGGTGCGGCCCAGTACCAACCCTGTTTCCAGTTTCAAGGAGTTCGACGATGGAAATTGATGCTGCCAAGGAAATCGGCTCGGCGCTCGCCATTGGCCTGGGCGCAATCGGCCCCGGCATCGGCGTGGGCCTGATCGGCGCCAAGGCCGTGGAAGCCATGGGGCGCAACCCCGAGGCCGTCGGCATCGTGCAGACGAACATGTTCATTACCATCGCGTTCGCCGAGGCCATCGCGATTTACGCTCTGGTCATTTCGCTGCTGATCAAGTTTGGCTAGACCCCCCGCACATTCCACTCAGATGGAAGGAAACTAGCGCATGGAAGCCTTAAACAGCCTCGGACTCACAGGGATGGGCTTCATCTCGCAGATTGTGAACTTCGTGGCCATCATGCTCCTGCTGAACGCGCTGCTGTACAAGCCGGTCAGCAAGGCCCTGATCGCCCGCCGCGAGCGGATTGCCCAGGGCATCAAGGACGCCGACCAGGCCGGCAAGGCCCGGGCCGAGGCGGAACAGGACGGCAACAAGATCCTCGAGGAGGCCCGCCTGGAGGCGTCCCGGGTCACGGCCCAGGCCACCCAGGACGCGGACAAGGTGCGCCAGGACATCATCAGCCGCGCCAACGAGGAGGCGATGCGAATCCGCACGGAGGCCCAAGAGGAAGGCGAGGCCCAGAAAGCGGAGGCGCTGGCCTCCGCCAGCCGCCAGATTGCCGAACTCTCGATGCTGGGCGCCCAGCGCATCCTGGGACGCGAACTTCGGCAGGATGTCGACCAGGACCAGCTGATCGCCGACTTGATGGCCGGCCAGAACCGGAGTTAGGCCATGACCGGATCCGCCTCCGACGCCGGCCGCTACGCAGAGGCCTTCCTGGCCGCTGCCTGGGATGGCTGGCAAACCCTGTTGAATTCCCTGTCGCAGTCGCTGGCGCCGGGCACGGACCTGCGACGCCGGCTGCAGGCGGCCGGACGCGACGAGGCGGCGCTGCAGGCCATCCTCCAGGAACAGTTGCCGGACGGCATCCCCACCCCGTTCCTGCGCCTGGTCACGGTCATGGCCGCCGACGACAAACTGGACCAGCTGCCGGCCGTGGCCGGCGAACTGGACGAACTCCTGCACGGAGGCGGCGCCCGCCAGGTGACGGCCGAGATCACGAGTGCCGTACAGTTGTCCGCCGAACGCAGGGAGCAGTTGACCGCCCAGTTGCGGGCCGAGCACGGCAACGAACTGGAAGTCCGCTTCAGCGTGGATCCCGCCTTGATGGGCGGCCTGCGCATCCGGGTGGGAGACCAGTTGACCGACCTTTCCGTCGCCAGCAGCCTGCAGGCCCTGCGCGACGATGTGATGGCATCGGTATAGCCGGGGCAACCGCAATCCATCCGCCAGTCGGTCCCGCTCCCGTTTCTCCGACGGAGGACCGGACGAGGGACCGCCAGCAAGGAACCAAACCGCAATGGCTGTGATGAACGGAAATCTAACGGAGCGCCTGAAGGAGCGCATTCTGGCCTTTGAGCCGGCACCGACCCGCGTCGACGTGGGCGAGGTGGAGACCGTGGGCGACGGCATTGCCATCGTCAAGGGGCTCGAGCAGGCGATGGCCATGGAACTGGTGGAATTCACCCGCAACGGCACGCTGGGCATGGTACTCAACCTGGATGCCGACCGGGTCGGCGTCATCATCATGGGCGAGTACACCGACATCGAGGAGGGCGACCTGGTCCAGAGCACCGGCCGCATTGCCTCCGTGCCGGTGGGAGACGCCCTGCTGGGCCGCGTAGTCAACGCCGTCGGCCAGCCCATCGACGGCAAGGGACCGATCGATGCCACTGGCACCCGCCCGGTGGAACGCATTGCCCCCGGCGTGGTCACACGACAGTCGGTGGACACGCCGGTCGAGACCGGACTGACCTGCATCGACTCCCTGATTCCGATTGGTCGCGGCCAGCGGGAACTCATCATCGGCGATCGCCAGACGGGCAAAACCGCCATCGCGATCGACACGATCATCAACCAGAAGGGCAAGGACCTCATCTGCATCTACGTGGCCGTCGGCCAGAAGCAGTCCACGGTCGCCCAGGTCGTGGGCATCCTCGAGGCCAACGGTGCCATGGAGCACACGATTGTGGTCACCGCGGCGGCGGCGGATCCCGCGGCCCTGCAGTTCATCGCCCCCTACGCCGGCTGCGCCATGGGCGAGGAGTTCATGGAATCAGGACGGCACGCCCTGATCATCTACGACGACCTTTCCAAGCATGCCCAGTCCTACCGCCAGGTCTCGCTGCTGTTGCGCCGCCCGCCCGGACGCGAGGCCTATCCGGGCGACGTCTTCTACCTGCACAGCCGCCTGCTGGAGCGTGCGGCCTGCATGGCCGAGAGCGAAGGCGGGGGCACACTGACCGCCCTGCCCGTGATCGAAACCCAGGCCAACGACGTCTCGGCCTACATTCCGACCAACGTGATCTCCATCACGGACGGCCAGATCTTCCTGGAAACCGACCTCTTCAACGGAGGTGTGCGTCCCGCCATGAACGTGGGGCTGTCGGTCAGCCGCGTCGGTTCGTCGGCCCAGACCCGGGCCATGAAGGCGGTCGCCGGCCGCCTCAAGCTGGAGTTCTCCCAGTACCGCGAGCTGGCGGCCTTCGCCCAGTTCGGCAGCGAACTCGACGCTTCCACCCAGGCGCAACTCAACCGGGGCCAGCGCATTCAGGAAGTGCTGAAGCAGACGCAGTACAACCCGCTGACCCTGGCCCAGCAGGTGATCTCGCTGTGGGCCGTCAACAACGGCTACCTGGACGAGGTGCCGGTCGCCGAAGTCAAGAACTTCGAACAGGGCCTGCACGCCTACATCGAGGCCAGCCATTCCGGCATCGCCAACACGATCGCTTCGGAACAGGATCTCTCCGACACCACCGAAAGTGCCCTGGAAACAGCCGTGGCCGACTTCACCCGCACCTGGAGCCCGTCCGCCTAGGCGGTCCCGGCTTCCCCCTCCTTCGACGGGAGCCTGAAACGCGATGGCCAGCACCCGAGAAATCCGTCGGCGGATCAAGTCCGTTGCCAACATCGAACAGGTGACGCGCGCCATGGAGGCGGTGGCCGCCTCCCGCATGCGCCGCGCCCAGCAGATGGTGACGGCGGCGCGTCCCTTTGCCGAAAAGGCGTCCGATGTCCTGCACTACATCGCGCGCCTGCCGGTGGTCGAGGCCGACCTCGGGGAGCTGATGACCCCCCGCCCCGTGCGCAAGGGCTGCGTGGTCCTGGTGTCCGGCGACCGCGGCCTGGCCGGCGGCTTCAACGCGAACGTGATCCGCAAGGGTCAGCAGGAAGTGGCCGCCCTGCGCGCGGAGGAGGCGGACGTCTGTGCGATTGCGGTCGGTCGCAAGGGCCGCGACTGGTTTCAGCGGTACGACCCCATCATCCATGCCGAGTTCATGGGCATTCCGGACTCGCCCACGCGCAGCGACATCGCCGCCATCACGCGTGTGGTCATTGACGACTTCCGAGCCGGTGAATTCGACGAGGTGCGGTTGGTCTACACCGACTTCGTGAACACCCTGTTGCAGACTCCGACCGTGGTCAAGCTGTTGCCGGTGGAACCGGCCGAGCCCAGCATGCCAATGGCGCCGGACTATATCTTCGAGCCGGATCCGCAGACGGTGCTGGAACGGGCCATCTTCGAGTTCACCGAGGTCCAAATCCTGCAGGCAGTGTACGAATCGCTGGCCAGCGAGCACTCGGCCCGCATGGTGGCCATGCGCAACGCCTCGGAGGCGGCCCAGGAACTGCTGGAGGAGTTGAACCTGCGCTTCAACAAGGCCCGTCAGGAAGGCATCACCAGCGAATTGATGGACATCGTGGGCGGCGTGTCCGCCCTGGAGCAGGCGACCTGACCGGCTCCCGGTCCTTCCCCATCGAACACCAGGAGTACTAGGCAATGACTGCAGAGATTAGGGGCACCGTCACCAGTGTCATCGGTCCGGTTGTGGACTGCGCGTTTCCGGACAGCGCGCTGCCGGAAATCTACGACGCACTCTACATCGAGCAGGAAGGCGACGACCCGCTGGTTTGCGAGGTGCAGCAGCATCTGGGGGGCAGCGCGGTGCGCGCCATCTCCATGGGATCCACCGACGGCCTGCGGCGCGGCGTGGACGTGACCTCGCAGGGGGAGCCGATTTCCGTGCCGGTAGGTCAGGCCACGCTGGGCCGCATCTTCAACGTGACCGGCCAGGCCATCGACTCCGACGATCCGGTCGAAACGGACACCTACTACCCCATCCACCAGGAGCCGCCGCCCTTCTCCGAACGCTCCACCAAGGCCGAGCTGTTCGAGACCGGCGTCAAGGTGATCGACCTGGTGGCCCCCTTCACCAAGGGCGGCAAGACGGGCATCTTCGGCGGTGCCGGTGTGGGCAAGACCGTCGTGATCCAGGAACTCATCCACAACGTGGCCGAGTTCCACAGCGGCTACTCGGTGTTCGCCGGCGTGGGCGAGCGCAGCCGCGAAGGCAACGACCTCTGGCACGAGATGCGCGATTCAGGCGTGATTGGCTCCACCGCCCTGGTGTTCGGCCAAATGAACGAGCCGCCCGGCGCCCGCCTGCGCGTCGGCCTGACCGGCGTGACCATGGCCGAATACTTCCGCGACGAAGGGCGGGACGTGCTGCTCTTCATCGACAACATCTTCCGCTTCGTGCAGGCCGGCGCGGAAGTGTCCGCCCTGCTGGGCCGCCTGCCCAGCGCCGTCGGCTACGCGCCGACCCTGGGCACCGACATGGGCGAATTGCAGGAACGGATCACCTCCACGCACACCGGCTCCATCACATCCATGCAGGCCGTCTACGTGCCGGCGGACGACTACACCGATCCGGCACCGGCCACAACGTTTGCGCATCTGGATGCAACCATCACCCTGGAGCGGTCCCTGGCGGATCAGGCCCTGTTCCCGGCCGTGGATCCGCTGGGCTCGACCAGCCGCATTCTCGACCCGGTCATCCTGGGCGAGCGCCACTACACCGTGGCCCGGGGCATCCAGCAAATCCTGCAGCGCTACCGCGACCTGCAGGACATCATCGCCATTCTGGGCGTGGAGGAACTGAGCGAGGACGACAAGCTGGCCGTCTCGCGGGCCCGCAAGATCCAGCGCTTCCTGACCCAGCCGATGTTTGTGGCGGAGGTGTTCACCGGGGTCAGCGGCAAGTTCGTCAAGATCGAGGACACCATCAACGGATTTGACGAGATCCTCCAAGGCAAGCACGACGACCTGCCGGAACAGGCCTTCTACATGGTGGGCGGCATCGACGAGGCCGTTGAAAAGGCCTCCCAGATGCGGAGCCAGGGCTAGCCGGATCCCCCACACCCCTTGCGGAAGCGAGCAGCCACGTGCCGATCAAGGTAGAAATCGTAACGCCGGAACGGCTTCTGATGTCCCGGGACGCCGACATGGTGGTCCTGCCCGGCGAGTCGGGGCAAATGGGCGTCATGGGCGGCCATGCGCCGCTCATGACCACCCTGGTCACCGGCGAAATCCTTCTCTACGAGAATGATGAGGAACAGGAGGCCCTGTTCGTCAACGGCGGCATTGCCGAAGTCCGGCCGGATGTGGTGACGATACTGGCGGACGTCGCCGAACGGGTGGACGACATTGACATTCAACGGGCCGAGGCGGCGCGCGCCCGTGCGGAAGCCACCGTGGCGGAAGCCGGCGGCGTCGCGTCCGCGCCGCCGGTGCATGTGGCGGCACTCCGGCGCAGCGAGGTTCGCCTCAGGATCGCCAGGCGTCGCCGGCCGCGGCCGGGCATGGGGTCGCAGGCCAACTGAACCCGTTCGTTGTCCCCCAAATCGACGGGGTCAACTGCACAACTTTTTTGCCAACTGCCCACGCCGCGGCGGGACCGGCAGAGCAAATTGGGGCCGACCGCCTGGAGAGTAGGTTGGGCTGTGAAACCCGGAGCACACTTGCACCGGGATTGTCAAGAACCTGCCGCGAACTAACGCCGACATGTGTCGAGGACACCAAGAATAAGTTCCAGGCAAAACCAACGGAACCGAAAAAGTGTTGGCAAATCGGAGATCAATTCCTCTTTGAGGCCAAGTAGAATACGGCCGGGCGAAGCGGTTCGGAATGGTGAGGTGGGAGATGGCTTCGGTCAAGGTGCAAGAACGAACACCGACCACGGTGGAAGCCAACGGCAAAGGGATGACCCCGGCGGTACCCAACGGGCGCGCGCCGGACCCGCACTCCATCGCCGAGCCGGAGATGACGCGCGCAGCGCGGGCCGCACGGGCCGCATGGCGCTTGGAGCACCTTGACGAATGGCGGCGCGATCTGGAGATCCTGGGCCACTTCGATCCGGAGTTCATCTACGACGTCGGCCACGAGTACGACCCCGATTCGACGACCGACCCCGATTATGGCGCCGAGGGCGTATACCTGCTGGAATACGACGAGGACGGTGTTGTGAGTCCCTTGGAGAAACGGGCGTGGAAAGTTCAGGAGCGCATGTCCCATTCAGCCGACGACGCGCTCGCCGACACGGACCGCGAGGCGGACTACGAGTTGGAAGTCCGTTTCCGCCCGGAGACCATTGCCCGTGCCAACCGCGTTACGCGCGAACGCCATCCTGTTCAAAAAGGGGTGCGGGCGGACCTGATTGTGCTGGCGAACCTGTCGGTGGGGGAGCGGGAGCGCTTCCTGCCGAAGGGCATCCTACGCCTCGATCTGGGGGCCCCGGTCCCGGAACTGGTACTGGAAGTGCTGTCCCGGGGCTCGGCCAACCGGGACCTCAACTACAAGAAGCACCTGTATGAGGCCGCGGGAGTTTCCGAATACCTGATCTACGACCTGGGGAGCAAGCGCAGGGCCGGCTCGCCGCGGGAACTGCTGATGTACCGGCTGACAGGCGAGGCCTACCATCGGGTCGCTCCCGAGCCGCGGACTTCCTCCCAAGGGCCGGACGAATACTGGAGCAACGTATTCGGCACGCGCATCCGCTTCCTGCCGGACGCACGGGAAGAAACCGAGGAGTTTCGCCGACTGCCTGAAGAGCGCCGGCCGCCGCCGCGCTTCCAATGGTGGGACAGGGAACAGGGCCGCTGGCGCGACCGTGCGACCGACGCGGAGCACGAACGGGCAGTCGAGCAGGAGCGCATGGGTCGAGAACGCGAGGCACGCGGTGAGACCAAGATGGCCATCGCGGTGCTGCACAGGCTCCTGTCCGAGCTGTCCGTGCAGGAACGCGACCGCATCGCGGCCCACTGGCAAGAACATGGCCCACCCGCGAATGCAGTGGACCGCATCCTAGAGGTGCAGCAATCCCCTACCGAATGGCGGTCCCTGCTGTTGGACGATCCCGACGAAGACCGCGGACCCAATGATTCGCCGAACCCGCGCGAACCGCACACGCCCGGAGGCGGCTGGTAGCCACGTCCGTCTTCATTGCGCTTTGATCCGTCTCCGTCCCACCGCACGCACCGCTCCTGGTCTCCCTCTGTTCCTCGGTCTGACACGCTCCCGATCCCCCAGCGCCCGCGCGGACATTTGTACAAAGTCCAGCTGAGGGACCCATGCCAGCCGGGCCCGTGGACCAACGATCACCCGGGTCTCCAAGTCGGCCGCGGGGCCGTGCGACCAGTACGCTTTTTCCGCGGCCTGGGAAGTGACCACGGCGGCGGCGGCGGCTCCCACCGCCACCCGAACCGTCAGGTGGTCGCCGCCCGCGATCCCGCCGGCGCTGTTGGCCAACACCACCTCTGCGGCGGCACCGGGGTCGATCCGGGGCAGAAGGATTTTCAATGGCGCCTGCTGCCGGTAGTCAATCCGGAAGCGGTCCTCCGAGATTCGCTCCAAGGATGATCTCGGCCCGATCCTCCATCGCCCGGTGACTGCCAACGGCACCTGCCCCGCCGGATTTCCTATAATAGTGTGTTGCAGGTCCGAGGGATTCGCCCTTCGCCCCGTACATCGACTTCGCGCGACCTCCTGACCATCTCCCATGCTGCAGAAGCACATTGGCATCGATCTGGGCACCGTCAACGTGCTGGTCCATGTCCAAGGCAAGGGCATTGTGATGCAGGAGCCGTCGGTGGTCGCAATCGCCGGCCAGCACATGGTGGCGGTTGGCCACGAAGCCTTCGACATGCTCGGCCGCAACCCGGACAGCATCCAGGTCGAACGGCCTCTGCTGAACGGCGTGATCGCCAAGTTCGACGTGACGGAAGCGATGCTCCGCTACTTCATTCAGCAGGTGACCGGCAAGCGCCCCCTATTCAAGCCGCGGGTGATGATCTCCACCCCCAAGGGAGTGACCAGCGTCGAGGAGCATGCCGTCCACGACGCCGCCATGCAGGCCGGGGCCGGGGCCGCCTACCTGATTCCCGAACCCCTGGCCGCGGCCTACGGCGCCGGCCTGCCGATCGGCACTCCGACCGGGAACATGGTCGTGGACTTCGGCGGAGGCACCACGGAGTCCGCAGTCGTGTCGATGTACGACATTGTGGTCTGGAGCAGCGTCCGCACGGGGGGCAATCGCATCGACGAGGCCATCGCCAACTACGTGCGCAAGAAGTACAACCTCCTCATCGGGGAACAGACCGCCGAGGAGATCAAGATCAGCATCGGCAGCGCGTTGCCCCAGGAATACGACACCAGCATCGAGATCAGGGGCCGGGATCAGGTCAACGGCCTGCCCCGCAGCGCCACCCTGGCCAGCAGCGAGGTGACGGAGGCCATCGAGGATCCCATGCAGGCCATCATCGGCACCATTCGGTCCACCCTTGAAAAGACGCCGCCGGAACTGGCCTCGGACATCATCGACCGGGGCGTGGTCCTGACCGGCGGCGGTTCCCAACTGCGCTACCTGCCGGAACGGCTGACCCGCCATCTGGGCGTTCCCTGCTACGTTGCCGAAAACCCCATGGCCTGTGTTGCCCTGGGAGCCGGCCAGGCCTTGGAAAACTATCAGATCATGCGGCGCAGCCTTCCCGAAATCGAGGTTTGACGATGGACTCGCATCTGGCTCGCCTGGGACCGCACAGCCGCTGCGTGCACGGCGGCGAACGCCATCTGACCAGGGAGCGCGGCACCTCCTCCGGTGCCGCCACACCCACGGTCAACGCCATCGATACGAGCGTCACCCACCTCTATCCGAGAATTGACGAGCTGGATGCGGCCCTGGGCGGATCACCGGACCGCTTCGTCTACCAGCGGTACGGCAACCCGACCGCCCGGGCCTTGACGGATGCCTTGTCGGCACTCTGCACACACGATCCGTCGTTGCCTCTGGACGCCGTGGCCACCGCCACCGGCATGGCCGCGGTGCACGTGGCCCTGTTGGCGGCCCTGGCGGACAGCGACAATCGGCGGGTGGCCGCCTCGCGGGACTGCTACGGTGCCTCCGTGGCCATTGTCGACCAATTGCTGCCCTCCCTGGGGGTGGAAGGTCACCTGGTGGACGCCTCGGACAACGCAGCTGTGGCCGACTTGCTGGCCGCGGTCAAACCCGCCGTCCTGTTGGTCGAGACCACTTCGAACCCGCTGTTGCGCGTCGTCGACATCGCCGCCGTGGCCCGTTTGTGCCGGACCCACGGCACGCTTCTGGTCGTGGACAACACGTTCCCGACACCACTGACCTGCCGCCCGTTGGACCTGGGTGCTGACATGGAACTGCACAGCGCGACCAAGTACATCGGCGGCCACGGGGACGCGATGGGCGGCATCGTGGTCGCGCGCACCCGCCACGGACCGGCCCTGCGGGAACACCTCAAGACCACCGGCGGTTCCCTGGGCAGCTTCGAGGCCTGGCTTCTGCACCGGGGCCTCAAGACCCTGCCGCTGCGCTATCGGCAGCAGTGCCGCAATGCCGAACAGCTGGCCGCCTGGCTGCGGAAACATCCCCGGATCGCGCGGGTGGTGTACCCGGGCCTGCCCGATCATCCGGAGCACGAACGGGCCCGGGAGCAGTTCGACGGTCGGTTCGGCGCCATGCTGGCCTTCGAGATCGAAGAAGCCGACCAGGCGGCGGTGTTCCGCTTCATGGAGCGCCTACGCCTCATCCAGCCCGGCACCAGCCTTGGCGACTGCTACACGCTCGTGTTGTATCCAGCCCATGCCAGTCATCGGGCACTGACCCCGGCGCAAAGACGCGCGATCGGCATCTCCGACGGCCTGGTGCGGTTGTCCGCGGGCACGGAGGATGTGGAGGATCTGATTGCGGATCTATCGCAGGCCCTGGCCGTGCGGCCCGCGCCCAACACCCCCTGAATGTCAACAGAGGAGTCAATTCAATCACATGACCATCCACAAGGCCCGACGTCGACTGGGCACCACCGATCTGGAAGTCACCACGCTGGGTGTGGGGGGAACCGGCTGGGGCAATCTCTACGAACCGATGCAGGACGAGGACTGCGACACGGTCATTCGCCAAGCAGTCGCCTCCGGTCTGAACTACTTCGACACCGCGCCGCTCTACGGCCACGGCCTGAGCGAGGAGCGGCTGGGACACGGACTGCAGCCGCTTGACCGGGCCTCGTACATCGTCTCGACCAAGGTGGGCTGGCGGCTCGATCCGCTGCCGAAGGACGCCTCGGGGTGGTCCCTCTTTCCTGAAGCCCATCGATATCAACAGGTCATGGACTATTCGCGCCAGGGCATTCTCGACTCGATCGAGGCCAGCATGGAGCGGCTGGACATCGGCCAAATCGACATCCTGCTCATGCACGATCCGGACGAGGGCAGCAGCCAGTGGGAAGGATGGCCGGAGACGGAGGTGTCCCACTTCGAAGCAGCCATGGAGAACGCCTATCCCATCCTCAACGACCTGCGCTCCAAGGGTCATGTCAAGGCCATTGGCCTGGGCATGAACCAGTGGCAGATGCTGGCCCGATTCGCCGAAGCCGGGCAGTTTGACTGCTTCCTGCTGGCGGGCCGCTACACGTTGCTTGAGCAAACCCCCCTGGACGAATTCCTGCCGATGTGCACTGAGCGCCAAATCAGCGTGATCATCGGCGGTCCGTTCAACTCCGGCATCCTGGCCACGGGTGCGGTGGACGACGCCCGTTTCGAGTACAAGGCGGCCCCGCCGCACCTGATGCAGCGAGTCAAGGGCATTGAGGCCATGTGCATCCGCCACGGCATCACCCTGCAGGCCGCCGCCCTGCAGTTTCCGCTGGGGCACACCGCGGTGGCGTCTGTCATTCCCGGCATGCGCGCCACCTCGGAGCTGGAAACCAATCTGGAAGCCATGACCATGGATGTCCCTTCCGACTTCTGGACCGAACTCAAGGACCGGGAGCTGATCCATCCCAACGCCCCCACGCCGTCGTGATTCCACCGTTGTAAGGTGAAAGGGTGTCCATGGCGAGGTCCAATGTCATCATCCGCCAAGTATTCCCAAGGTCGTACCCACCGCACCACGAAATACCTGGCAACCAGAACCCTGGAGACCCTTGCCCAACCATCTGGCGGCAGTGGGGACGTGTTTGCAGGGCCGTGCATCCCTATCGCAGGACACACCGGCGGACCGTGGCTACGTCGAGAAGATCCTCGGCACGACATCTCGCAACAACAACTGACAGGTAGCCGGGGTCTACGGCAAAGCCAACCCCTACGACTTTCACCATCTGTCGGTAGTGCTGCTTGGTCGCCGGACACGGGGACGAGACGTCTTCCAGCCCTATGTCGTCGATCAACTGGAGGCTGCGAGGGGTGGGCTCGTCGACGTGACGGGGTTTCCATGCAGGGCGCTCATTCGGCGGGAGTGGCTCGGCGGTAACGCAACCTGGCAGACCGCTTCAAAAACCATCGGATCGGAACTTGCCGTCCTGAACCTAGTAGCGGCCCGGTAGTGGCTGTAGCTGATATGTCTTCGGATCCTCCTCGCCATGCCCCACGGCCTGGTCCGGCTGCACTGGAGGCGTAACCACCAATGGGAGTCAAGTATTGTCCCTGGCGCATGCAACATGCCGGGTTGCAACGGAAGAGTCGGGCTGCTCTGATTATGGTGGTGGGGTGACAATGCATACTGCCCGGACGCAAGATGTTGAAAGGGAGTACAGCAGAGGGGACTGTCGATGTGGTCCGTGAAGATCCTGATCCAGGCTCTGACCACATGTCTATTCCTGCTCCTGGCAGCGGGATGTGTGGCCCGGGAAGCCCGAGCATCCCAGTTTGAGCACCTGCCGGTCGGAGCCAAAGCCCGTCTGGGCCGGGGTACCGTTGAAGCCGTGCAGTATGCGCCGAATGGCACGCGCCTAGCTGTTGGAGGCAGCGCAGGCCTCTGGTTGTATGACCAGGCCTACGAAGTCGAGTTCCTGCTCACAGGTGAATCTCCGCCGACCCCGCCGACCATACCCCAGGGAAGAAGGAATGTCCGCAGCGTAGCCTTCAGTCCCGATAGCCAGACCCTGGCCAGTGTCAGCGCGGACCACACCGAGCTTTGGGGCGACGGCACCGTCCACCTGTGGGATTTGGCCACAGGCACCCTCCAACACACCCTGCAAGGCCATGGGTTGGATGAGGTCTGGAGTGTGGCCTTCAGTCCCGACGGCCGAACCCTGGCCAGTGCCGGCGGCGACCGGACCATCCGCCTGTGGGACGTGGCCACAGCCACCCTCCGGCATTCCCTGGAAAGTCCGTACCGCATTTGGAGTGTGGCCTTCAGTCCCGACGGCCGGACCCTGGCCAGTGCCGGCGAGGACGGCACCATCCACCTGTGGGATATGACCACGACCACCCTCCGGCACACCTTGCAGGGCCATACGGATCGGGTCCGCAGTGTGGCTTTCAGTCCCGACGGCCACATCCTAGCCAGTGGCAGCGAGGACCACACCGTCCGTCTGTGGGATGTGGCCACGGCCACCCTCCGGCACACCCTGCAGGCTCATGACGACTGGGTTGGCATCGTGGCCTTCAGCCCCGACGGCCATATCCTAGCCAGTGTCAGCGGAAACCGCATCATTCGCCTGTGGGGCATGACCACCGCCACGCTCCAACACACCCTGGCAGACCATACCTATCAGATCGTCAGTGTGGCCTTCAGTCCCGATGGTCGGACCTTGGCCAGTATCAACTGGGACCGCACCGTCCGCCTGTGGGACATGACCACAGCCACCCTCCGACACACCCTGCAGGGCCATGACGATTGGGTTAGCAGCGTGGCCTTCAGCCCCGACGGCCATATCCTAGCCAGTGGCAGCGGGGACCATGTCCGTTTGTGGGATGTGGCCACGGCTACCCTCCAACACACCCTGCAGGGTCATACGGATCAGGTCCGCAGCGTGGCCTTCAGTCCCGACGGCCACATCCTGGCCAGTGGCAGCAAGGACCGCACGATCCGCTTATGGGACATGACCACAGCCACCCTCCGGCACACTCTGCAGGGCCATGGGTTGGATGAGATCTGGAATGTGGCCTTCAGCCCCGACGGCCGGACCCTGGCCAGTGGCAGTGAGGACAACGCCGTCCGTCTGTGGGACACAGCCACGGGCACCTTCCAACACATGCTGGGAGGCCATGGGGGCTGGGGCTGGGTCCAAAGCGTAGCCTTCAGCCCCGACGGCCGGACTCTGGCCAGTAGCAGCAGTTCGAACGACGACATTCGCCTGTGGGATTGGGCCACGGGCACCCTCCAACACACCCTGCAAGGCCATGGGTGGTTGGATGAGATCTGGAGTGTGGCCTTCAGTCCCGACGGCCGGACCCTGGCCAGTGCCGGCGGCGACGGCACCGTCCGCCTGTGGGATGTGAGCACGGGTACCCTCCGGCATACCCTCCATGGCCATAGGACTGCGGCCTCCCATGTGGTATTCAGTCCCGATGGCCAGACTCTGGCCAGTGCCAGTTTGGACGGCACCATCCTGTTGTGGGATATGGACGTGGTGGAGATTGTCGCAGTTAACCCAGCGCGCTGACAGCCAAAAAGGCAGGGCCGCGGCCAAGGTGTTTGGTGCATATCACGAACACTGCGGAGGTCCTGCGAGGCTTGCCCAGTCGTGCTTCGGAGCAGTGCAGATGATGACGCGCCGACCACGAGGACCGAATCTGCCCCCCGGGCAAACCAGCGCGGTCGGGAAGGCCGCCGCACTGGATTCACGCTTCGGCACCGGGTGAATAAGACGGGACCGCGAACACCGAGTCGGTACTGAGCCACGCCTGCGAATCATCCCCCAAAGCCCCACAGCAAGCAACCACAGATGGGTAGCGACCATGGTCCCGGACGACATCCAACGGTGGTGTCCAACAACTGTGCCAGATGTCACCCGGTGCCATCCAGCCATTGCCGGACTCCGAGGAATACTTTGCTCTTCGTCTCCAATGTCCACAGGTCTGAAAATGTGGTTGCCCTGACTGTAGTGGCAAGACCCGCCAATCCGGCACTTTTCTGGACTATAATCGCTGAACAGACCGGTTTGCGCCGATGCCCCGACCACAACCCACTGGTGAAACTTCATGCACGACAAAGGCTACGCCCATCCCGAAGTCCTGGTCGATACGGCTTGGGTTGCCGAGCACCTGCGCGACCCCAAGGTCGTCTTGATGGAGAGCAACGAGGATCCGCTGCTCTATGAAGTCGGCCACATCCCCGGTGCCGTGAACCTGGACTGGATGGAGGATCTGAATCACGAATTGAGGCGGGACTATCTTCCGCGCGAGGATCTTGAACGCCTGCTCCAGGAACTGGGTGTGGAGCAGGATTCGAAGATCGTCCTCTA
Source organism: Caldilineaceae bacterium (assembly GCA_026705565.1). Taxonomy (GTDB): domain Bacteria; phylum Chloroflexota; class Anaerolineae; order Caldilineales; family Caldilineaceae; genus Bin34. The sequence goes on along the minus strand of JAPPAJ010000176.1, from coordinate 11,496 downwards.
CGGCGACAAGAACAACTGGTGGGCAACCTTCGCGTTCTGGGTGCTGTCCCTGTACGGCGTGCAAAACCTGAGCGTGATGGACGGCGGCCGGCAAAAGTGGATCGAGGAGGGCCGAGAGCTCACCAAGGAGATCCCCTACCGCGAACGCACCGACTACACGTTGCCGGACGGGGAAGGCAACCCGGGCATCCGGGCCTTCCGCGACGACGTGCTGGCCCATTCCCAGGCCGGCAAGCCCCTCCTGGACGTGCGCAGTCCGGCGGAATACTGGGGCGAACTGCTGCACATGGCCGACTACCCGCAGGAGGGCGCCCTGCGCGGCGGACACATCGAGGGAGCCAAGAACGTGCCGTGGGCCAGGGGCGCCAACGCCGACGGCACCTTCAAGCCGGCCGACGAACTGCGGGCCATCTACGAAACCGAACAGGGTCTCAAGAGCGACGACGAAGTGGTGGCCTACTGTCGCATCGGCGAGCGCAGCAGCTTCTCCTGGTTCGTGCTCACCTATTTGTTGGGATACGAGAAGGTTCGCAACTACGACGGGTCCTGGACCGAGTGGGGCAACGCCATCGGTCTGCCAATCGAACGCTGAACCGCATTCCCACGGTTTCCTGCACCCGGGGAGGAGCGATCCCCCGGAACCCAAATCCCATGTCGACCAGCCCAAACTGCCGGATGGGTGTCCGGCACTGTTTCGGGCGCTCCATCCGCGCCACCCCGTGCGTCAGCCGGATACCTCGTTCGCGCCTTGACATCACCGTCCTGGCCCTCCCATGACACAGGCGGAACCTCAGGTCGAGGTCTCCCTCAGTCGCAATCTGGGATTGCTCGCCGTCACCATGATTGGTGTCGGTGCCATGATTGGCGCGGGCATCTTCGTTCTGACCGGGATTGCGGCCGGCAAGGCCGGACCCGGTCTGCTGCTGGCCTTTTTGCTGAACGGCTGCATTGCCCTGATCATCGGCGGCAGCTACGCTGAACTGGGCAGCTGCTTCCCGGCGGCGGGCGGAGGCTACCTGTGGATCAAGCAGGGCATGAACGATCTGTTCGGCTACCTGTCCGGATGGATGAGTTGGTTTGCCCAGTCCCTGGCCTGCGCGCTCTACGCCTTGGCGTTCGGCGCCTTCTTCACGGAACTGCTGGGGCTGTGGGGCCTTGATTTGGCCGCCGACTGCGCGGACATCCACCATGGCTGTCCCCTGTTACACTGGAGCCGCGTTGGGCTGGGCGTGGCCCTGGCCGCGACCTTCACCTGGATCAACTACAAGGGCTCTTCCGAGACCGGCCTGATCGGCAACATCGTCACCAGCATCAAGATCGTGATTCTGGTGGTGATGGCGGCCTTCGGCCTGTCCCTCATGTTCCGGGAAGCCGGCGGCGAGGTGTCCACGATTGTGGAGACCTCCTTCCGGCCGTTCCTGCCGTTCGGCATTAGCGGCGTCCTGCTCGCGATGGGATTGACTTTCATCGCGTTCGAGGGGTTCGAAATCATCGCCGCCAGCGGCGAGGAAGTGAAGAACCCGACACGCAACATTCCGCGGGCCATTGCCCTCAGCATCCTGATTGCAGTCTCCATCTACCTGATGACGGCCGCCGTGGTCATCGGCGCCATTGATTCGGGCGATCCGAACGTGCCGGTGTACCAGTTCCTTTCGACGCTGGGCGAGTTGGGCATGGTCGAGGTGGCTGCGCAGATCTTTCCGGTCGGTGGCAAGCTGATGTTGATTCTGGCGGGCCTGGCCAGTGCCACGAGCGCCCTCAACGCCACGCTGTACGGATCCAGCCGCGTGGCGTTTGCCATGGGCCGGGACGGCAATCTGTTCCCTGCCTTCGGGCAAATCAATCCGAGCACCATGACGCCTGTGATGGCCATTGCCATGAGCGGTCTGCTGGTGGTGGTCATGGCCGTGTCCCTGCCCATCGAGGACGTGGCGGCCAGCGCCAACATCATGTTCCTGCTGTTGTTCATGATGGTGTGCTATTCGGTGGTGTCCCTGCGCAAGTCGCGGCCCGATCTGAAACGCCGCTTCACCCTGCCCCTGACCCCGTTCCTGCCGTCGCTGGGTATTGCCATCTGCCTCGTACTGGCGGTGTGGCTGGCCAGCCTGAGCATGATCGCCTGGGGCATCGCCATTGCCTGGATGGTGGGCGGCCTCATCATCTACTTCGTGTGGATCCTGCCGAACCAGACCAAGTGGGAAGTCGACCCCAGTCGCACCGTCTCCGAGTCCGCCTCGGTCCTGACAGCGACCGGTCTGCCCACCGTGCTGGTTCCGGTCAAGGACAAGTTCATGGCCAGCAGTGTGGGTGCCTTGGGTTCCATCTTCGCCCATCAGCGCGGCCACGAACTGCTGTGCATGCATGTGGTCCGCACACCGGACATGAACACGGTCCGTGCCGACATGATCGACACCTCGGTCACGCGCGTGGCCTCGCGTGTCTCGCGCCAGTTGGACATCAACCACCGCGAGCTGACCGTGGTCGGGCGCAGCGTCAGCCAAACCATCAGCGCCAAGGCCCACGAGTACGACACCAAGCTGATTGTGTTCGGCTGGCCCGGCGCCACGGTGGGCAGCCAGCACGCCTTCGGCTCTGTCATCGATCTCATCGGAACCAATCCGCCCTGCGACATCTTGGTCACGCACTTCAACACGCTGTGGCGCAAGCCCCGCCGGATTGTGATCCCGAGCCGGGGCCGGGGCGCCAATCTGCGCATGAGTTATGAAGTCACCCGGGACCTGGTGGCGTTTTACCGGTCCGGGGACAGTTCCAAGACCACCGGGGCGCACAGTGCCTCCGACGAGGAAATCCAGATCAGGACCATCTATGTCGTCACGTCCGACGAGGAGCGGGAACACACACCGCTGGTGAAGCAGACATCCATCGACCTGGCCAAGTCGGTGGACGTGGACACCGAGTTCGAGGTGGTGGAAGCGGTCAACGTCGAGGCCGGCATTTTGCAGGCCAGCCGGAACGCCGATCTGTTGCTCCTGGGTGCGTCCGACGAGGGTTATTTCACCCAGCAATTCCGCGGTTCGATTCCGGAACGGGTCATGCGCAAGACCTCGGCGAACGTAATCATGAGCCGCAAGTTCCAGGGGCCGGTGTCCAGCATGCTCCGCCGCTTTGGCCTGGGCGGTCCGCGCGAAGACCAGGAAGTACCCAACCTCGACTCGGAATAGGGGACTGCAGCACAGCCTTCGCACCGGGCATGGCGCGCTTCCCGGCGCACCTGCGGACCGGAACCGGGCTCGGGCTATGGTTCATATCACTCGGTGCCGGCGACACTTCCCCATCGGACGCTCCCGGTGGGCGCGGTGTTTCCGATGTTGATTTAGCCGGCCAGGCAAACTCCGAATCTTGCCCGCACTCCCGAGCACCGTTGTTTCGGTGGTGCTCGGGGAAGTCCAACAAGCAGGGGAACCGCTGTCCGGTGTCGGACACCAATGGAATCAGGAAGTGACGGGCCTTCCAGCCGCCAGCCAGTCCATGAACTCGGTGCCCGTGCCGGTCCAGGTCAGCACTTCCGACATCTCGGGCCACATGGCCCGGTCGGAAGATGTCACTCATTGCCGAAACAGGGATGTTTCGGCAGAAAACCCATATGCAATGACATTGACCAACGCTTCAGCCAAGCCCTCGGCCTTACCCTTCTCAATCCCTTCTGCCTTAGCATCCTCACAGACGGTCTTGATGCCCTGGCAATGGCGTCGTACACAATTGCTGCCTTCTCCAACGTGATGGCCTGGGGGCTCTACACTTGAAACAACGCCAAGTCCACATTCGGCTCGGCCCCTCGCACAAACACGGGGATGTGTTCGAGGGGTGCCGCCGTATCCAATGTCCTTCCGCCATCGTGCTGCCGTCCGGTCCATGCGCAGGACCATAGTTCGCCCTCCGGCAAATACACCGTCCGGCGGCGCTGCCGGTAGGCAGTAACGGGAGCGATGAGCAGATCCGGACCAAAGAGATACTGGTCCTCGACGGCATGGGTTTGCAGGTCGTGCTCGAAGTCGAAGAACAGCGGACGCATGGGAGGGATGCCGCGGTCGGAGGCCAGCTGCATCTGTGCCATCACATAGGGACGCAGCCGCTCGCGCAGCAGCATGGCCGCCCGGATGAACCGGTAGCTGTCGCCGCCGATGGTCCAGGCCTCGTTGTTGGGCCGGTGGCCGTGCGTGCGGAATAGCGGCGTGAACACCCCGTACTGGTACCAGCGCACCATGAGTTCCCGGAAGTATTCGCTCTGGCTGTCGGGCGTAACGAACCCGCCGATTTCGGCGGCCCCCCACGGGATGCCGCTCATGGCCAGGTTCAGGCCGGCCTTCATGTACTCGTCCAGGTGTTCAAAGGACGACTTTATGTCATGGGCGGCCGGAGAGGCGCCGTAGCGCTGCGAACCGGCCCACGAACTGCGGCAAATCGTGACCACTTCGTGTTCCCCGGCGGCATGCAGGGCGTCGTGGATATTCTTCTGATGGGCCACCGGGTAATGGCAGTGGGCCTCCAGGGCCGGCCCCGCGTGGTACCGCACCCGGTCGTAGTCCTGAATCGAATGCAGGTCGTCGCAGGGATCCAGCCAGAACGTCCGGATTCCCAGATCGAAGTAGTTGCACTTCCACTTATCCCACAGATAGGCGGCCGCCCGGGGGTTCGTGGGATCGACCTGTCGCGTTCGAACCGCCCGACCATCGTTCGCCTGCCAGGGAATCCAGGTCTCGCCGCCATCGAGGGAGTCGATGAACAGGCCCTGTGCCAGCATCGGGCCGAAGTTCTCGCTCTCCTCCTCCACCAACACCCACGGCGAGATCATGATCCTCACGCCCATATCATCCAGTTCCCGCACCATGGCTTCCGGGTCGGGCCAATAGGCAGGATCGAGTTTCCAGTCACCCGTTTTCCGCCAGTGCCGGAAGTCGATGACGATGACCGAGAGCGGAAGGCCGCGCCGCTGGAATTCCCTGGCAGTCGCCAGCAGTTCCTCCTGGGTCCTGTACCGCAGCTTGCACTGCCAGAAACCCGATGCCCAGTACGGCATCTCCGGTGCATGTCCCGTGGCATCGGCGTAGTTCTCCATGATTGCGCCGTAGGTGTCGCCCACGGTGACGTAGTAGTCGATTTGCCGGCAGCCGTCGGATACCCAGCGCGTCCGGTTCCGACCAAGCTCCGCCCTTCCCAGGGACGGATTGTTCCACAACAGACCGTAGCCGGCACTGGACACCAGAAACGGCACCGTATGCTTCACATGCCGTTGATACAGGTCAACCACACATCCCTTGAGATTGACGCTGCCCGTGGCATTTAGCCCCATCCCGTACAGGCGCTCGTCCTGCCGTGGGGCAAAGTGAACTTCGGTACGGTACAACCCCTCCTCCGCAAACCCGGGGACGGGCTTGTAGGTGCGAGTACCCGGGTTGTGGGCACCTACAACGTAGTCGTACTCGCTGAGAACAGGTTCCCCGGACCGGAAGAACTGCAGATGGCCCGCCTGCAGGACATGGCCGGATCCGGCGATGGGGGTGGGATCCGTCAGGCGAGCGGAGATCATTCCGTTGACAATCGAGGCCTGGTTGTCGGCAATCTCAACACTTGCGGTGGATGAAGTCTCCCTAAGGGCACCGGTTACCGTTTCCGTCAACGCCCAGTTGCGATCGTCGACCTCAGGGTTAAGGGTGGCGCGGACGCGCAGCCCATCGCGCCCCCATGGTTCAACCACAAGGGTTTCATCACCGTGCCTGTGTATCAACTGGCAGCCGTTTTGGGTCAACTCGCCTTTCATGCCCGCTTCTCCACACGATTCAAAATTGATCCGTTCACCCAAACCAGCCAATGCCAACCGCGTGACGTCCGCCCAGGGGAGAGCAACCCGTACACGATGATTGGACCAAAGTGGGCGACGACATCAGCGAGAGGTTGGCTCGGTCTGCATTCGGCCTGGAACCAATGACTCAAGACCGGTCAAGGGCCGGGGTTCCATCCGCAGGCGGATTCAAGCTATGCCGCGCCTTGATTGGAACGCCATCACACAGGGTGAGCCAACCGGTTGGTCCACTGACCGACAACGAACCTGCCAAGGCCAAAGCGCCGAACGGCACCTCAGCCCTTTACACCGCAGACGACGATGCCCTGAATAAATGACTTCCAGGCAATGAAGAAGAGCGCTTTGTCGCCCGGTTTGGGTCTTGGTTCGGGACGGCGGTGTCCCCTCCCGCTCCCGTATCACTGCATGCCGCGGGTCTGGATGTCCGCTACGCCTGTCGGCGCACCAACTCCACAAACGTCCGGCTGTCAAGGTCGTCTTCGTCGATCGCGCCCTCGTCCAGCATCCGCTGCAAAATCTCAAACACCCCGTTGCGCCCCAGCTGCAGCCGACGCTGTAGGACATTGGCGGAGAGAACCTTCAGCCCCTTGGCCTCGTCCAAGGCCCTCAGGTACAAGCCTTCCTTCGACTCGGGTGCAGGCGGCACCGGCACGGAACCCGGTTCGTTCCGGTCACTGTCCGTCGCACCGATGTCCGTAGGGTCACCGTCGCGTCCCGATCCTTGCCGATTGGACACGGTCGCTGGCACGGATTCGGACCGGTGCGCCGGAGGTTCCTGTGAGGCCGTGTTGCCAGGCAGCGCCTCCCGATCCGGACTGCCCGACCCGGCTTCCCCGGATGCGCCGCCTTTCATACCAGAGTCGTCTTCGGACAGGTTTGGCTCCGGAGGTTCGGTGGCCGCGGCCTGGTCTGCCAATCCACGTTCCGGGGCATCCCGCCCGGTCGCTACGATTTGCCGCAGTCGTTCAACAGCGGCCGATTCAGGTTCCCTCCCTGGTTGCTGCCGGGTCCCAATCTCCCGGCCCGGGTCGGGTTCGGGACCAGGTTTGCCGGCAGGCGGAGGCAGCGGAGCCCGGTCCGGCGGGGGGAGGGCGGCGGGGGCGGAAACCAATGCCTCGTGAGGCTCCACGGTTCGACCGGATTCCGTTCCGGAAGCCGCCGGGAACGCCCCAAGCTCCCACAGGTTCGCTTCCGCCTCCCAGTGGTCGATAACGCCGGCAATCTCGGGGTCGCTCACCCAAGTGCCCTGCACCCGTCCAACCCGTTGTGCATCCGGAGCGACAAACAGCATGTCGCCGTTGCCCAGGAGCCGTTCGGCTCCGGCTTCGTCGATGATTACCCGGCTATCGATTTGGCTTGACACGGCAAAGGCAATGCGCGCCGGGAAGTTGGCCTTGATCAGCCCGGTGATGACATCCACCGACGGCCGCTGCGTCGCAATGATCAGATGGATGCCCACGGCCCTCGCCATCTGGGCCAGGCGGCAGACCGCCTGCTCCACCTGCTGCGGCGCCGACATCATCAAGTCCGCCATTTCATCGATGATGGCGACAATGAAGGGCATCGGCGGTTCACCCTCCTCAATCCGCCGCTGGTTGTAGCGGTGAATGTCGCGGACCCGCTCGACGTTGAGCAGCTGGTAGCGCGCAGTCATCTCGGCCACACACCACTCCAGCACGGCTTCGGCCTGTTCCACGTCCGTCACCACCGGCTTGAGCATGTGGGGGATGCGGTTGTAGGCGCTCAGTTCGACCATCTTGGGGTCGACCATGAGAAACCGGAGGGTCTCCGGGGTGTGGGACAGCAACAGGGTCGTGATGATGGCATTGATGCAGACCGACTTGCCGGTGCCGGTGGCGCCGGCAATCAGCAGATGGGGCATCCGGGCCAGGTCCGCCACAATCGGCTGTCCCTTGACATCCTCGCCCAAGGCCAACGGCAGGCTGGCGTTCATCGAAAGAAAGGCGTCGCTGACAACCAGATCCCTCAGGTTCACCGAGTTGATGACGGCATTCGGAATTTCGATGCCGACATAGCTCGTGCCCGGAATGGGTGCCTCGATGCGCACCGAAGCCGCCGCGGCCGCCAAGGCCAGGTCGTCGCGCAAACTGGTGATTTTGCTGACCTTGACCTTCGTGCGCCTGACGTAGCCGCGCGTGTCGCTCCGTTCAATAAATCCGGGCTTGATCAGGTACTGCGTGACGGCCGACCCCGTGTAGGCTCCCTCGAAGCTCGCAGGCACCCCGAACAGTTCCAGCGTGTCCTGGATGAGGGTTCCCATCTTGCGCACGCGGTCGTCGTCCTCCTCAATCCGCTCCCGCGAGTAGAGAAGCTGGTTGATGTCGGGCAGGGCCCAGGCCTGGTCGACGCCTTCCTCCGGTGGTCCGGGCCTTCCGGCGGGCGGCATTGCCGCACCTTCACGCACCACGGGGGACCGGACCGGAACCGCCACGGCCTCCACTTCCGGCGAACCGTGTTCCAGCGGGGCAATACGGGGAGTCCGCATGCGTTCCAGCCATTGCACGTAGGCAAACCAAACCCGCCCGTACGCTCTCCGCAGCGGTTCAAGGTCGACACGACGCCGACTCACGCGTTGCCACACGCGATATAGGCGGGTTTCAGGCCAAGGAGCGTGTTCCCGTTCGCGACTGTCGACACGACCCAGCCGTTCCCAGCATGTGCACAGCCGCCGGACAGCCCTCCGCCACAGGCTCTCCAGCCACTCGGGAACCACCATCCAGCCGCCCACCAGGGCCAGGCCAACAAGCACGGTCCATGCCCCGGTTAGTCCCAGGGCCTCTGCCAGATGCGTTCCCGACCGGTAGCCGATCCACCCTCCGGCGGATGGCAGGGACGGCGACAGTGCCTGCACCAAGTCCTCCGCCAACCGGTCCGGCGCCAGGGTCAAACCCACTACCAGGCAGAAATACAACAGTACGACACCGGCCGGCTTGTGCCAAGGCGGCATCGGCTGGTACTCCATGGCCCGCACGATGATCCAGAATCCGAGAAACCCGATCACGGCCGGCAAGCCCCAGGCCGCCACACCCACCAGTGATTGCAGGCTGCCAATCCACATGTCGGTCAGCCTGCCGCGGGTCAGGGACATGAAGCTGAGCTGCGTCAACACAGCGACCATGACCAGCACGGTTCCGGCCAGGCGCGGCGAATACAGCGAAGCCAACAAGGCCTGCCACGGATTCGCCGCGGATTTCCTCTTGGTCGGGGTTCGTTGAGCCACCGGCAATCGGTTCCAATCCTGACGACAATGACAAACGGACAGGGTGGACAGGCCTGTCCTCAATGCACAGGCCCGCCTCGGCCGGCCCCCGGGCGGGCCGTCGGACGTTCCAACTCAACTCTATCAGATTAAATGGGGTCCGAAACGTCGTTGTCGGCAGCCAGCTTGACCACCACAAAGGGGTTGCGACCCAGTTCATCCCGGCAGATCCGCCGCAATACGCGCACCAAATCCCGTTCGATGTCCGAGGCCTTGGTCCCGGGGTTTCCGGCCATGGCGGCGAAGCGCTTGGCCACGGCCTGCCGGGCCAGGTCGTGGAAGTCCCGCTGCTCCTCGCGGTACAGCGCCCCGCGGCTTACCAGCACCGGCGTGCCCCGCATCTCCCAGGCGCGGGCACTGTAGTTGACGACACACACCAGCATCCCGCCGTCCCGCAGCAGCCGCCTTTCGTTAAGAATGCCGTGGTCGTCGCTGACCACGGAGCCGTCCACCACGATGCGTTCCGCCGAAACGGGTTCGCCCTCCCGTACCAGACACCGGCTCAACCGGGCATCTCCATCCCCGGGTTCGAAATCGCGGTTCCAGTGGCCGAACTCCAGACAGCCGCCATCCTCCAGGATCAACACGTCCTGCTCGGGCATGCCGTGGTCCACGGCGGCCCGGCGGTTCAACTCCAGATGACGATACTCGCCATGGACGGGCAGGAAGAAACGCGGCGCCAGGAGGTCCAGCATGCGGGCGTTCTCCCGCAGGCTGCCGTGGCCCGACACGTGGATGTCGGCCAAATCCGCGTAAATGACATTGGCCCCCCGGCGGAACAGCCGGTTGACCATGTTGTAGTAGTTCTTCTCGTTGCCCGGGATCGGGGTGGCGCTGATGATGACGGTGTCGTCGTTGCGCACCTGGTGGAACCGATGATTGTCGAGGCTGAGGCGGTTGAGTGCGCTTAACTCCTCACCCTGGGAACCCGTGATGAGCACACAAATCCTGTCCGGCTCCCCCTTGTCGATGTCCTGGTCGCTGAGAAGACTGTTCCAGTCCAAATCCACGTAGCGCAGTTTGACGGCGTTCTCCGTATACCGATACATCGAACTGCCCACCAGCCCCACCTTCCGCCCGTTGCGTTCGGCCAGGTTCAGAACCTGCTGCACGCGGGCGGTGTTGCTGGCGAATGTGGAGAAGAAAATACGGCCGGCAGCCTCTTCAAACAGTTCCTGAAGCTTGTCCTCAATGGCAATTTCACTGCTCGTGGCCAGATCCTCTTCGGCATTGGTGCTGTCCGCCATCAGAAGCAGGACACCTTCCTGTCCCCACGCCTCCAGCCGGTTCACGTCGATCGGCCGGCCCAGAACCGGATTCTCGTCGAACTTGAAATCGCCCGTATGGATCACGCGCCCCAGCGGCGTGTTCAACGAGATGCCCAGGCTGCTGGGAAAGCTGTGGTTGACCTGGAAGAACTCGGCCTCGAAGGCGCCCAACTGCAGAACGGTTTCGGTGTCCACGGTCCGGAGCTGGCGGACTGCCTCAAACAACTGGTAGTCGCGGTCCGTCAGCTTGCTCTCGACAATGCCGATGGTCAGGTCCGATCCGTAAATCGGTACCTCGATGCCGAACTCCAGCAGAAAGGGCAGGGCCCCGATGTGATCCTCGTGCCCGTGGGTGAGCAAAACGGCGCGCAGCCGCTCGCGGTTGTCCAGGACGTAGGCCAGGTCCGGAATCATCAGCCGGATACCCGGCGTCTCCTCGACGGGAAACATGCTGCCGGCATCGATCAGGACCATATCCTCGTCGTACTCGACAACCATCATGTTCTTGCCGATGTCGCCCAGACCGCCCAGCGGCGTCACGCGCAGAATGTTGCGCGCGCTGTCCCGGCTCGTGCTCCCCGCGTCCGCGGGGGCCTTGTCGTTACCTTCCATGGTTTGTTTTGTCTTACCTTGTTTGCTGTATTGGGGACTGCGTTGGTTTGTGCGGCCGGCATCGGGCGATGCCGGCGCGCTTGCCGCGTCGGACCTCAGAGATCGAACAATGTTCCCTGCGACAGGTCGTCCTCGGCGGACGCCGGGTCCGGGCGCGGCTCGTTCGCCAACCGGGCCAACCGGGCGAACATGCCGGCGTATTCGGAACGCAGGTTCCAGTTGCGCAGGACGGCCGCCGGGTGAAACAGGGGCATGGCCCGTCGTCCCCCGCCAATGTTCCTTACCTGTCCCTGGATGCGCGTGATGCGGCCTCCCGGAAACCAGCGACTCATGCTGATGCGGCCGAGGGTCACGATCAGACTTGGGTTGATGGCCTCAATTTGGCGATCCAGCCAATGGCGGCAGGCCTGGATCTCCTCGGGCCGCGGATCCCGGTTCTCGGGCGGGCGGCACTTGACCAGCCGACCTCGGCCATGCCCGCGTCGACGCCGAGGTGGCGGAGTTGGTGGTGGCGG
>JAPPAJ010000207.1 GCA_026705565.1 Caldilineaceae bacterium | reverse complement strand
CGGGGGCCACGATGTTGCACCGAATTTGATCGGCGGCATAGGCCGCGGCCGTACTGACGGTCAAGCCCACCATGCCGACTTTGCTGGCGGAATAGGCAGGATTGCCCCCGGCATGGGTCACCGCCAAGGATCCGGTGTTGATGATTGAGCCGTGTCCGTACCTGCGCATGGCCGGCACAACCGCCTTGATGCCAAGGTAGGCCCCGGTCAAGGCGGTTTGAACGATGAAGTGCCACTGCTCTTCGGTCTGTTCATCGAAGCTGTTGCGCACATTGCTGCCGGCGATGTTGCACAGCGTGGTTACCTGACCGAACGCGTCCAATGCGGTGCCAACAGCCGCCTCCCAGTCCGCGGCCGAACGCACGTCGCAGCGACAGCAAATCGCCTGCCCGCCGGCCCGGCGGATCCCGTCTGCAACCTCCTCGCCCGCCTTTGAATTTATGTCAACTATGCAGACTGAAGCTCCTTCGCGGGCAAAAAGCCGGGCCTGGGCCCGGCCCATACCGGACGCACCACCGGAGATGATGGCGGTCTTGCCGGTCAGTCGCGTGCCCATGCGCGTTGTTTCCAGTCTAGGGATTGAGGAAGTCGCGTTGGCCGGTATAGTGCGCCACTACATTGGGATCGAGTTCAAGTCCCAATCCCGGACTGTCCGGTATGGCCAGATGCCCGTTGGCGTCCAAGTGCCAGGCCCCCGCCCGGAGTTCATCTACATAGGCCGAACCTGCTATGTACTCCACCAGGTCCGTTCCCGGAAATGCGGATGCCAGATGGAGATCCGCCGCCAGTCCGCAGGCGGTGTTCCAACCGTGGGGGATGTAACGAACCCCGGCATCCTCGGCCATGCGGCCAATGCGGCGGGATTCGGAAATCCCGCCGACTTTCGTGACATCGGGCTGGACGATGTCGAAACACCCGCGGTCCAGCCATGGCTTGAAGGTTTGGCGCCGGGTCAGGACCTCGCCGCCGGCAATGGGCAGGGGGGCATGCACGCGGAGTTGCTCAAAGTCCGCCATGGCGTCAGGCACCAGCGGTTCCTCAAACCAGCCCACATCGTAGTCTGCCAGCATCCGGGCGGTCCGCAGGGCCCACTTGTAGCCTCTGGTCCAGAAGGCGTCGCTGGCCCCGGCATCCACCATCAACAGGCAGTCGTCACCCACCAGCGACCGCGACTCGCAAACGATCCGCTCGTCCAGACCCTGATCTTCCCGGCCGAAGGGTCCCCAGCCCATCTTGATGGCGCGGTATCCCTGGTCGCGCAGCGGCAACAGCACGTCGGCCATCCGGTCGGGGTAGTCCATCAGCACCGAGGCATAGGGCATGACCGTCTCGCGATACCGGCCGCCCAGCAGCCGTCCGACGGGTTGGCCGACAGCCTTGCCCAGGATGTCCCACATGGCAATGTCAACGGCGCTGATCGCGTGGGTTACCGATCCTCCCCGGCCGGTCCAAAACGTGTGCTGGTGAAGCTTTTCGGAGACCCGTTCCGGTTCCAGTGCGTTTTCGCCGCGCAACAAAGGCCACACCAGATCAAGTGCACCTTTGACCAGCGCTTCCGACGTGAAGGCACTGCCCAGGCCAGTCAGACCTTCCTCCGTGACAACCAAAACCAACGTGTGGACACAGTCGTCGGCTTGCAGTTCCTCATCCCAGCCGCCTTCCGGAGTTGCCCCCCGCAAGCCGGCACAGCGAATTTCACGAATCCTCATGTCAGTGATCCGAATGACTTACTGGTGTTCGGTGCAGCGCTTTGGAAGCCGTTGGCTGCACAGGGGTTTTGGTTGGGGCAACCGATTCTCGGATTACCATTCTGTCCCGAAACACCCCAAGAGGAATGCCACCATGGAATTGCGTTGGACCACCGATGCCGAACTGACGGACCTGATGAAAGAACATCTGTTTCCAGCCGTAGTGGGAGATGTGATGGACGCGATTGGTCTCGACCATCAGTTCCTGCCCGCGGACGTGAGGCCCATTGATCCGGCCATGATCTTGGCCGGCCGGGCCGTGCCGGTGCTGTCCCGGGACGTGAACCGATCCCGGACCAAGACCGGTGCCGCGGCACAGCCGTTTGGACTCCTGATGGATGCATTGGACGATTTGCGACCCCAAGAAGTGTATCTGGGGACGGGAGGCAGCCTGGATTATGCCCTCTGGGGAGAGTTGATGAGTCTGCGAGCGCAGAGGCTGGGAGCCACAGGGGCCGTCCTGAACGGTTACCACAGGGACACCGGTGGCATTCTGGAACTCGATTTCCCAACATTTTCCAAAGGCGCCTACGCTCAGGATCAGGGTGCGCGGGGCCAAGTGGTTGCCTGGAGGATCCCGGTGATGATAGGCCAGGTCGAGATCAAACCCGGCGATCTTCTGTTTGGCGATCGGGATGGCATTTGCGTCATTCCGCAAGCTAGGGAACGGGAGGTGCTGGCGCTGGCCTGGGACAAGGTCCGGGGCGAAAACACGGTTCGCAACGCGATTCGGGACGGCATGGGCGCCGCCGAGGCATTCAGGAAGTACGGCATCCTTTGACCCTCGGTCCCGTGGTTGGCCCGATGGTCGCCGATTTGGATGGGGACCGATACGATGCGGACAGGTCCGGAGAACCTGGGAACGGACCGAATCCCCATCGCCACTCGGATGCGGGAAACGGCTTCGGGTGTCTCTCAGCCGCTTCGCTGAGAACTGCCGAACTGTTCATCCATGTCGGCGCGGCAGGCACTCCCGATTTCCGCGTCGCACGGTGCATCCAACCCTTGCGAATCAACCGAGTCGTCGGTCACTTCCAAATAACATCGACAGATGTAAGCCTTCTGTCCCAAACCGGGAACTGTCACCTTGACCCAGTTTTCGCTGTTGGTGACCGTCAACCCATGGGTCTCGGCACCGGCCTTGATGGACATGAACT
>JAPPAJ010000066.1 GCA_026705565.1 Caldilineaceae bacterium | reverse complement strand
CATAGGGCATGAATGCCAGATCGGCGGTCGGTGACGAGCCGTCCGCGTCCCCTTGTCCGACCAGCCAGTCGCGGTCCACGGGCAGAAGCCGGTAGGGCCGCGACGCGGTCCGGTGCCGCTCATTGACGGCATCCAGCCAAGCCCGGGCCTGTTCGAAATCGATCGCGTAGTACACCGGCACATGGTGGATTTCCAGCGGCAACCCCAATACCTGTCTCAACACCAACCGCACAAAGACATCACCCTCCAGATACCGGGTGGCTTCCTGCAGGATTCGCTGCGTATCAATCCGCAGGCCGATCTCCTCCGCCTCCAGAATCAAACTCTCGCCGTTGAACAGAACCAGAACCCGGTCCTCGACGCGGGCCCTGATCAAATCGACCACTTCCGCTTCGGACTCCGCGTTGCTGTAGTCCTCGTAGCCAATCAGGACGCCCGGTGGAATTGGCGCAGCCTCCGCCTTGTACCAACTGTACAAACGGATCAGAGCCAAACCGACAACCAGCGGAACCAGCAATCTCAGCCAACTTCCCATGGCAGATAGTTTTCCGCAAGACCAAGCAGAAATCAATGCCTGTGTCCCGGTGCAATCTGCAACAGTGCCAATACCTGTCTGTACTTGCAGATGCGTCGATTATTTTCGGGGTCCGGAATTACCGGAAGGGCCTATTGGGTTTGGGAAGCGCAAACCCAACAGGCCCCTCGCTGAGGACTTGATTCCAACCCCTGCTCGGCCCTGTCTTCAACACAACAAATCCAGATTGCCTACGCCTGCGCCCACCGAAACCGGATCGCGTCAAGGTCCAAGTCCGGTGATGCAAGCCCGATCTGGATCCGCCAAGTCTCCACATGATTGGCCACGAGCACCGTGCTGCTACGATGGTTGAAGTCCATATGCCAGCCCGGTGAGTGGCTGAGGAGAGTGGTCCGTGAAAAGCCTGGCCAGGGTACTGGTCTGGGTCATGTGTTTGCTTCCTGCGTTGGCGTCACCCGGTTTGGCCGGGGACATGTTGGACAAGCAGCTACCGGTTGAGGCCACAGCCCGTCCCGTTCGGGGGCCGGATGCGACTGTGCCGTCGTCACCGGAACGCATTCACACGGCGGTTGAGGGTGGCCTGACACTCCAGTTGCATGATGGTTATGGCCGTGAGACCCGCTCCCGCTTGACAGAATCTGGGGGAACCGCGGCGAGCGCGACATTCCGTCCGGTCGGAAAGAACCCGATCCGTGGCGACGACAACCACACCGTTATCCTGGGAATTTCAGGCGCGGGTGCCTCGGATCACCCATTGGAGGGCCGTGCGGCGGCACAGGCCCTTACCCCAATTGACTTCACTACTGTTAGCGCCGGCCTCCATCATACCTGCGGAGTACAGGTGAACGGTGCCCTCGTCTGCTGGGGCGATAACCGGTTCGGGCAAGCTGCGCCACCGAGCGGTACCTTCGCTACCGTCAGTTCCGGCGCGTGGCACACCTGTGGAGTGCGGACGGACGGCGCTCTCATTTGCTGGGGCAATGACCGGTTTGGACAGGCCGCGCCGCCGGACGGCACCTTCACCGCCGTTAGTGCTGGCCTCTACCACACCTGTGGTGTGCACATGGATAGCACCCTCGCCTGCTGGGGCGACAACTGGGCTGGTCGGACCGCGCCACCAAGCGGATCCTTCGTCGCCGTCAGCACCGGCCCCTATCACACCTGCGGTGTACGAACAGACGGCACCCTCGCCTGCTGGGGTTGGAACGAGTTCGGGCAGACCATGACACCGGGAGGCACCTTCGCCGCCGTCAGCACCGGCGCCTGGCACACCTGTGTTGTGCGGACGGACGGCACTCTCACCTGTTGGGGCAATGACCGATTTGGACAGGCCTCGCCGCCAGATGGCACCTTCACCGCTGTCAGCGCCGGGGAACGGCACACTTGCGGGGTGCAGACGGATGGCGCCGTCGCCTGCTGGGGCAATGACGCGACTGGGCAGGCCTCACCGCCGGACGGCACCTTCACCACCGTCAGTGTTGGAGAACAGCACACCTGCGGGGTGCAGGTGGACGGTGCCGTCGCCTGCTGGGGCAACGACGCGACTGGGCAGGCCTCACCGCCACTCAACACATTTTCCGTCGTTAGTGCCGGCCAGTGGAACACCTGCGGTGTGCGGACCGACGGTACTCTCGCCTGCTGGGGCAATGACTGGTATGGACAGGCCACGCCGCCGGGCGGCACTTTCGCCACCGTCAATGTCGGTACAGGTCACACCTGTGGGGTGCGGTCGGACGGCGCACTCATCTGCTGGGGCAATGACCAGTTTGGACAGGCTACGCCACCGAGCGGCACTTTCACCACCGTCAGTGTCGGGCTCTACCACACCTGCGGCGTGCGGTCGGGCAGCACCCTCGCCTGCTGGGGATATGATTGGTATGGACAGGCCACACCGCCGGGCGGCACCTTCACCGCCGTCAGTGCCGGTGACCACCACACCTGTGGGGTACAGACGGACGGCGCTCTCATTTGCTGGGGCAATGACCAGTATGGACAGGCCACACCACCGGGCGGCACCTTCGCCACCGTCAGTGCCGACTTCTACCACACCTGTGGGGTGCGGACGGACGGCACCCTCGCCTGCTGGGGATACGACAGGTATGGTCAGGCCTCGCCACCGAACGGCACCTTTATTTCCGTTGATGCCGGGGAACAGCACACTTGCAGCATGCGGATGGACGGCACCCTCGCCTGCTGGGGTTGGAACGAGTTCGGGAAGGCCTCGCCACCAGACGGCACTTTCATCGCGATGAGTACCGCGGAACGGCATTCCTGTGGAGTGCGGACCGATGGCACTCTCGCCTGCTGGGGCGATAACTGGTATGGGCAAGTCACCGCACCAGATGGAACGTTCACCACGGCCAGTGCCGGAGGTGCCATCTATACCTGCGGCGTGCGAACCGATGGCACCCTCGCCT
>JAPPAJ010000365.1 GCA_026705565.1 Caldilineaceae bacterium | reverse complement strand
CAGGTGTTGGAGTTCCGGGGGAATGGGGCCGGTCAGGGCATTGCCGTCGAGGTGCAACACTGCCAGAAGGGCGAGTTGGCCGAGTTCGGTGGGCACGGGTCCGGTCAGCCGGTTGTGGCTCAGGTCCAGCGCCCGCAGATTGGTCAGGTGTTGGAGTTCCGGGGGAATGGGTCCGGCCAGTTGGTTGTGGCTCAGGTCCAGCGCCCACAGATTGGCCAGGTGTTGGAGTTCCGGGGGAATGGGTCCGGTCAGCCGGTTGTGGCTCAGGTCCAGCAGCACCCACAGATTGGTCAGGTGTTGGAGTTCCGGGGGAATGGGTCCGGCCAGTTGGTTGTAGCTCAGGGCCAGCGCCCACAGATTGCGGAGTTGGCCCAGTTCGGTGGGAATGGGCCCGGTCAACTGGTTGTTCATCAGGGCCAGCGCCCGCAGATTGCGGAGTTGGCCCAGTTCGGTGGGAATGGGCCCGGTCAACTGGTTGTTCATCAGGGCCAGCGCCCGCAGATTGCGGAGTTGGCCCAGTTCGGTGGGAATGGGCCCGGTCAACTGGTTGTTCATCAGGACCAGCGACCGCAGATTGCGGAGTTGGCCCAGTTCGGTGGGAATGGGCCCGGCCAGTTGGTTGTGGCTCAGGTCCAGGTCCCTCAGATTGCGGGGTTGGCCCAGTTCCGGGGGAATGGAGCCGGTCAGGCTGTTTCCGTGGAGATACAGCTCCCGGAGCTGGCCGAGTTGGCCCAGTTCGGTGGGAATGGGCCCGGTCAACTGGTTGTTCATCAGATCCAGGTCTTGCAGATTGCGGAGTTGGCTGAGTTCGGGCGGGATGGGACCCGTCAGCCGGTGGTTTCGCAGAACCAACTCTCGCAACCGCGAGAGTTGGCCGAGTTCGGGCGGGATGATCCCGCCCAGTTGGTGTTCCGGCGCTTCCGGCCGGCCGACGATGGATAATTCCTGCAGCCAGGGCAGACGGCTCAGGGCCGGGGGCACAACGCCCCCGAGCGCCGGCTCGTCCGCATCCCAGACCGCATCGACCCGCAGGCGAATAACGCGGCGCGGATCGCCGCCCACCTCGACCCCCGTGAAGTCGGTCAGGGGGGCATCGGGTTGCCAGGTCGGGAACTGCTCGGGCCGGTCGTCCGCAAGGGTGTCCCGGATCGAGAGCAGGATTTGCTTGTCGCAGGCCAGGCTGGGCGAGGGACCCGCATCGGGACAGGCGGGCGTGGCGGGGTCGATCCGGGGCTCCCCTCCCGCGGCCTGCAGCGGCCTGCCGGCGCCAAGGACCAGGGCTAGGGCGGCAACCAGCAGCCCGGCGCGCAGCCCGTTGTATCGGAACTTCATGTGCTTGGCATCGTGGGTGTGGGCGATGGTTTCGGCGTGAAGGTCGGCGTGTCATGGTGGCGGCCGACGGTTCAGCCCCCCCAGTGTAAGGGAGCCGCACTCGCCGTCCCCGTCCCGCAAACGGCCGTTTGCGGGACCACGGATCCCGCCTTGGCCGGAGTTGCCACGCCACCCCCAAGGCGGGATCGGCGCAACCGTTCGGATGATTGCCCCGGGTGGCCGGCCGGCGGTCGGGTGGGACAGGACCCCTGTGGCAGACTGGAGCAATGAGTTTGTGGGTCGCTGCACTCGGTTGCCGTTGGTCCCGGGTACTGTGTGCCCTAGGACTGGCGCTGGGGCTCTGGGGGGGCCTACCGTGCGCGCCTGCGCGGGCGCAGACGGCGGCTCCGGAGCCCGTGCCGCTGGCCGTGCACCAGGACGAATATGACAACCTGGAGGTGCATGCGCAGGGCCTGTTTCACCTGCTGCGGGAAGGGCGCCAGGTGACGGCGACCTTCACCAGCGCCGCCTCCGCGGTGCAGCATGCGGCGCGGCAACAGCCGCAGGTGCTGTTCACCGTGCCCCCGGGTTTCCGGCCCACGGCCGAGGTCATCCGGGGTGTGGAGGGTTGGCCCGTCATCGAGGGCCTGCCGGATCCGGCCGTGCTGCTCCCCACGCGCTTCCGGGTGCGGGTGGCGCCCAACGGGGCGGTACGCTACCTGGATGGACCGGAACTGGACGAGGTGGGCCACCTGGCCTACATGCTGACGGCCACGTGGACGACGACGGATGTGCTGGGGCACTACGATGATGTGGAAGCCCACCATGAGGGCGCCTATGCCCTGCAGCGACAGGGCTCCCTGGTCACGGTACAGTTGCGCACCACGCGTTCGCCGGTGCAACACCATGCCCGGCAGGCGCCGACCGTGCTCTTTACGGTCCCGGCCGGCTTCCGGCCGGCGCACCGGGTGCAGTTGGAGGTGACGGCCCTGGATCCGGTGGATGAGGCGGGAACGGCCCTGCCCGAGGCCGCGGCCACATCGGCTTTTCGGGTGCAGGTGGATCCGGACGGGCGGGTGCGCTATGTGGACGACCCGGGCGTGAACGAGGTGGGCTACCTGGCCTATGAGTTGACCACACATTGGTTTACGGCCGCACCGCCCCTGTCCATGGATCCTGCTCCCCCGGCGGACGCCGCAGATCTGTGTACCCGGCATCTGGTGGTGCAGGGGGCGGTGCTGGCGGCGCTGGGGCGGGGGGACAAACCGGGGCCGGCGTGTAGGACGGTGACCTGGGAGGAACTGCAGACCATCGATGCCCTGGCCCTGCGCCTGGGGCTGGGGCATGCGCCGCTGCAGCGGCGGGACTTCACGGGTCTGACCGGCGTGACCGACCTGGCCCTGCGGGTCCCCGATTTGCTGTTCCGGTGGTGGCCTGGCGACCTCCTGGCGGAACTGGAAAGCCTGACCACTCTGGACCTGGATGTAGGTAGGGTCCGCCTGAATAATCTGTCCTACCTGTTGCCCACCTTGCCCCTGTTGAGCTTCTTTGACTTGACGTATCCCGACCCCTATCGGAGTTACTGGCTGGCCCTGTCAGGCCAACGGCTAGAGGCACTACTGGCCCACACCCCTCGATTGACCAGCCTGACGG
>JAPPAJ010000306.1 GCA_026705565.1 Caldilineaceae bacterium | reverse complement strand
GGGCTGTATAGACCGGCAAAGGAGACCAATCGGCATCGACAATGCCCCACAGTGCCCGTTCCGTTCCCGGGGAAACAACCCTGAAGTTCAAATTCCACAGAAACGCGGGCCCAACCCAACCCCAGTCCCGCATCATCGTGTAAGCCTGGACGGTCCAGTCCGCCTGCTCCTGAAAGCTGTTGTCATTCGCAAATTGGTAATAGGGATAGCCGTTGCCCGAGGCCCAGCCGAATTCGGTCGGCACGATGGGCTTGTCGGACGCGCCATACTGCACTGCCAGATCACGGTAGAACTCCATGGTGGATCGGAAGCTCCAGGAGTGATGGGGCCCGTCACAGGCACCGTTGAAATTAGTATTGCCGGATACCTGGATGGCTGCGCACGCCTCTTCCCAAGTGAATTGGGGAGGTACGTTGTAACCCGGCAGATGGGCACCGATGCCATCCACATGATTTGCCATGCCGGCTTCCAGCATCTGTTGCATATAGACAAAGTCGTCCACAGCGAGGTTGGCAACACTGCCTGCCGGCGTGAGCGCGCCTGAGATGATCCACATGGAGGGGCAGGCTTCCCGGATCGCAGCTGAAGCGGTCCTCAGCATTTCCACGTAGGACTCGGCACTGAGAGTGAGATTGCCCCATGCGTAGTGCAGATTCTGTTCGTTCCAGACCTCTATGGCATCAAGTTGGCCGCAGTAACGGCTGGCCAGCGCGCTCAAATAGTCGGCCAAGTCCTCATTGTCAGCAGGCG
Organism: Caldilineaceae bacterium; assembly: GCA_026705565.1. Lineage (GTDB taxonomy): Bacteria > Chloroflexota > Anaerolineae > Caldilineales > Caldilineaceae > Bin34. Next base: position 2,242 of record JAPPAJ010000306.1, on the reverse strand, counting down.
GACCGGCCACGCCCCGATCAGCTCCACTCTCCCGAGCCCAGGACGGTGCCGCAAACACGCTGAACAACACATTCACGCCCTGTTGGTCGGCCTCGGCCAGCAACCTGTCCATTTCGAGCCACTGCCGTTGCCCGCGCTGGGGCTCCATGTCCCCCCACCAAATTTGCTGCTTGAGCCAAGTGAAGCCTAGGTCACGGACCGCAGCCAGAACCATCTGACCAACTTCCTCGCCCAAGGCGTGTCCGTAACTGCCCTTGCCCAAGGCGCGTCCCTGAACACCGTAAGCAAACTCTAAGGGAATCGCCTCCGCGGTAGGGGGCGGGGCGGGCAGCGGCACCTCAGTGAGCTCTCCGACAGCCGGAAGGACGAGCATGTCACCAGGACGAATCAAGCTGCATTCCGTAAGATGGTTGGCGAACAGCAAGTCTGTAAGGGACACTTCGTGATCGAGTGCAATCCCCAACAGAGAGTCCCCCTCCTGGACTGCATATGGAACACCTTCCATCACGGCATCGGTTGCAGAAGGCCAAGTCCATCCCAGCCTGGGTATGCACAGCACTTGACCGACTGGCAGCAGATTGATGTCCGTCAGGTAGTTGGAACGGGCAAGCACCTCCAAAGGCACACCGTGATTCAGAGCGATCTCGGAGAGAGTGTCGCCGCCTGTGACAACATACCTCTCGCCTCTGGTTAGCGGAGCAGATACGACCCGAGACCGCGACGACGGATCCGCTGCCTCGCCAGGTATGCAAAGTGTTCGGCCGACTGACAGCGGATCGGCATCCGTCAGGTCGCTGGCCTTACGGATTGCGGTCACGGTGACGTCGTACCGGATGGCTATCGCCAGAAGCGTGTCCCCCTGCACCACCACATGTTGCCGTGCACAGTCGAAGTTGGTGGCTTCCGACTCCACAGCCTGAGTGTCCTCACCTTGCTCTCCGTTGGCGGAGTCATCTTCGTCAACCTTGTTGAGAGCCTGTTGTCCTGCGGACATCGTGCCGTTCCGATCCACCGGTGAGTTTGGAACTTCCAAAGTCCGCGCCTCCAGCTGGGGTGGTTCTTGGGCCACAACGTCCGTCTGCAGCAAACCCAACAGCAAACAACAGACGACAAGGCACAGTGGCATTACCCGCCCCCAACCTTGGCACCGTAATCCATCAGTCATGTTGTGCTTCTTCTTGTGAACGCCAATCAGGAACCCACGCATCGGTTGTGTTGGCCCTTCGGCACCGGCTTGTTGGAAGCGAACCATGGGATGAAGTCCGTGGGTACTCAAGAGAACCGGGCCCGAAAACCGACACCGAGATCAGTGTAACCGGGCCATCAGTTGCTGGAAGGGCCGCGTGCATTGCCACGTGGCCACACCCGGCGGTTGGAAGACCGTGTGGCAACAAGCCTTGCCGACTGTCACGGAATCCAAGATACTTGCCTTCAAGAACTCTTTAGGGGGCCTTGAATTTGATCCCCCTGCCAACTGCAACAGCCCGACTCTGCGCGTTGTCCGCAATCACTGGTGAAGCATGCTGTACCGGATCAGTCACTCAATCCAAAAATGGGGATTCCATGCGATTTCCCAAAGGTAGCCATCGGGATCGGCAAAGTACCCGGAGTACCCTCCCCAAAAGGCATCTTGGGCCGGTTTAACCAGTATGGCACCGGCAACTACGGCCACATCCAGCAGGGCATCCACCTCTTCCCGTGTACGGACGTTGTGAGCCAAGGTGACACCGGAAAAGCCCTTGCCCTCCGTAGCCACACCGACATCGGCGGCCAAGGAATCTCGAGGGTACAAGGCCAACCAAGTGCCCCGGGTCTGGAAGAAGGCGATCGATTCGGTGTTTTCATCCAAGAGGGGCAGTCCCAACCCATCCCGATAAAACTCGACCGAGCGAGACAGGTCGGTGACGCCCAAGGTGATAAGGCTTATGCGCGGTTCCATGGGGTTTTGTTCATCCACGAAAAGACTTGGCCATATACAAAGATGCGGCAAGTCCCGCCACGGGTTGCACCGTGCAACTCAATCGGACCTGCGTCCAAGCGTGTCAACTGTGACAGACCGCGGCTATCCGGAACCGGCCGCAGCCCGATACACCTTGGCGGCACCCGTCAGCACGTCGTCCAGGTCCTCTTCCGACCACAGCGGCCCCACGTTCAGGACGATCGACCGATTCATCAGATCCTCCGACCGGGGGCACATGCCCATGCTGTACTCCACGGGCTCGGGGAAATAGGCGGGGCAGTC
>JAPPAJ010000406.1 GCA_026705565.1 Caldilineaceae bacterium | reverse complement strand
CGCGGGGACGCATCCCAGTCCACATTGATCGAGTAGCGCAGATGGCCCACGCCCGCCGTCGTCAGCGTTGCATCCCGGTCGTAGTACATGCGCCCGTCGCTGCTCCGCACCGTGATCCAGAAGTCCACCGTGCGCGTGTCGCTGCTGTCCGTGCCGTCCGCGTTCACGCGCACCGCCCCCTTCACCTGGAAGCGCTCGTCGTCTTCGGGCCAGTACTCCCTTGGCAGCCACACCAGCGCCTCCCGGTTCCGGTTGGCGAAGTACTCCACCGGCGAACGCGTGGTCGCGAAGCGGCCCTCCACTTCGTCCCCCTCGCGCTCCATCGACCAGCTGCTGCCCCAGTTCTCCTGCTGGTTGTGGTACGTGCCCGAACCCGACAGGTCCGGCAGCGACGGCCGCGGGTCCGGCGTGGCCGCCGTGGCTGTCTGCCAGCCGACCGTGGTCCCCGAGTCCGCCGTGCCGATCTCGTAGCGCAGGTAGCCCACGTGGTCCAGTTCCGTACCGTCCTTGTAGCGCACCGCGCCCGTCGTCGACACCCGCAGCGTGAAGCTCTGCGTGGGCGACCGGTCGTAGTCCACCCCCGTCTCCGTCACGTGCACCCCCGTCACCTTGATGTCCCGGTTCCGCGTCGGCCGGAAACCCGCCGGCAGCACCAGCAGGTCCGCCGGGTGCTGCCGCGCCAGGTACTGCACCGGCGAACGCGTGCTCTGGAAGGCCGCCGTCACATCCGTGCCGCTCTTCGACACCGACCAGGCCCCCTGCCAGCTGTTGGCCAGGTTAAGGTAGTGCCCGCTCGCCTGCGTCGCCGTGTCCGAAGGCGCATCCGTGCCCCCCGGACCCGCCGGCACCGGCGGCGGCGCCTCGTTCACGAACGGCACCCCCGTCGCATCCCCCGTCTCGTCCACCAGCGCGGCCGGCACCCAGCCCTTGCGCCTGGCGTCCGCCCGGATCTGCCACCAGGACCCGTTCTTGCCGAGCACCGCCTGCCAGCCGGCGTCCCGGTCGATCTGCGTCAGGTACTCCGTGTAGCCGGTCGCGGGGCCCTCCCGCACCGGCACCGTCCCCGTGCCCGCCACGCGCACGAAGGGCGGCTGCGGCAGCAACCGCGCCTGCCGCTTCCAGTCGCGGCCCCCCTCCACCGCCGTCAGCGGCACCCAGCCGTACACGTATGGGGTTGCCTGGCCCGTGACCGCCTGCCGCAGCCGCAGCCATTCCTGCCGCGCACGGCCCACCCGGGCGTGGAAGTAGTTCACCGCGTCGCGCGCCTGGCCCTGGCGCAGCGTGAAGCCCGACACCGTTGTCGTGCCGCCAGGAACCATCTTCAAGGCCCTGGATCCCTGCGTGGATTCCAGCGTCACCGGGACCGCCGTCGGCGGCGCCGTGGTGTCGACCGGCGCATCGGGGGGCGTGGGCGTCGGTGTGCCGGGAGGCATGGGGGTGGGCGTGCCCGGCGGCAGCACCTCCACGGACTGCCTCGGGGCCGTCGACGCACTCACCAGCGCCGTGGCCGGACCCACGGTGGCGCCGATCCGGGTCGCCACCTGGTAGTAGAACCAGTCCGGACGCGGATCCGGGACCGCATCCGTCCACTCAACCCGCTGGCCGGAGTCGTTGGCGTGGGCGGACTCCACATCCTGCGTGGCCGTCAGCTGGAGTTTCCCATGGCTGTCCTCCTCCATGCGCCAGACACGATAGCCCGCAGCCTGGAGATGGGCCGGCGCGTCCGCCAGGGCCGGGTCCGGGACCCAGGACACCTGCACCGCACGGCCCCGGATCTCCGCCTGCAGGTCCCCCGGCGCCGGCGGCCAGGCCCGCGCTATCCGGCTGGTGGGACCGGCCTCGTTCACCTTGTCGCTGCGCACCCAGCCCGGCCGGCCGTTGTAATCGATCCGCCACCAGCGCCGCCGGGCCTCGATCACCACCGAGTCGCTGACGCCGGGCCAGGCGGAGGCCCGGTCCAGATGGGTGCCCGTGATGACATAGCCTCGGTGGGCTCGCAATTGGCCCAGGGCATCGGGGTGGAGAACACCCAGATGGCTGTTGGGATTATAGGGAATATACGGATAGGGATAAACCTCAACAGCTCCCTGCCTTATGTGTACCACCGCCTGCGAAGGCAGGGCCGGCGTGCTGGCCTCCTCGACCTGCACGGCTTCAATGTCCTGCAAAAAAGGAAAATGCTTGCGCTTGTAGGGGACCCAGGCTTGCTGGTTGTCTTTCCACTGAATCCAGTAGAACTTGTAGCCATTTTTGTTGTCCTGCTCTCCTAAGATCACGTAGCAGCCGATCTTGCTGTGCGGAAGCCAGTCCGGAGGCGAAGGGGACACCCTACCGTTATAGCGCTTGGGTAGGGAGGTGTACACGGGAACAAAACGCGGGAGACGCACCGGTTCGGGGAAAAACGGTAAGGCCGTCCGTATACTCAATAGGTTCCGTTTCTCCGGGTTGGGCGGTGCTCCCGGGATGAGCGATGCCCCCGGAGTGAGCAGTTCCTGCGTGATGGCCGGCACATCGTCGTTGTCCGCCGGCAGGAAACAGGCGAAATTCATGCGGCCCCGGATCCGTTCGGCCGCGGCGGTGATCAACCAGTGCTCGGTTAGGTTTTTTTCGGCAGGAACATCTTCATGGGGCTTGGGGACCACACCATTTTCATTGAAAGCCCGAAGGCCCACATGGAGATGGGGAGTCCAGGTACCGGTGGTGCCTGACAAGCCGATAACCTGCCCCTTCTTGACGATATCTCCTGCTGCAACGGAATAGCTGTCAAGATGTCCATAGAAAATCTCGAAACCCAGTCTGCCTGCCGCCATGGCATTCCATTTGGTCCAGGAGCGGATGGTTACGAGTTTGTAACCATCAGTATTTGTTCTGGCATGTATTACTACACCCCCGTACATGGCCTTCACATCATGACCCGAGGTACAAAGATAGTCGATACCGGAATGACCTGCACGGTGCGCGTAACCGGGCCCAGTCAAGGATCAAAGGCGCGA
>JAPPAJ010000234.1 GCA_026705565.1 Caldilineaceae bacterium | reverse complement strand
GACCGCGTACTCGCAGTCCGCCGTGCCCCATTCACCGGTGCGCGGCATGTACTTGTAGTGCAGTTGCCCGTCGTTGCGGTGCGCCGGCGGCGGCACGGAAGCGGGATCAACCTCCTCCATGTCCGTCAGGCTCATCTCCAGGAAGCGATAGCCCAGCCAAGCGGCCTCGCAAGTCGTGTCCTTGCCAATCGTGCGCGGAGGCGGAAGTTCGCAATAAATCTTGGCGAAGCCAAGCTCTTCCCGCCCGGTGATGATGGGATCGGTCAGGTTCTCCCAGAGTACGGTCAGGAAGGATCCGTGCACCGAGTCCCTGTTCCCGTGGAATTCGGCCGGGAAGGTGGCACCCAGGACCGCATACCCGCGGCCGGCCAGCCACTCAATATTCGACATGTAGGTTGCGGTGACCGTGACCACGGGGGAGTGCCCCAAGCTGAGCCCAGACCTGGGCGGGCACAACGCCTGCAGCAGTTCCGGGTGGGTGCGGAAGGCAACGGAATGGGAAACCGAAGACGGGGAGTCCTCGTTTAGAAAACGCCGTCCGTCCGGTCCCCGCCGTGGTCCCGTGGCAAGGCCAAAACAGACCGGCATGCGCTGCATGTCCGGTGCAAACAACGATTCGCTCATCCAAGTCCTCCTGTCCGAAACATCGCCATGCTCCGGCATGGCCGTCCTGCAAACCCAACTTGGACCAACCGCGACTGCCGGAAACAGGCCACTTGAGTTTAGTCTACAGACCGTCCCTTCCATACCCGGGACCGCAGGCTACCGGTCGGCTCACCGTCCTGCCACGCAGACACCAAGCTCCATGCAGACCCACTCCACCACCCGCGCCCACGGATGGCAAATCGCAGTGTTTGTCGGCGCAGTCTTCTGCTACTGGGTAGGTCTGTACCTCTACGCGCCCACCCTCCCCATTTACGTAAAGCAATACAGCAGCCATCTGGGTGTAATTGGCCTTGTTCTGTCCATGTACGGCCTCTGGCAGGCCCTCCTGCGCTTTCCCGTGGGTGTGACAAGTGATCTCCTGGGGCGGGCCAAACCCTTCATCCTCTTTGGCTACCTGCTTACTGCCCTGGGAGCTTGGCTGATCGGATTCGCCGACAACATCTTTTGGATTGGGGTTGGACGGAGTGTCACCGGCTTGGCCGCGGCCACGTGGGTACCCATCGTGGTGGTATTCAGCCGGTTCTTTCCACCGGCACAAGCCATCCGGGCCACTGCGTTAATGGCCATGGTCGGTGGCGCAGCACGGATCCTGGCCACCGGTGCCACCGGATTCGTCAACAGCGTCGGCGGCTATTCCCTGGCCTTCAACCTGGCGGCGGTTGCGGCCGTTCTGGCCTTGGTGTTGATGCTGTTGGTCAGGGAAACGCCCCGTGCCCCGACCAAGCCTTCGCTCGGTCCCATTGCGGCACTTTCCTCGCGGCCCCACGTGTTGTTTCCGGCGCTGCTGAATGCCGCCTCCCAGTTCGTGAACTGGGCGGTTACGTTCAGCTTCATTCCCATCCTGGCAGTCAACATGGGCGCTTCGGACGTGGAGGTTAGCCTCCTCATGACCGTCTTCATGGCGGTCAACCTGGTGGGCTTGTCAACCACGGCCGCCTTCGTCAACCGACTCGGCGCGCGCAAGCTGGTGCGCACGGGGTTTCTGTTGTTGGGCATGGCCACCGTGCTGGCCGCCTGGGCACCAACCGTCTGGTGGCTGTTCCTGGCACAGGGATTGGTTGGATTGGCCACCGGCATTGGTTATCCGACGCTCATGGGCCTGAGCATCAGGGAGGTGTCCGACCATGAAAGGACCGCCGCCATGGGCCTGCATCAGGGCATCTACGGTGTCGGCATGTTCACGGGACCGTTCGTCGCCGGATTCCTGTCGGAACAATTCGGAATCCAAACCACATTTCTGTTGCTGGCGGTGCCGTGTCTGTTGCTGTTGGTACCGCAGGTCGGGGGACGGCTGTTGCTGCCCGCCACTGCCGATCCGACGGAAGCCGCACACTAACCCTGCCTTCGGGGCCGGAGCCCAATTCGAGTTCACACCGGATTGCGGTTTTTGTCCTGCGTCTCATGTGCGCGAACACCCGCCTCGGCACAAGCAAAACGGTCCCGTCTTGCCTATCCCATGCCAAGACGGCGGGCATGGAGGCAGACCACAGACGTTGAAGGTGCCATCCTTCATCCCGTAAGGTAGTGGAAGGCTCCCTTGGCCAAACAGCGGACACGCGGCAGCAACCTGCCCACAATCCGTTGGCGGAAGCAGGTTCAAAGCCAGGACCAAGCGGAGCTGCATTTGGCCACAACCATCAGCGAGACCAAACATGCAGGTCCAAGTTGCCTACGGACACACCGGATTGGCAATCGAGGTGCCTTCCGGTACCGACGTGATCCAATCAACCCAACTGCCCGGGGTCACGTCGGAGAAAGCGGCCCTGGAACAGGCACTGCGCTCACCAATCGAAAGCGCCCCTCTTGCCGACCGCGTCGATCCCTCCAGCCACATCGTGATCGTCCACACCGACATCACCAGGGCGACACCCAACGACCGCATCCTACCTGTGGTGCTGGATGAACTGCTCGATGCCGGGGTTCCTCGAACCCACATCACGCTGGTCAACGCGCTGGGAACCCACAGGCCGCAGACCAAAAGCGAGCACCGCGCACTCGTCGGGGATGCCGTCTACGAGAACTTCCGGTGCCTCCAGCACGATGCCTTTGACGACGACCTGCTGGTCGACATGGGCCGAACCTCGAACGGCCATTCCGTCCGGCTGCACCATCTGCTGGTGGACTCCGACCTGTGCATTCTGACCGGATTCATCGAACCCCATTTCTTTGCGGGTTTTTCAGGCGGACCCAAGGGCGTGCTGCCGTCCCTGGCGGGATTCGAAAGCGTTCTGTCCAATCACGGGCGCCGAATGGTGGGCAGTCCCAAGGCCACATGGGGCTCGCTTGACGGCAATCCCATCTGGGAGGAGATGAAGGAAGTTGCCCTGCTGCT
>JAPPAJ010000068.1 GCA_026705565.1 Caldilineaceae bacterium | reverse complement strand
GTTGCAGCCGACGCCCACGTCGCCTGTCACCGCCCGCGGCTTCAGCCCGTCGGCCGGCACCTCATGGAACACGTGGGCATACCACTTGGGATGATCCTCGGTGCCTTCCTTCAAGACCCGCACCTGCTTGGGTGTGTGCCCCAGATACAGCCCACTGCCCGCCAGACGCACCCAGCCGACCTTGGGGATGTGCAAACGGGCCCCGTCCAGGCGCACGCGGTCGGGAATGGTGAAGCCGGGTGTGCGGCCGTGCCGGGACTTGAAGCACGGGAACGTGAGGGGCCGGCCGTCCGACCGGCGCCGGGGCAGCGTTTCACCGCGGGCCTTGGCCGCCTTGTCCGCGGCGAAGTAACGGGCGTAGGCATCGGCCAGGTACTTCAACGTATAGCGGACTTCCGCGGCCGGCAGGGCCCTGAGCCAGGCATGCGCCGGCTCGTTCCGCAGTGCCGTGAACCGCCGGCACAGGGTGACGAAGGAGACGGAGGGCTGGGGACCGATCTTGTAGGCCCGCCACATGCGCCAGTGGAAGATGCAGTCGGCCAGCATGTGGTTCCAGACATAGCGGTTGGCCCCCGCCACCCGGGCGCACAGGGCCGCCTGTTGTGCACTGTCGAAATGCACGCGGTACCGCTCGCTGCGGATCACCGTGGAGTCTGTTGTAGGATGGGGCGTAGCAGTCACGGTTGCCTTTTCAACCTGCCTGTGAGGAAGCCGTGCAGTGTTGTCGCACTCACGGCTTTCGTTATGGTAGCACGCTCGCGGTCCTGCCCAAGCCTGCTTCTACTTACTGCCGTCTCAAGCAACTAGCCCCACACGTCCACGTCCCGCACGGTGGGCAGCACCTCTACCGAATCAAGGTCGGGTTCACCCAGCTCCAACTGTGCGCAGGCAAACTCGACAAAAGCCTCCACAATACCATGGCTGTCGAACAATATCTTGTATCTACGATCGGAACATTGCATTACACAGACCATCGTCAGCGTTTAAGAGTACGAACAATAGCATATATCTTTGAATTCAATGATTTTGGGACACGTTGTGTTGGATAGGCTCTTTCCAACACCAAGATAATTGGCAGATACGCCGGCAACTTCGACCCTTTTGGGGATCGCCTGACGATGCCAGCTTCCAAATGGAGTGCAGGTTCCTGCAAGTCGGTGCAATCATGGTTGCACCCGAACCACTATTGTTTCAACCGGATCTACGCCTATTCGTCCTTGAATCCCTGGGCAAAGGCCGTCACGTCCGCCACCGGCTCCCCCAGCGGTATCAGCACGCCTTCGAATGCAACCTCGCCGCCCGGCACCAAAACCCGTTCATCCGGCAGCATGGCCCGCACGGCCGTGACCCGGCGTTGGGCATCGAAGGCGGTCACCACAACTTCGGGATCCGCCACCGTCACCGATTCATGGTTCGCCACCAGACCGGAGACCAGGACCGTGCCCGACGGCTGCGGTTCGAACCGCAATTTCCCGACCGACAGCTCGGTCGCGTAGCCGCCGATGTGGGCGGGTTTGATGGAGGCTACCGCCAGCGTCCATCCATGAGCCGTCTGCGACACTTCGCCTAGCCGGAACATGAACGGTGCAACTTTGCCGGGAGGTGTGATGTGGCGCACGGCCAAGGTGGTCCGACGCACCATCTCCGTACCGTCGGCCGCCTGTAGGCGTGCAGCCACGCGAATCTGCTCGACCGGCACGGTGTCCAGGTTCGCCACCTCGCCCATGGCCCAGGCGATGTCCAGACCGTCCACCGCCACCGCCACGCGCCTCAGTTCATGCCGGGCACGCACGGGATTGGCGTCCTCTTCTGAAACATGCAGAGCCGGAATCTCCAGCTCTTGCCCTATCTGGAGGCTGCGCGGATCACCAATCTCGTTCAGTTCCTGGAGATCCTCGACGGTCACCCCGTACCGAGCCGCGATGCCAATGAGCGTATCCCCGGCCTCGACCCGATGTTGTTGCGGCGCGGGCGTCGGGGTCGGGGTGCCGGGCGGCAACCGAATATCGATGTGGATGATTGGAGTCGGTGTGTAGGTGGGCACCACCTCGTAGGGTGTTGGTGTGGCAGCCACGGCCGCCGCAGTGGCCGGAACCAAACCGTTGTCTTGGTCCGGCCGTTCTTGGGTACAGCCGCCGATGCAGGCTGCCAGCAGGAGACACGCAGTCCACAGGCTGACCGGGAACCGCATTCCACCTCGGTAGTCAGCGACCCTGTCTTTGGTATCCATAACGGGGCTTATGATAAAAACGTCGGCTCCGCAGACGGCACCCTGGACCGTGCGGGAACCAAGACGAGACTGCCATGTCCCTGATCGCCGTTCTCTCCGACAGTCACGACAACATCTGGAATCTGGACAAGGCCCTGCAAGCCGTCCGCAAAACCGGCGCGGCCCATCTGCTCCACTGCGGCGACTTCGTGGCCCCCTTCATCATGCAGCAACTGGCCGAGGGCTTCGACGGCCCCATTCACTGCGTCTACGGCAACAACGACGGCGATCCCCATTCGATCGTCAACATGGCCGGCCGCTGGGACCGGCTGACCGTGCACGGCCAACTGGCCGAGCTGGAAATCGACGGCGTGCGCATCGCCATGAACCACTACCCGGAAATCGCGCGTCCGCTGGCCCTGTCGGGCCTGTACGACCTGGTCTGCTACGGGCACAACCACCTGCAAAACTGGGAACGGATTGGCCACTGCCAGCTGGCCAACCCGGGCGAGATCATGGGGCGGCTCGGCGCGCCCAGCTGGGGCCTGTTCGACACGGAGAGCCAAACCTGGTCCTTCCGGTCCCTGGACGAATAGCCGGTCATGTTCGAAATCCGGTTTCTGGGCACGGCCGCTTCCGTGCCCACCCAGCAGCGCAGCCTCAGTAGCGCCGCGGTCCTCTATCGGAACGAACGGTTCCTGATCGACTGTGGCGAAGGCACTCAGCGCCAGATCCTGCGCAGCGGCATGGGTTTCAAGCGGCTGGACAAGATCCTGCTCACCCACCGCCACCTGGACCACATCCTGGGCCTGGGCGGCCTGTCCAGCACGCTGGGACGCTGGGGTTCGATGGAATCCATGCAGATCATGGGACATCCGGCCACACTCCAACGCGTCCGGGAACTGATGAAAGTCGTCTTCAATCCCCACTGGGAGTCCAACCGCAGGATTTCGCTGGTGCCAATCGAAGCCGGCCCGATCTATGAAACCGCGGACATGACCGTGGAGGCCGTCGCGGTCGACCACCGCAACACGCCCACCTTCGGCTTTGTCTTCCAGGAACGGGCGCGCCGCCACTTCCTGGAGGAGAAGGCCAACGCCCTGGGGGTGCCCTTCGGCCCGGAAAGGCGGGTGCTGGTCAACGAGCAGCCGCTGACGCTGGCGGATGGCCGGACCATCCATCCCGACCAAGTGCTGGGCGAACCCATCGCCGGCACCCGGCTGGTCTTCATCAGTGATGTCGACCGCACCGGCCCCTTGCACGACATTGCCGACGGCGCGGATCTGCTCGCCATCGAGGGCACCTACCTGCACGCAGATCGGGAACTGGCCCGGGACAACGGCCACATCACCGTGCGCGCGGCGGCCCGGCTGGCCTCCCGCTCCCAAGTACGCCACCTCGTCATTCACCATGTGGGACCACGCTACACCGTCCGCGAAATTCTGGCGGAGGCCCACCGTCACTTCTCCGAAACCATCGTGGTTTCGGACCTGGACCTGGTCCGCATCGGCCGCGGCGGACCGCTGGTCTGGGAGCGCTGGGCGGAGGCCCGCAAGCGCCGGCGCGAGACGCGGCAGCCGGCCGGAGGCCAGCCCGATCCCGGCTAACCGGATTCAGCCTTCCCGCAGGACGGCTCCCGTCCGGTGTTCGACGGTGCGGGCAATGCGCCGCCGGAGGCGCGCGACCTCCTTGTCGTTCAGGCTGTGGTCCACCGCCTGATAGGTCAGCCGCCAGGCCAGCGACTTGGTTCCGGGCGGCAGAGGCTCTCCGGCATAGAGATCGAACAGCTCAATATTCGTCAGCAACTCGCCGCCGGCCTGCCGGATGGCCTGCACCACGGCCTGGGCCGTGATTCCCATGTCCATCTGGAACGCCATGTCCTCAATCACGGGCGGATAGGGACTGATGGCCTGCATCTGCTTGACCTGCCACGAGGGCGCCGCCAGCGGCGGCAGCTCCACGTTGCCCACAACCACGCGCCGTCCGTCCAGATCCCAGGCGGAACGCACAAGGGGATGCAGCTCCCCGGCCAGGCCTATGGGTTCGCCGTCCAGTTCGATACGGGCGCAATAGGGTCCGTAGCGATGATCCTGCGCCGCCGCCCACGTAATGCGGTGATCCAGGTTGAGCCGGTTGAACAGCAGCTCCAGGATGCCCTTCAGGTCGTAGAAGTCCCAGGTGTCCTCCCCGGCGGACTGTCGGAAGTCCCCGACCTCGCGCGTGCCGGTCAGGACGAACTGCAGCTTGCGCAGTTCCGCGGGGAAGGGTGCCGTGCCCAATTCGGGCCGGAACTCGAGACCGATCTCGAAGGCCGCCAGGCGGTCCTCGTAGCGCAGGTTGTGGGCTAGATGTTCCAGCGCGCTCACCAGCAGATCCCGGCGCATGACGCTGCGCTGCGGGGACAACGGGTTGGCCAATTGGACGAACTCCGGTTCCCGGTCCCCCGTGGCATGCCGGGACAGGCGCAGGTGGTGCTCCCGACTGGAGTAGGAATAGCCTACGATTTCCTGCAGACCGATGCCGCTCAACAGATCGCGGATGCGCTCCTCGGAGTCCAGCAGGTGGTTGGGTTCGTGGCCGGGTATCTGTTCCCGCATCCAGGTCAGGCCCACATCCCCGTAGCCCACGATGCGCGCCACTTCCTCGGTCAGGTCGGCCGGAATGCGCAGATCCAGCCGGAACCAGGGCGGAGTGCAGACGAGCACAGGCTCATCCGCCTCCCGGAAGAGACCGAAGAGGCCCTCCCCACCGATGTCATCCGGAATATCGTCCTGGACCGCGGCCTCAATGTCCAGACGGCGCAGGGCCTCCCGAATCGTGTCGAGAGCCAGCTGCATCCCCAACTGTCGGTTGACCTCGCCGGCGGTCAGGCAGATCCTGGGCTCCTCCTGTCGGCGCGCATACAGGTCCGCCGCGGGACCCGCCATGCGACCGCCGGTGAGTTCGCAAATAAGCCTGGTTGCCCGGCCGGCGGCGGCTTCCGCCATGCGGGCGGGCACACCGCGCGTGAATCGATGGCTGGCCTCGCTGTGCAGGCGCAGGGCCTGGGATGTCCGCCGGTTGTTGATGCCGTCGAAGGTCGCGGACTCCAGCAGGATGGTGCGGGTGTCGGCGGACACCTCCGTCTCGGCGCCGCCCATGACGCCGGCGATCGCAATGGGGCCGGCGCGGTCGGTGATCAGCAGCATGGACTCGGTCAGCTCGCGCTGCTGGCCGTCCAGGGTCCGCATTTGTTCCCCGGGGCGGGCCGTGCGCACCGTGACGCAGGGCAATTCCTCCGCGCAGTCCCGGTTGCGTTTCCTCAGGAGGTCGAGATCGAAGGCATGCAGGGGCTGCCCCCATTCCAGCATCACGTAGTTGGTGATGTCCACGATGTTGTTGATCGCGCGCACGCCGGCCTGGGCCAGCCGCTGCTGCATCCAGGCAGGAGAGGGCCCCACCTGCACACCGTCGATGGCCACGGCCACGTAACGGGCGCACAGCTCCGGATCCTCGATGGCCAGTTCCACCCGGGGATCCGAGGTGTCCGGGTCGGGCAGCGAACAGTCGGGCAGAGTCTTGAGCCGGCCGCCGGTCAGAGCCGCTACTTCCCGGGCCACGCCGATCATGCTCAGACCGCGGGCCATGTCCGGGGTCAGGTCCAGTTCCACCGTTTCGTCGCGCAGGTACTCCGTCAGGGGCATCCCCACCGGCGCGTCCTCCGGCAATAGAAGGATGCCCTCGTGCTCTTCGCTGAGACCCAGTTCCAATTCGGAGCACACCATCCCCGCGGAACGCACCCCGCGGATCTTCGACGCCTTGAGTTTCCGGCGCGGACGGGGACGCGCTTCCGAGTAGGCATCGACCAGGGTGGCGCCGGCGCGGGCGAACGCCACCTTCAGGACCGGCAACTCCCCGGTCCCGCGGAACCGGAACAGGTTGGGCGCGCCCGTAACCACCCGCTCCGAAGCGCCGCGGCCGTCGTCCACGTCCACCAGGACCAGCCGATCCGCATCCGGATGGGGATGGACCCCGACCACCCGGCCCACGCGCAACGCTTCGGGATCCCACCAGTCGCCGGTGGTTTCGATTCCGGTCACTTCCAACCCGGAGTTGGTCAGGGCTTCGTCCAGCTCGGCGGCGGGCAGATCCCAGTCGACGTACTCGCGCAGCCAGGAAAGGGGAACCAGCATGGTGCAGTTGTCTCGCAAAAAGGCGGGCGAGCCTGCCCTGTCGGCGCGCTCAGGCTGCGGCCGCCTGCAGGCGCATGGAAGACTGTTGGGTCAATTGCTCGTAGACAATGTCGTGGCCGATGGCCCGCCAGATGCCCCAGGCGGCCCGGCTGCCCTGCAGACTGCGCAGATGGCTTGCGATGGCGGGCAGGCCTTCCAGTGCAATCTCGCCAATCTGGCCAATCTCGGTCAAATCGCGAGGGGAAGGCACATCCTCGTCCGTGATGACCAAATGAAACATGTAGGAGGCAAAGCAATAGCGCCGCACCGGGTCGGGATGGTGAAATGCATAAGTGCATACTGCCAGGAAACGCTCCACCCGGCAGGCCAGGCCCGTTTCCTCGGCCACTTCCCGGAACAGGGCGTCCACGACGGACTCATCCGGATTGATGCCACCGGTAAACAGACGGTACACGCCCTGAGGGTACTGCGGCTTGGAGTGAATCAGAATCCGTCCGCTGGGGCGCGTGACGGCGAACAGGACCTCCGCACGCCGGTCCCCCCGACGGCGCGCACGCATATCGAGCAGATAATCGTCCAAGTCGATGCAGAAGTGACGCCGGGCCGGCCGGCCGTAGAGGGTGGCCAAGTCTTCAACCTCCCTCTCGGACACCATGGGCCTGGTATTCGGAGGGTCCCCCAATTCCCTGCTGGCCATTGAAGTCCATTCCTGTGCTTGCGAACAGCCGCCTGCCAAGTGTGGCGGCCCATCCCGGCTGAGTCTAGGGCAGGCCCCAAGGGGAAACAAAAAACCGCGCCCGGTTGGCCCGGACGCGGTTGCCGCGAACTTGAGAGCCCGGACCTGACCGAATGCAGGCCCTACTCACCCGACAGGCATCCCGGCCCGCCCTGCAGACCGCATGGGCTCATACCTGGCGATATGGTCTACCAGTCGTTGAAGGGATGCCCTTCAAGCCCACCACCAGCCGCCCGGTTCCGACAGCAGGATCATCAGGACGACCATCATTGCCAGCGATGCCCAGATCAGCATGTTGAGCAGGTGCCGGCGCATCCAGGCCCGTTGGTTGTCCGTGCCGAAACCCCGGCCCAGCCACTGGCGCAACAGGACGGCACCAAGCATCAGTCCCACAACCGCCGCCTCGCCGGCCAGACGCAGTACCACATGGCTGTCCTCGCCGATCGGCGTATCCAATTGGTGGAACCAGACGATCAGGCCGGCCTGCATGCAGTAGGCAAACATGCTGTCTTGGCCGAAGGGCATAAACAGCCAGCCGCCCAGCCGGCGCAGCAGGGGCCACAGACGGGTGGTCAGGAGCCACAGGATGCGGAGGTACACAAACACGATCAGCAGGCTATGGGGAGGCATCAGGAACTCCCGCACCACGAAGCTCCCCAGAAATTCCTGCACGGCCTCGTTGTCCCCGTAATCCAGGACGAAGCCAATGAACAGCACGACCCCGACAGTCACAACGACGGCATCCACAACCCGACCGGCGCGATGGGACTGCCACCAGGCGCCCACAGCCTGGCGGTGGTAGCCCAGCACCACGGCTCCGAAGAACAGTGGACTGTTTGCCGCCAGATGCCTGAAGGCCGACACTTCGAGGCTCATGGCTTCGGGTTTCAACTGGGTCATGACATACACGCACAGCACCGCGCCCAACACCAGCCGCGCTCTCTGCCGGTCGAGGCCCCAAAGAGCGAGCGGCGCCAGGGCGACATAGATCACATAGGCGATCAGGATGTCCATGTCGAACGCGCCTTCCTTGAGGGTGACGATGCGAATCATCCATCCCGTCAGTTCGCCCCGGGAGTATTCGCGGAACATCTCCAGGCTGAGGAGAGCCGTCAGCAGGAAGCTGAAAAGCACCACGTAGCGATAGATGAGCCAAGCGCGCGCAAGTCGGCTGGTCACTTGCTGGCCCAAGGGCCGGCCGACGGCTATGAGGCCGATGGTGAAACCGGAGATGAAGAAGAACACCTCGGCGGCATTGATCAGAAAGCGCGAGCCGCCTGTCACGAAGATGAGGGGAGAAGCCAGACCCAAGTGGGTCAGGGTCATCACGAAAATGCAGTATCCCCTCAGGTAGTCCAGCCGCAGGTCCCGCTTGCCTGCGATGTAGCCCTCACCCGAGCCGAAAAAGGGCTTGAGCACTCCGGCGCGCAATCGGTTCACACGCGGTTTTTCCTTCCTGTGCCGCCGGATCGCTCATGGCTGGTCGCCTCGATCTTTCGCAGAACGATCCCGTCCGCACCGGATGCGCGGACAGGCATCCGGTTGTCTTTGTGGTTGGCGCAGTACGGAATCCGCGCCCGGTACGGCACCAGCGACGACAGTGCCCTTACGCGCGCCGCAGGGCCGGGTCTCCCGCCGTCCGGTTTG
Source organism: Caldilineaceae bacterium (assembly GCA_026705565.1). Classification (GTDB taxonomy): domain Bacteria; phylum Chloroflexota; class Anaerolineae; order Caldilineales; family Caldilineaceae; genus Bin34. The sequence goes on along the minus strand of JAPPAJ010000068.1, from coordinate 34,764 downwards.
CCATCAGGCCGACGCAGCCGGATGCCCCGTGGTGTTCGGTTTTTGCCGGGCCCCCCGGGCATCAGTCCGTGTTGTCGGTTCCGTACCGCGGCGGGGAACCGCGGGGGCCGTCAGGACGAGGTGCGCCACTCCGCGGGCCGTTCGGTGATGTCCACCACGTTGCCGTCGGGATCAAGAACCTTGAAGGAGCCGATGGGAACGGTGTCGCGGTCGTAGTCCAGCCGCTGCTTCACATCTTCCTTGACGATGTGAGCCCCGATGTCGGTCAGCCGCTTGAAGATCGGTTCCAGGCTTTCCACGTACACGCCGAAGTGGATGTGTTCGTCACCCTCCTCGTGCGGGGGCGCGGGCTGGGTCTCGAACGGCAGCAGGGTCAGGTTCACGTGGCCGTCGCTGAGATCCATCGAGATGCCCTCCGGCCGATAGTCCACCCAGGCAAAGCCCAACCCCTTTTCGTAGAAGGTGCGGGCCTTGTCCAAATCGCGGCAGCGGACTGCCAAGTGCCTGAGTTCCAACATGCTCGGTCTCCGTGGGTGGTGGGCAGGCCGGATCCCGCCCGGGATCAATAGTCCTCTTCGTCCTCGCCCAGCAACACGCCGACGCGCGTGTCGGGATCCCGCTCGTCCAGCAGGATGCCACCCCCTTCCGCACCGGCCGGGTCCGGGGCCATGGTCTTCTCGGAAGCATGGAACCGGTGCTGGCGCAGCAAGTCCCGTTCCGCCCAGGTCAAACCGTAGCGGTTGCGGGGATGCAGCAGGGTCTTGACCAGTACGCGGCCCACCAGGCGTTCCAGTTCCCCCGCGGTCCGAAAGGTGTCCCAATGCACCAGCGAACCGTGAACGAAGGAACGGCCGGCCGGGGTCAGGGCGGTCTCCTTGCGCAACGGTACAATTTCGCGTTCCAGGTCCAGGGCCAGATACCACTCCTGTCCGGCCGGAGCCGTGATGTCCTGCCCCATCAGAAAGAACACCCGATCGCAGTTGGCGATGTTTTCGAAGATGTTGTCGTAGATGTCGCCACCGGCCGGTGTGCGCCGGATTTCAACCTTGTTGTGGGCAGGCAGGGATGCCAAGGTCGTCGCGATGATTCCTCGTTCGGCATCCAGGTCGTTGGTGGCGCTTACAAACAGGCGCAGAGTTTCTGCCATGGGCACAGGGAAAAGTCGGGAGGAACAGGGAAGGCCAATCCGGTGCACAGCGCCTGAACTGCTCTGGCGACGGCAGCGGGGACGGATTTTAACACAGGGAGCACCGGACGATTTCCGGTCGTTGAACCCATCCGACACGTACGGGGGAAGGCGAATGGATCCACCGCAGGATGTCCTCTGCATGCAGCTGGCTCGACTGGGTACCCGCGTAACCGGGATGCGGCACTCCAGCTCCCTGACATGCGCAGCCTGCCATTCAGGCGCGTTTGGAAGCCACCAGCTCCATATCCGCCTCCACCATGGTCGCGACCAGCCCTGCAAAGTCAAGCGAAGGCTCCCAGCCCAGCTTGCGACCGGCCTTGGCGGCATCACCGACCAGGAGGTCCACGTCCGCCTCGCGCATGAACCGTTCGTCCTGGACCACGTGGTTGCGCCAGTCCAGGTCCACCACGTCGAAGGCGGCCTTGGCAAACTCCCGGATGAGATGGGTCTCGCCCGTGGCCACCACATAGTCGTCCGGTTCGTCCTGCTGCAGCATGAGCCACATGGCCCGCACGTAGTCGGGCGCATACCCCCAGTCGCGCGATGTGTCCAGGTTGCCGAGGGCCAGTTCGCGTTGCAGGCCCTGCTTGATGCGCGCGACGTGGTAGGAAATCTTCCTGGTCACAAATTCCATGCCCCGCCGCGGGCTTTCGTGGTTGAATAGGATCCCGGAACAGGCAAACAGGTCGTAGGCCTCCCGGTAGTTCACCGTGATCCAGTGCCCGTAGACCTTGGCCACGCCGTAGGGACTGCGCGGGTGGAACGGCGTCTGCTCCGTCTGGGGGACTTCCCGGACCTTCCCGAACATTTCGCTGGAACTCGCTTGGTAGAACCGGATGGACGGATCCACCTCGCGCACGGCCTCCAGCATGCGCGTCACCCCCAGGGCCGTGGTCTCGCCGGTCAGGACCGGTGCCTCGAAACTGGCGGGGATGAAGCTCTGGGCGGCCAGGTTGTAGATCTCCGATGGCCGATGGTTGCGAATGATGGAATGCAGACTTGTCTGATCCAGCAAGTCCGCCTGCTCCAGCACCACCTGGTCCAGCAGATGTTCGATGCGGTGATGGTGAAAGACGCTGGTGCGGCGCACCATGCCCACGACCTTGTAACCCTTCGCCAGGAGGAATTCGGCCAGATAACTGCCGTCCTGACCCGTAATGCCCGTGATCAGGGCCACCGGTTGCGTCATCGTTTGTCCTTGTGTTCGACTGGAGCTGGATCGGAGGCCAAGGCGGCACGCCAGCAGTTCAGCATGTCCTGCAGCGTTGCGTCCAGGGGCACTGCGGGCCGCCAGCCGCCCAGCGACCGGAGCTTGGCAACGTTGGCCCGCATGACCGGGGGATCATTGGGCCGCAGGCGCTGCGCGGCGGTTCGGACCTCGATTGCGGTGCGGCCGAACGCCACAAGCTGTTCCAATGCATCCTGCAGTTGTACGACAACCCCACTGCCAATGTTGTATACCTCGCCCGATGTGCCCCGGTCCATTACATGACAAAGGGCCGAGGCCATGTCGCGTACATCCAGAAAGTCCCGTCTGGCCGCCAAGGTACCGGTTTCCACCACCGACGGCCGCTGTCCCGCCTCGATGGCCGCGATTTGACGGGCAAAGGAACTGAGCGCAAAGTCCGAACTCTGACCCGGACCAATCACGTTGAAGGAACGCACCACCAACAGGTCCAGGTCGGCGGCCAGGGACATCTGCCGGGCCATCATCTCCGCCGCAGCCTTGCTGACCCCGTACGGCGACACGGGCCGGACAGGGTGATCCTCGGCAATGGACTCCCCTTGCATGAAGCCGTAAACGGCACTGGTCGAAGCCAGGAGCATTCGGCAGCCCGGAGCGTGCCGGGCCAGGGCCTGCAGCAGGTTCAATTGCGAACGCAGGTTGATATGGTAGGTCCGCCACGGATCATGCCAACTGAGGCTCTCGCGGCTCTGTCCCGCCAGATGAAAGACGCGGTCGGGACGAATGCGGGCCACGGCCCGGTCCACCCACTCCGGATCCGAGAGGTCCCCGCGCAGGGTTCGGGCCTCCAGCCCCGCCGGAACAGAACTGCGCCAAGCCATGCCCCACAGGGAGTGTCCGGTGCCTCCGGGCAGGACCCGAGCCAATTCGCGCCCGATGAATCCCGAAAGGCCTGTCACCAGGGTCGTGGTGTGGGCAGGAGTGGGGCTCATCGTGTGAAACCGGCGGCAACAAGAGGCGAGTCAAGCAACAGCGTAACTGAACCAACCGTGAAGCAGGTCCATTTACCGGTCAAAATCGCCAAGGTTCGGCCGGAACAGAAATGTACAGTACCGGAAACGGACGTAGTCCGCGCGCCCCCGCTCTGTCGAAGCCATTTTCATAATCATTTCTATCAAAACAACACTATTGGGGTTTTGCTAAAATCCACTGCATGAAAGTCGGGTATGTGCGTGTGGGACCCGATGAGCAGACGCATGCACGCCAAGTGAAGGCCATCAGAAAGCAGGGATGCCGCCGGAAACGCATCTTCGTTGACCGTTGCCGCGGATCGGTCCCCGCCGCGGAACGCCCCCAACTGCAGGAAGCCCTGGCTTTGCTGGGCAAGGGCGACACCCTGGTCATCTGGCGACTGGATCGGCTGGCCCGTTCGCTGACGGACCTCGTGGCCCAGGTCGGGCTGCTGAAGGACAGGGGCGCGGCACTCCTCTCGGTCAGCGACAACCTCACGACGAAGGCCGGCTCCGGCAAGCAGGCGCGACGGCTGTTCGCATCGTTGGCCCGATTCGAGAAAGATCTGGTCGATGAACGCACGCAACCCGGACGCACCGCGGCCCTGGCGCAGGGCCGCCGGGGCGGAAGACCGGTGAAGCTGTCCGGCGACAAGCTTGAACTGGCCGTGGAACTCAGGCGCCAGGGCTCGTTGCCGGTCGCCGAGATTGCCAAGATCGTCGGGGTCAGCGCGCCGACCATTTACCGGCATGTGAACGCCGACGGATCCCTGCGTAGGAAGGCCGAACCGGCACCGACGGATCCCCAGCCGGAGCCGATGCAGTCCTAGAAGCCGACACGATCCGGCCCACCGCCTACCGTCGGCATTGCCCGCCAGGCACCGAGCCACCAACGACGGCGAGCCAACCGCGGGCGGGATCGAATGCCGGGTCCCAAGGCGGAGGGCACACGGCGCATCTCAAACGCTGGCCTACAATGGACGCTCAATGCCGGCCGCGACCATGCCAGACACACTCCTTAATTTGGCACTTGCATCAATACCCCGCCGTTGGTGGCAATGCACGCACTTGTAACCGGCGGCGCCGGATTCCTCGGACTGCATCTCGCCAACCGCCTGCACGCCCTGGGCTGGTCGGTGCGGGCGCTTGACGACCTGAGCAACGGCCAGCCGGAGTTCCTGGACCGGGACATCCCGCTCCAGGAAGGAGACGTCAACGACCTGCCACTTCTCTGGCGGTTGCTGAAGAACGTTGAAGTCGTGTTCCACCTCGCCGCGCTGGCCAACGTACCGGAATCCGTCCACTATCCCCGAGCCTACAACACGGTCAACACCGGCGGCACCGTGGCCCTGCTTGAGGCCTGCCGGGATGTGGGGGTCCGCCGCGTGATCCTGGCCAGCAGCGCCACCGTCTACGGTGCCCAGTCCAGGCAGCCCGTGTCCGAGGATGCCCCGCTGAAGCCCGGCGTGCCCTACGCGGTCTCCAAGGTCGCGGCGGAGAACTACCTATTCAGCATTGCCAGGCTCAACGGCTTCGAAGCCGTCGCGCTGCGCATTTTCAACACCTACGGTCCCTGGCAGCCCGTGCCCCATGCCCATGCCCCGGTCATCCCCCGGTTCATGCACGATACCCTCAACCGCCGCTCGGTCGTCATCTTCGGCGACGGCCACCAGACCCGCGACTTCATCTACATCGACGACGTGGTGCACGCCTTGGTCCTGGCCGCGGAAAAGCCGGGGATTCACGGGCATGTCCTGAACATCGGCAGCGGTTGCGAAACCACCATCAACGAACTGGTGGACCTGATTGGCCAGACCGTCGGCCGCAAGCCTCACGTCCTCCACAACCAAGGCACCGCCGCCGGTGTGAGTCGGCTGGTGGCGGACATGTCCAAGGCCCGCCGCGTACTGGACTTCAAGCCTCGGGTCCTACTCCGGGACGGACTGCAGCGGTTCCATGAACTGGAGCCGGCGTTTCAAGGCTGAAGCCGCCAAACCCGTTGCCGGACGCGTCCCGGTGCGGGCCGCGGTGTGCCGAACCCGCACCGGCACAACCCTGCCGGCGTGGGCGGTGCTGTGCCTGGCGGTATGCCTGGCGGGTTGTGGCCGCATGACATCGGAGCGGTACCTGAACAACCACAGCCTGGAACTCAACACGCCGGCAGCCGCGGCCCAGTCCTGGCAACCGTTCACCGTCCGCCCGGGCAGCCATGCCGGCATCATTGCCGACGACCTGGTCGCGGCCGGTCTGATCAACGATGCCCTGCTATTCATGGCCTGGGTGGACGCACACGGGCTCGATACATCCCTGCAGGCCGGCGAGTACCTGCTCTGCCCCTGCTTGACCGTCCCACAGCTGGCCGTAAGGTTGCAGAGTGGCCAGCCGGCGGGCCTCGTCGTGACCGTGCGCGAAGGCGTGCGCCGCGAGCAAACGGCGGAACTGCTGGAGACATTGCGGCCGGGCACCGGCGCGGACTATCTGCGCCTGACCGGTGCCACGGATGCCTTGGACACTTGGCGTCGCGTATTTCCATTCTTGCCAACCACACCCGAAACCGCCTCACTGGAAGGCTACCTGTTTCCGGACACCTACCACATACCCGACACGGACGAGGCGGCCGCGGATCTGATCCGGCTGCAGTTGTCCCGGTTTGGCAGTGTGGTCGTGCCGGAATGGGAAAAGGCCCGGTCCGAACAGGCAACCGCACTGTCCCTCCTGGAACTGGTAACCCTGGCCAGCATTGTGGAAAGGGAAGCGGCCAGCCATGCGGAACTCGCCACGATTGCCGGCGTGATCTACAACCGGCTGGCCAGCGACATGCCACTGGAAATGGACGCGACCGTCCTCTACGGGCTGGGACCTCCCGCTCCCGGAGAAACCTGGTGGGGTCGCGTCCTGACGCGTGCGGACCTCAAACACGAAAGCCCATTCAACACCTACCTCTTTGCAGGCCTGCCTCCGACCCCCATTGCCAATCCCGGTTGGCGGTCCCTGGCAGCCAGCCTGCAGCCTGAAAGCCACAACTTCCTCTTCTTCGTGGCCGATCGGGATCGTCCCGGCCGCCACCGGTTCGCAGAGACCTACGCCGAACACCTGGCGAACGTGGAAGACTACTGGCGCTGAAGCGGGTCCAACGGGCACTGTTTCAATCTCGTTGATATTGGGTAGCGGGCCGTCATGGGCATATCCTCGGTACCAGTGGGCACCGGGCGTTGCTTCAGACCACGCCGCGGGCCATCAGGCGCACGAAGTTGAGGGCCCCGCCTCCGGCGGTCGTTTCCGGGCCAAGCGTTGCAGGATGGGCAGCAGGACCCGGTCCAGTAACCCTGTTGAACGTCAAGTATGGAGCGACTTTGTGACAGGTTCTCTTTGCCGCGGCACCTGGTCCCGCATGATGGCGTTCAGCATAACCAGCAGCTTGCGCATGGCGGCGACGAGGCCCACCGTCTCCAGGGCCGGTCCGTAGACCGGGTCGTCGTCAGCCCCGCACCCCACGCGCGGCCAGGCCCGTGAACCAGCCGGCCAGTCGCAGCCGGGACCGCTCAGGCGCAGGTCCCAGCCGTTCGCCCTTGGGACCCAGGACCACCTTGGCACCCCCGAGGAACAGCCAGGTTTCGTCCACCTCGACCCACAGCGGCAGCTTTGCCTGCGGGTCGGGTGCCCGGCCTGGGGCTACCGCCTGCACATCCCGCCACAGGGTGGCGGCCCCCACGCCGCAGCCCAACAGGGCCAGGAGCCGGGACAGGCCCCGCAAGCGGACACAGTGCACATACAGATCGGCCACCAGCTGGCGGGAGATCACGTCGGGCGGCAGGGGCGAGGCGCTGCCCCGCATCGGTTCCCCGACCGACCGCGCCTGCGCCATCGTGGACTACCGCCGGGCGCGCAACGCGGCCGCCCGCCGCGCCCATGCCCAGCGCCGACGGCGATACTGCGAGTACCTGTTCCGGCAATATGAAGTTTCGTTGCACTGCCAAGTCGTCACGGCTGCCCCTTCTCCTCCGTGATCTGGATCAAGTTGCCGCATGAATCGTCAAAGACCGCGGTAATGACGGTCCCGAGGTCCGTCGGCGGCTGCACGAATCGCACGCCCTCGGCCACGAGACGCTCGTGCTCAACTTCGACATCATCGACCGCGAAGCTGGCCAAGGGGATCCCGTCCTCCACAAGCGCCGTCCTGTATCGACGGACTGCGGGGTGTTCGGCCGGCTCGAGCAACAACTCCGTCCCCTCCGGGGCTTCCTCGGATACCACGGTGATCCACGCATACTCTCCGAGAGGGATGTTGTGCTTCAGCCGAAAGCCGAGCGTTTCCGTGTAGAAACGAAGTGCCTTCGCCTGATCGTCCACGGAGACGCTGGTCAGGTTGATTCTCATTCTTCGATGTCCTCCTCTGTTGGGTTGGAAATGTCCTCGTCCGTCGCGATCGGCCACCGCTCGCCTATGGCCTTCAGCGGGGCGCCCACGAACCAGTGGAGCTTCGACCTCCCCTCGCGCCTCGTGCGAATGAGCCCAGCGGCTTCCAGAACGTCCAGGTGTTGTGAGATCGCCTGCCGCGAGGAACTGATGCCGTGTTTCATGATCAGGCGCCCACAGAGTTCGAAGAGCGATTGCCCCGACCGATCGACGAGTTCATCCAGGATGGCCCGCCTGGTTCGGTCAGCGATCGCGCGATAAATGTCCACATGGCGAATTATATGCAAGCATGGACTTGCATGTCAACTCCTGCAGGTCGATAGTGCCGCGAAGGGCCCACTCCCGCCCGAGCAGATCGCGGCCGTGAAGGACGAGAGCATCCTTTCCAGCGACAGGAACTGGACGAGGAATGCCGGGACCGGGCGGATGGTGCATGCGCTGTCCCCGCAGGGGCTGGAGATCCTGGCGGTGCTGGCCCGCACGCATCCGCGCCCCCTGATGGCCCGCAGCATGGTCTGAAGCGACGTACGGCACCCGCGGGTACGGAAGAATAGGCCCATGACGGCCCGCAACCAATATCAACGAGCGTGAAACAGTGCCGGTCCAACGGCCCGTTTGACTCTGCAAGGCCCCGATTCCTAGAATCACCGGGACGGGAAGGTGGCGGAACGGCAGACGCGGCGGACTTAAAATCCGCTGAGGTAACTCCTCGTGTGGGTTCGAATCCCACCCTTCCTACTTGCACAAAACATACAAACTGCCGCAACTCGAAACCCTTTCGCGACCCTTGGACGGTTGAGATCGCGCCGGTTTTGGTGCACAATATGGCTATGTTGCACAATTTCAGATGGGCGGACCTGCTTTTGGGGATCCGCATCACACGCTGAAGGACTTCCAATCATGGATGGCGCGAACACTACTTTCGTCCTGATTTCCACGGCCATGGTCATGCTTATGATTCCGGGCCTGGGTCTTTTCTATGCCGGCCTGGTGCGCGCCAAGAGCGCCTTGTCCACGGTCATGCAGTGCTTCATCTGCATGGGGGTCGTGGGGGTGGTCTGGGTCCTGTGGGGCTACACGCTCGCCTTCGGCGAAAGCATCGGCGGCTTCATCGGCGGCTTCAACCACTTCGCCCTACAAGGAGTGGCCCTCGAAGACGCGGACGGCGGCCTGTCGCCGATGCTCTTCATGCTGTTCCAGGGCATGTTCGCCGCCATCACGCCGGCCCTGCTGGCAGGCGCCTTCGCAGAACGCATCAAATTCAGTTCCTTCCTCGTCTTCGTGGTGCTCTGGTCCTCGCTCGTCTACTCCCCCGTGGCCCACTGGGTCTGGGGCGGTGGCTGGCTGGGTACCTTGGGCGCCCTTGACTTCGCGGGCGGCAACGTGGTGCACATGACCTCCGGCGTGGGCGCGCTGGCCGCGGCCCTGGTCATCGGCCGCCGCATGGGCTTCCCCCGGGAGCCGATGGAACCCCACAGCATCATGCTGGTCCTGCTGGGCACCGGCATGCTCTGGTTCGGCTGGTTCGGCTTCAACGGCGGCAGCGCCCTCGCGGCCGATGGAATCGCTGTCAACGCCTTCGTCACCACCAACACGGCCGCAGCCGCCGGCGCCCTGACCTGGATGCTGATCACCTGGCTGTTCGGCGGCAAACCCTTGGGCAAGCCCTCGGCCATCGGCGCGGCCTCGGGCGCTGTGGCCGGCCTGGTGGCCATCACCCCCGGTGCCGGCTTTGTGGAACCCATGCCGGCGCTCCTGATCGGCATCGTCGCCGCCATCGTCTCCTATGCTGCCATCGAATTCCGCATCCGACGGCAGCTGGACGATTCGCTGGATGTCTGGGGCATCCACGGCATGTCCGGTACCTGGGGCGCCCTGGCCGTGGGCCTGTTCGCCTCGACCACTCTGGGGACGGATGGCGGCGTCTTCACCGGGAACGGCGGCCAGTTTGTAAGCCAGCTCATTGCCACCGTCGCGACCTGGGCCTATGCTTTCATCGTGACCTGGATTCTGTTCAAGCTCGTCGACGTGGTTATGAAGGTGCGCGTGTCGGAAGCGGACGAGGCCATCGGTCTCGATGCGTCGCAGCATGGTGAACAGGAAGGCGGTGCTGTGTAATGGCTGTGTAATGATTCGGGACACCCGGACAATTCCCGGCTGACGCCATCCAACCAACGGGGAACCGCATGAACAAAATCGAAGCCATCATCCGGCCGGAAAAGCTGATCGCCGTCAAGGACGCATTGTCCGACGCCGGGATCAAGGGCCTGACCGTATCGCAGGTGACCGGGCGCGGCCAGCAGCGGACCATGGTGCACAGCGGACGCGCCGGCAGGGGCGTCGCCTCGGACATGCTGCAGCGGGTCAAGATCGAGATCTTTGTACGGTCCGAGGACACCGATACCGCCGTGGACGCCATCATGGAGTCGGCCCGCACCGGCCAGGTCGGGGACGGCAAGATTTTTGTCCTGCCCACCGAACGGTCCGTGCGCATCCGCACCGCCGAGGAAAACGAACAGGCCATCTGACCCCTCCGGGCGGCCCGATCGTCGGCCCGCCGTCCTGCCAACCGCACCGGGTTGCAGGGCAATCGCAAGATTATGCGAGGCCCGGCACTTTCTCCATGTAGGCGAGATTGTGTCCGGCCTTGCGGTGCCGGATGGCCATGCCGGTCTGGACGGTGGTTTCCTTCGGAAACAGGTTGAGTGCCGTGCGTCGCGGCAGACACAGGTTGCGAGGGTCGTGGCCCTTTCGCACCCGGTCTGCGTCCTCCCGAAAGGCTGCGTCCGGGACCCCGTGCAGACCGTTCTCAATCTCGAGGTGCACCCTCACTGTTGTCCACAGATGCCGGGCCTCGAGGGATAGCCGGGAAGAAATCGCGGGTATCGACACTGGACCGGGCTTCTCACCCGTCATTCCGCCTCCCCCGGCAAAAGCTGTGCAGGTCGGACCGGTGTCCCTGTGCGCCCACATACTGCCGGCATTCCGGGTCGCCTGGAACCCAACCCCGACGGATCTCGATGCACCCGTGACACCCGTGGACGATATAGGGACAACCCTCAAACCACACCTTGCGCGTTCCACGGCGAAAGTCACATCCGGCGCAGCCGCAGTGTCGACTGGCGGTCCTTGACCGTCAGTACACGGTCGGCCTGCTGCATACCGGGCCCTTCTGGCAATCAATGGTGCCGGTAGTGCCGCCCAGGTCCAGCACCTCGGGGATGTCTGTAATTTCATTGAACTTGGCCGCTCCGGCCATCTGTGCCAGCCGCCTCTCACAGGTGTAGACGCCCACCGTGTGCAAGGCCGACAGTCGCGCGAACGCCGGGTAGGCTTGCCGTCCAAGGCCACCACCTGACCGGTCAGCAGGTCGGGGAGGGGTCTGCATCCACTGCGCAAACCAGTCGCGTTGGTCCCGACCGAAATCCTCCACCTCCACCCAGGTGTCGACACCGCCGGTGACGGCGGTCGGAGCCAAGAAAAGAATGGACAGGAGTGGGTGCCTGCGGACATGAAGGCCCCGGGAATCGGGCACGCCTGCCAGGCAGGTCGGCAGGAACGATGCCATGCGAGAGGCCATGACGAAGCCCCGTGGGGTCGACAGCGGATCTCGATCTGGACAAGCCGCCCGTACAACGCACTCTTGCGATTGCCCTGTACGGGTTGCCGACAAGGACGGTCGAATTGGTATATCATTGTGATTACGAAATCATCCTGGTAGGTTCTGTTGCAGGCCGGTGCCCCGGCACCGTCGTTGTCAACCTGCGTCCACTCCCCTGCGACTGGCATTCGGAACCTGCTGAACAGGTCGCGAGGGAGCTTATGAAAGTCTTGTACAAATTGCGCCCGTTGGGCCGCTTGCTGGGCGCAGGCATCCTACTGCTGGCAGTGGCCGCAGCACCGGCGGCTGCCCTGAACAAGGTCCACGTGGTCCAGAGAGGCGAGACGCTGTCGTCCATCGCCCGCCGCTACGATGTCCCCATCTCCGTCCTGGCCGCCCAGAACGGGATCGACAACAGCGACTACATCTTTGTGGGCCAGCGGGTGGTGATCTCCGCCTCCGAGACTGCCCTGACCCCGTCCCTGGGCATCCACACGGTCCGCGTCGGCGACTCCCTGACCGACATTGCAGCCCTCTACGGGGTTCCGCTGGAGAAGATCCTGTTCTTCAACGGGATGGACTCGCCGTCCGCGCTTTGGGTCGGCCAGCCGGTCCTGGTACCGGTTCCCGCAATCCCCGGGCCGCCGCCCTCGGCGGCCGCGCCGGTACCGATTGTGGTGGATCCCAACGCCACGTCGCATCAGGTGCGGCAAGGGGAGACGCTCTATTCCATTTCGCGCGCCTATGGTGTGGACATCCAGACTCTGGCCACCCACAACCGCCTCCAGGATGTCGGACGGCTGTTTGTGGGCCAGACCCTGTCGCTGCCCAGAAATCCTCCCACGGCCCCGGCGGTCGGAACCTCCCAGTCCGTGCCTCTGTCCTCCTCGGTCATCCACACGGTGACCCTGGGCGATTCGCTGAACTCGATTGCGAACCGGTACAAGGTGACCGTCAGGGATCTCATGCTGCTCAACGGCCTGGACCACGCGTCCTTGATCTGGGTGGGACAAAACCTGGCCTTGCCCCGGCAGGCCGACGGGTCCGAGCCGCTGATTGTGCCGGTTGCGGCACCACAGCCGGCCGCGGGCCAGGAGCCGCCCCTGCCCGTGGTCGATCCGATCCCGGACCAGGCAGGCCTACCCCAGATCCCGTCCAGCTTTGTCCACATCGTCAAGCGGGGCGAGACCCTGGCGGACATCGCGCGGCGCTTCAAGGCCACCGCCCTTCAGGTGAGCGACTACAACGGCCTGGCATCGCGCGATCTGATCGTGCCCGGCCAGCGGCTGCTCATCCCGCGCCGGCCGGCCGAGGCGCAGGGCTACATGGGCGAGCGCTGGATCGAGATCGACCTGTCGTCCCAAACCCTGACCGCCTGGGACGACGAGGACATCTACTTGCACGTGAAGATCAGCAGCGGCCTCGTGCAGTACCCGACCCCGGTTGGCCACTACAACATTTGGCACATGAACGAACGCCAGACCATGAGCGGTCCGGGATACAGCCTGCCCAACGTGAGATTCAACATGTACTTCCACCGCGGCTACGCCATGCACGGTGCCTATTGGCACAACAATTTCGGCCAGCCCATGTCGCACGGTTGTGTCAACATGACGGAAGAGGACGCGGAACGGCTCTATCGGTTCGTCGATCTGGGCACCGAGGTTTGGGTCCACGGCTGATGCCGGAGATCCCGGAGGCTCGGCAACACGGCTCGCTGCGGAGACGCAACCCGCATCCAATCAGGCACCCCATGTCCGGCGTGACGGTGGGGTGCCTTATACAATAGGCGACAGTTCTTGGCCTGCGGCCGATCCCCGGCCGACCCTTCCCGAATGCCAATGACCGCCGCCGTCCAAACTTCGCCGCCATCCGATCGCGGTCTGGCGCAAGCCAGCTTGCCGGTTGAAGGCATGCACTGCACCGGCTGCGCCCAATCGATACAAATGGGTTTGGGTGCCGTGCCGGGCGTGGCCTCCGCGGCTGTCAGCTACGCCGCCGGCCAGGCCGAGGTGCAATTCGATCCGCGGCAGGTTTCGCTTGGTTCGCTGGCCGGCGCGGTCGCGGATCTGGGCTACGCCGTCCCCCGGACGGAAACCGAACTCACCATCGGGGGCATGACCTGCACTGGCTGCGTCCAGGCCGTGCAACAGGCATTGAACCGCACGGACGGTGTGCTGGAGGCCAGCGTCAGCCTAACACCGCCCCTGGCCACGGTGGCCTATCTGCCCCAAGCCACCGGCCCGGAGGCTCTGGTGGCATCCGTGGACCGAGCCGGGTACGAAGCGGCCCGGCCTGAACCCGCGGGCGAACCGGTCGCAGCCACGGAAGACAGCGAACAGGCGGTAAAACCGGATCCGGAACTGCGCGGCCGGCGCCGTCGGCTAACCATTGCCATCGCCTGCAGCGCCGTCATCATGCTGCTCAACATGACGGCCATGTTCCTGCCCGATCTGCAGTGGATGCCGACCGCCGCGCGGGAATGGACCGTGGCCGTCCTGGGCTCCATTGTCGTGCTTGCGATAGGCCGCGAATTCCATGTGCGGGCCGTCCAGTCCCTACTCAGGGGCTTCCCCGGCATGGACCTTCTGGTATCCCTGGGGTCCCTGGTGGCATGGGGCACCAGCCTGGCCACCTTGCTCCTGGATTTGGACCGGGCCCTGTTCCCCCTGTTCTTCGAATCGGCCGCCTTCATCATTACGTTCATCTATCTCGGGCGCTACCTGGAGGCCGGTGCGCGCCGCCAGACGGGCGAGGCCATCTCGGCCCTGATGACCCTGCAACCGGCCAAGGCAATCGTCGAGCGCGGCGGCCGGCACCACGACGTGCCCCTGGCCGAACTGGCGGTCGGGGACACGGTCCTGGTGCGCGCCGGCGACACCATTCCCGTGGACGGTAGGGTGCTTGACGGGAGCAGTTCGGTGGACGAAGCCGTGCTCACCGGCGAGAGCCTGCCCGTGCCCAAGAGTGCGGGCGATGCGGTCTGGAGCGGCACCGCCAACCTGGATGGTACCCTGCGCTTTCGGGCCGACGCGGTGGGTTCGGAGACGGCGGCCGCCCGCATTGCCGACACGGTTCGCCAGGCCCTGATGAGCAAGGCCCCGGTCCAGTCCCTGGCAGACCGCATCGCCCGCGTGTTTGTGCCCATCATTGTGGTCCTGGCCACGATCTGTGGACTGATTTGGGGTTTCTGGGGCGCCTCCCTGTACTACCCGGACCTGGCGCCGGCATCCGTAAGCCTGATATTCGCGTCCGCGGTTCTGCTCATCTCGTGCCCGTGTGCCCTGGGCCTGGCCACGCCGACCGCCATGATTGCCGGTACCTCCCTCGGGGCACGGCGCGGCATCCTGGTCAAGGATGCGGGTACGCTGCAGAGGCTGTCGACCATCGACACCGTATTGCTGGACAAGACCGGCACCGTGACCCAAGGCCGTCTGCAGCTGGAGAAACTGGTGCCGTCGCCGCAGGCCGCCCTGGACCCGGAACGGATTCTGTCGCTCGCCGCCGCCGTTCTGCAAGGCAGTGCCCATCCCGTTGCCCGGGCGCTCGCCGCCGAGGCGGAGCGACGGGAACTGCCGGTACCGCAGGTGGCCGGCTTCCGCAGCCTGACCGGACTGGGCGTGGAAGGCACGGTGGAAGGTTCCGCGGTTCTCATCGGCAGCCAGGCGCTCATGGACCAGCATGGGTTGTCCACCACCGAGTTCGGGGAATTGCTGGCCTCGGCGGAGGCCGGCTCGGCCAGCATCTCCTTTGTTGCGGTCGAGGGTCGGGTGGAAGCCTTCGCCGTCGTTTCGGATTCGCTGCGCCGGGAGGCAGCCGACACGGTGGCCGCGCTCCGCGCGTCCGGCATGGAAATCCGGATGCTGTCGGGTGACAACGATCAAGCAGCCAAGGCGGCTGCAGCCGCCTTGGGACTGGACCCGGACCGCGAAATGCACAGCCGCCTGCGGCCTGAGAACAAGCTGACGGTCGTAACCGCGTTCCAGGAGGACGGCCACCGGGTGGCCATGGTGGGGGACGGGGTCAACGACGCCCCCGCCCTGGCCCGGGCGGATGTCGGGTTGGCCGTGGCCGCGGGCCATAATCTGGCGTTGCAGACCGCGGACGTGGGCATCCTCAACAACCGGCTCAGCCGCATTCCGGAGGCAATCCGGCTTGGTCGGCGCACCATGCGGGTCGTGCGGCAGAATCTGTTCTGGGCCTTCGCCTACAACGTGGCCGCCATTCCCTTGGCCGCGGGCGTGTTCGTGCCTTGGCTGGGCCTGAAGCTGGAACCCCAGTTCGCCGCCGCCATCATGGCCGTGAGCAGCATCTTCGTTGTACGCAACAGCCTGCGCATCCGCGGGTTCAGCCTGCACTGAACCTTACAGTACGGCTTCTGTAGTGCCGGCAACCGGCGCGGACGCGTCCGGACATTCCCTTGGTCGCTGGCTTGGAGCCCTGGTCGTGCTGTTGTGGTTGGGATGGCCTGCCGTCCCTGTCCAAGCCCAGGCTCCCATGCCCGACCGGAGTTGGGCCGCGGCCGGAGAGACCACCTTTCTCCAGAACTGCGCTCCGTGCCACGGACCGACCGGCTCCGGAGACGGACCCGTCATGGTCGAACAGAATCTGTCCGCGCCCGGTCTGTCCGATCCGGAACGGGTTGCCCAGGGCAACCCCGCCGACTGGTTCCGGACCACTCGGGATGGACGCATCGAGAACCTCATGCCCCCTTGGGGCAACCAGATGACGGACGCACAGATCGGGGACGTAGTGGCGTGGATTTGGCAACTGTCCACCAGTCCGGATGAGCTTGACGAAGGGGCCCGCCTCTGGGCCACGGTAGCCACACCGCTCGGAGACCGGGACTGGCAAACCTTGGCCCTGACCACCAACCACCCGGCCTGGGCAGAGTCGGTGACGACAAGTCTGGACGAGCAACAGCATCCGGTTCCGACGGCGGAAGAACTCCGGCTGATCCAGCGGTACCTGCAGTCCCTGACCCTGACACCCGACTGGGCCCCTCCACTCCGGCCCGGCGCAGGTATGCTGAAGGGCCGGATTCGGCAACTGAGTCCCGGTGAACCCCCGGTGCCTCCGGTCGCAGTACGATTGCAGGCTCAAGTGGGAGAAACGGTTCTGGACACCTATATGGTGCCTGTGGCCACCGATGGCACCTTCGTCCTGGAGGGTGTTGAACCCACCCCGCGCATCCTCTGGACTGCGCAGGCGCAGCAGGCGAATCTCAACTTCCAATCGCCACCCGTCAGATTCGACGAACTCGGTCGGACACCGGAACTGACGCTGGATTTGTACCTGCCGTCCGCCACCCATGGAAATCTTGAGGTCGAGTCCCTGCAATTGGTTTTGGCCCTGTCCGGCGAGCAGTTGTTGGTGGGCCAGACCGTTTTGCTGGTCAACACGCTGCCCTGGGTGTTCACGGGAGAGGCGGAAACACCGGAAACGCTTCCGGTCACGGCCCGCATTCCAATCGATCCGGCGGCCGACGAAGTGACGCTGGCCGATTTCGGCCGCACGCGGTTCACCGCCGGAGACGGATTTGTCCTCGACTCCGCACCGATTCATCCGGTGTCCGGTCGCCACCAGGCCGTGCTGGGCTACTCCCGGCCATGGCCCTTGACCGAGCAGCGTTGGCGGCAGTCCTGGTCCTATCCCGTCCGTCAGGCAACGCTCCTGATTGCCGATGTGCCGGGCCTGGAGTCCGAACCCGCGGGGTTTGTGCAGTCCGGCGAACGCGAACTGGACGGGCAGAGGTTCACCGTCTGGCAGGCTGCCGACCTTGCGGACGGGATCCTGGACATTAGGTTCTCCGGACCGGCGGCCGCCCGGACCGACGCGGCAGGGCAACAGGCGGCTGCCACCCGGGGCCTGCCGGAACCCGCCTACCTGATGCCCCGTTGGCTGCCGGCCGTCCTCGCCCTGATTCTGCTGGGTGGCGGTGGTCTGCTGCTGCTGGCCGGACTGCGGCGCGAACGTCGGGAAGGACGTGCCTGATGCCGTGCCTCCGGCCCTGTCTGACTGTCGTCCTATTGCTCGTCGGTACCTTCCTGCATCCGTCCGCGCCCACTCTGGCCCAGACCGAGCTGGATGACCGCATGTACGACATTGCACGCGAACTTTGGTGTCCGCTCTGCTCCGGCGTCCGGCTCGATGCCTGCGAACTGCAAGCCTGTGTCCAGATGCGCGCGGAGATCCGCCAGTTGTTGGCGGAAGGCAGGGATGCCGAATGGATCGTCGCCTACTTCGAAGGGGAGTACGGTCCGCAGGTTCACGGCCAGCCCCCCTTGCGAGGGTTCCAATCCCTGGCCTGGCTGGTGCCGGCTGTGGCCGTGGTCGGCCTGGGCATTGGTGCAGGCCTCCGCACCCGTCGGGCCGTGCGGCAACGGCGGTCCGCAGTCGTTCCCCGGATCCGCAGTCAATCGCTCCCGAAGGCGTGAGGCCGTGTCCGACCATCCAAGCACAACAGAGTCCGTTGCCGGTCCGCCGCCGCTGGTGTCGCGTTCGCTGCTGCTGGTTGTGGTCGCGATCTCGGTCATGCTTGTCCTGCTGGCCCTGCTGGCCTGGCGTGTCCTGCGCGCCCAGCCGGTGGCCTTGGCCGTCGGCGAGCCGGCCCCGCCCTTCCACCTGCAGTTGATCGAAGGCGGTTCCCTCACCCTGGCGGACCTGCAAGGCCAGGGGGTTGTCCTGAACTTCTGGGCCAGCTGGTGCGATCCCTGCCGCGACGAGGCACCGCTCCTGGAGGAAGCATGGCTGCGGAATCGGGATGCGGGCATTGCGGTCCTGGGTGTGGCCCACCTGGATCAGAAGGCGGCAGCCTTGCGCTTCATCCAAACGTTTCGCATTACCTACCCCAACGGCCGCGACTCCGGCAGCCTGATAGCACGCGCCTATGGCATCCAGGGGGTTCCGGAAACCTTCTTCATTGATCCGGCCGGCAATCTGGCGGGGGCCTGGCGGGGACCTCTCACGGCGGAGGCCATGCAGCAATTCCTGCCCCTAATCCAGCCCGCACCATGATCGCCGACTTCGCAGCCCTGGCCTTGGCGGCCGCGCTGGCGACGGCCTGTCTGGGCGTGGCCGCGTCCCTGCATGCCGGCGTACACGGCACCGGCTCCTGGCGGATGGCCGGCGACCGGGCACTGCGGGCCACGGTGTTGCTGGTGGCCGGCGCCACCGTCATCCTCTGGATCCTGCTGATGCAGGACCGCTTCGAAGTCCTCTATGTCTGGAGTTCATCGGAAGCCGCCCTGCCGCTCTTCTACAAGTTCGCGGCACTTTGGGGAGGCCAGGCCGGAAGCCTCTTGTTCTGGGCCTTCATTCTGGCTTGCGGCTCCCTCCTCGCTGTGCGCCGGTTAGCGCGGATGCTGCCGGATCTGACACCCTGGACCACGGCCATTCTGTGCGCCAACCTGGCGTTTTTTCTGCTGCTGGTGGTGGTGCCGGCCAATCCCTTCCAGCGCATCCCCTTCCCGCCGGCGGATGGCGCGGGTCTCAATCCCCTGCTACAGAACTACTGGATGGTCATCCATCCCGTCATGCTCTACCTGGGTTATGTCGGGCTGACGGTTCCGTTCGCGCTGGCTGTGGCGGCCCTGGCCGTCGGCCGCATGGACACCGCCTGGCTGCGGATGCTGCGCCGCTGGACCCTGGTGCCGTGGTTGTTCCTCTCGGTCGGCATTCTGATGGGCAGCCAGTGGGCCTACCTGGAACTGGGCTGGGGCGGCTACTGGGCCTGGGATCCGGTCGAGAACGCCTCCCTGCTCCCTTGGCTGACGGCCACCGCCTTCCTGCACGGCCTGGTTGTCCAGGAGCAGCGCGGCACGATGCGCCTGTGGAACATGATCATGATCGGCCTAACCTACTTCCTGGTGTTGCTCGGCACGTTCACGACCCGCAGCGACATCGTGGCCAGCGTACACACGTTTGCGCGCAGCTCGATTGGCCTGTACTTCGTGGGGTTCATGGTCCTGACTGCGGTTGGCTTTCCCCTGCTGCTGTGGGTACGGCGCGCGCTGCTGACCGAACCGGCCGCCCCGGCCGCCTGGCTTTCGCGCGAGACCGCCTTCCTGGCCAACAACTGGCTGCTGGGCGGCATTGCCTTCGCCACGCTCTGGGGCACCTACTTTCCCGTCTTCAGCGAACTCCTCACGCAGGAGCAGATCGCGGTGGCGGCACCCTACTTCCAGAAGGTGAACGGCCCCCTCTTCCTGCTCCTGTTGCTGTTCATGGGAGTGGGCCCCCTCCTGGGCTGGCGATTCACTCATTTGCCGGAGATCTGGCGAAAACTGCGGATTCCGTTCGCAGGCGCCTTGTTGTTGGCGTTGGCTTCGTTGTTTCTCCTGCCTCCCAATCCCTTTGCCGCGGCCGGCCTCTTCGTTTGTTTCCTGGCACTGCTGGGAGTGTTGCAGGAGTTCGCGGAGGCCATCCGGGCCCGCCGGCGCGCCCGCACCGAACATCCGCTGGTGTCCCTGCAGCAGCTGCTGGTGCGCCAAGGCCGTCGCTACGGCGGCTACCTGGTACACGTCGGCATCGTCTGCATGGGCGTTGCCATCGTCGGCAACGAGTTTCATCAGGAGGTACGCCACATCACGCTGGAACGGGGCCGGCCGGCCGAGTTCGGTCGCTGGACCGTGACCTTCCTGGGCCTGACGGAAACGGAACAGGCCAACCTGACGGAATACAGGGCCTACGTGACCGTGCATGACGACGCCGGCAAACTGGTGACCCGCCTTGAACCGCGCCGCAACGTGTACCACAAGACTCCGGAGGCGCCCACGAGCGAGGTCGGCCTGCACATGTCGCTGCGCGAAGACCTCTATGTGGTGCTCAACGGCTGGCAGGACAAAGCCGCCTCCGCCACCTTCTCCTTCTTTCTCAATCCTTTGATGATCTGGTTGTGGATCGGCGGCGTAGTGTTGGTGATCGGCACGCTGGTTGCGCTCTGGCCGCACGGACCGGATCCCGGCCGCCGTCCCCGCGCATGACGAGTCCGGATCTGTTCGATGCCGCCAGCCTGCTGCGCCTGGTGGTCGGCCTGGTCGTGTTCGGGGCGCTGTGCCTGTGGGTGGTGTGGCCGGTTCTGGTTAGCCGGGACGACGGGGAGCCACCGGTGGCTGGACCGTCAGAGCCTCCAGCAGACGAGGACGCGGATGCCAGTGATCCCGGGCCTCTCCCACCAGATAGACCGAACCCGTCACCAGAATGACCGTATCCGGCTCCACCGTCCGCAACGCATGGCGCAAGGCGGAACCCACATCCCTGAACAGGTGTCGCAGCCGGTGGCGTTCGCCGCGCGGCAGGCATTGGGCCAGATCGCCGGGACGGCAGGTGGACTTGCCGAACACGTAGGGTTCCGTCAGCAGGAAGTCGCCGTCCAACCGGCAAAGGACGTCCAGAATGCCGGCCGCATCCTTGGTGGTCAGCATTCCGGCGATGATCAGGAACCGGCGACCGGACCAGCTCTGCTGCAGTGAATCGACCAGAGCCTCCGCCTTGGGCACATTGTGGGCACAGTCAAGAATGACATCCGGCTCGGTCTGGATGTGCTCCAGGCGGCCGGCCACCGCACCTCCCGCCAGGGCTGTGGCCGCGGCCCCCTCCGCCAAGTGCAGCCCGTTCCCGGCTTGCAACAGGTCCGCAGCGGCCACTGCCACCGCGGCGTTGGCCGCCTGGAAGGGGGCCAAACCGGGCATGGACAGGTCGCGGTGGACCGCAAAGCGGCTCTCCACCGTCAGGGCCAGCCGGTCGCCATGGGTGCGGGCGTGCCAGCGGAAGGTCCAATCCCGGGTTGCATCCCCGGCCGGACCCACGGTGTGCAGGTCCGTGCCCACCTCCCGCGCCTCGGTCTCCAATACGTTCAGCACCTCCGGCTGCCCGGCTCCGGTGAGGGCCGGCGCCCCCGGCTTGAAGATGCCGGCCTTGTGCCAGGCGATGCTTTCCAGGGTGCCGCCCAACGTCTCCACGTGGTCTAGGCCGATGTTGGTGACCAGAGCCAGTCGGGGCCGAACCACGTTCGATGCATCCCAGCGGCCCCCGGAGCCGCATTCGACGATGCCCCAGTCCACCGCGGCCCGCGCGTAGAACAGAAACGTCAGGGCGACCCAGGCCTCGCCGTAGCTGAGACGCGTGAACTCCCCCTGTGCCCGCTGCCACAGGCCGTACCGATGGGCGAAGTCGTTGAACAGTGCATTCAGTTCCGGCACGGTGATCCAGCGGTCATCCACCACGAGCTTCTCGTGGGGCAGCTGCAGATACGGGTTGATGTGCAGGCCGGTGCGGCAGCCGCCGGCCGTCAGGATGCGCGCCAGCAGGTGGGATACGGACCCCTTGCCGCTGGTGCCGGCCACATGGATGTAGGGCAGACTCTCCTCGGGAGCCCCGACCGAGGCCAGAAACGACTTGAGGCGCCGCAGGGACAGACCCTGTTCCGTGGGCAGGGGTTCCTTGGCCCGGGGCGTGGCGGCCACCTGGGCCGGGGTCCGGATCAGGGACCAGAGCCAGGCATAGCCCCGCCGATACTCCGCAATGTGCGCCTGAATCCGGGCTGTATCCATGGCTGTGCCCGGTTCAGGCCGGCACGGGAAAGTCCTTGACCATGTCCCGGACCTCGCCCTTGATGCGCTTTTGCAAGTCCTGGTTGACCGGATCGCGGGTGATTTCGCCGATCCACGCGCCGATCCGCCTGAACTCCGGCTCGCCCATGCCGCGGGTGGTGGCAGCCGGCGAACCCAGCCTGATGCCGCTTGTGACCCGTGCGGGCCGGGGATCGAAGGGAATCATGTTCTTGTTGCAATGCAGGCCGGCGTTGTCCATGGCCGTCTCCACCGACTTGCCCGTCACGTCGTCGCGGTTCAGGCTGCCCAAATCCACCAGCAGCAGATGGTTGTCCGTGCCCCCGGAGACCAGGCGCAGCCCCTGTTCCCGCAACGACTCGCCAAGACAAACGGCGTTGGCCACAGTCTGCTCCTGGTAGGTGCGGAACTCCGGTTGCAGGGCCTCCCCCAAGCCTACGGCCTTGCCGGCGATCATGTGCATCAGGGGACCGCCCTGCTGGCCCGGAAACACGGATCGGTCGATGGCCCTGGCATGCGCCTTGCGGCACAGGATCATGCCGCCCCGGGCCGCCCGCAGGGTTTTGTGCGTGGTGGTGGTGACGATGTCGCACCAAGGCACCGGATCGGGATGCAACCCGGCCGCCACTAGGCCGGCCACATGGGCCATGTCCATCATCAGCAGGGAACCGGTGGCATCCGCAATGCGGCGCAGGGCCTCGAAGTCGAAGTGGCGCGGGTAGGCGCTGGCTCCGGCCACCAGCAGCTTGGGCCGGAACTTCCGGGCCGCGTCCATGACCTCTTCGTAGTCGAGCACCTCCGTTTCCGTGTTGACGCCGTAGTGCTCGAATTGATAGAAGTGGCCGGAGGAGTTCAGGTGGAAGCCATGGGTCAGGTGTCCACCATGGTCCAGTTTGAGGGCCAGCACGCGGTCCCCGGGCTCCAGCACGGCCAAGTAGGCGGCCGCATTGGCCTGGGCGCCGGAGTGGGGCTGCACGTTGACATGCTCGGCCCCGAACAACTGTTTGGCGCGGTCGATGGCAAGCTGCTCGACTACGTCCACATGCTCGCAGCCGCCGTAGTAGCGCCTGCCGGGATAGCCTTCGGCGTACTTGTTGGTCAGCACGCTGCCCATGGCCCTGAGCACACCCCGCGAGACGTAGTTCTCGCTGGCGATCAGCTCGATTCCGTCCGACTGCCGGTTCTGTTCCGCGCAGATGGCATCCATCACTTCCTGATCAAGCCATCCATTGGACTGGCGTGGCTGGGGCATGGGGTAGCAACTCCAATGAAGGCACTTGGCCGTGAGACGGGCGAATCGTACCTGTCCCTGGTCCGGGACCGTGCAAATTTACACCGGTGTCGGTGGGCCAATCGCGACCCGAATGCGGACAGGCAGGGAACGCAGGCCAACAACGGGCGTACAATCCCTCCCGATGTTGTCGGCCGGCAGTTGTCCGATTGGAGGGGGCTTCCCTTCACCGGCCTGCTTCCAGCCGGACCAGCCACATCAGTTCCCGTTTCGAAGATCGTCGGCAGTCTCCCGAATTGCCTTCGGACAATGACCCCGTCCCGGATCCTTGGCCGCGCGCACAGAACCATCCATGTGACCGCGGTTCTGTTTCTATCGGTCCTGGCATGTGCCGCCTGCGGCAACGCCACCTGGCATGGCACGGTACTGGAGCCACCCCTGGAAGTGCCGGTCATCGCCGGGGTGGACCACCGGGGCATCCCCTTCGACAGCAGATCGTTGGCAGGTCGGCTGCAGGTGGTCTTTTTCGGCTACACCTTCTGTCCGGACTTCTGTCCCGCCACGCTGCATGAAGTGGCGGATGCCCTGTCGGCCCAGTCCGAGTCCGTCCAGGAAGAAGTGGATGTATTGTTTGTAACGGTTGATCCACAAAGGGACAACCGCGGACGCCTGGAAGCCTACGTCAGCCAGTTCCATCCCTCGGTCAGAGGAATTCGCCTTGAGGAGCCGGAGGCGTTGACAGCCTTGACCGCCGGCTATGGCGTGTATGTGGAGTCCGGCGCAGAGTCGGCCAGCGACGATGTTTACATGGTGGACCACACAGTCCGGGTTTATGTCCTCAACCGGGAGGGCCGCATGGCCCTCACCTATGCCAGCGATCTGAAGGCGGAGGATCTGGCAGCCGATCTGAAACGCCTGGCCAGACAATGAAGGCCGACACAAAGGCAACCCGCGCCAACTGTTTCCTGGGGTGTTCCCTCCCCGACGATGCCGTGTCCTGGCTGTGCGCCTGGCAGCGGCATCTACAGCAGAAGCTGTCAGCGGCCGGGCTGGAACGGGCAGTGGGCTGGGTGCGTCCCGAGTCCCTGCACCTGACCCTGGTCTTCCTGGGACCTTTGCAGGACCGGGAGTGTCAGCGGCTGCAGGACTTGCTGGATGGCCAGTGTGACGGCCTGTCGGCTCCCGACACCATGATCCAGCTACCCCGGTTTTTTCCCAAACCCACACGTCCGCGCGGTCTCTGGTGTCCGGTCATCGAGTCCGGAAATCGCCTGCAGCAGCTGCATGGAGTCTTGCTGTCGGCCGTGGACAAGGCCGATCTGACCCATGACTCGAAACCTTTCAGACCACATATCACGCTGGGTCGGGTCCGGAGACGGTTTCAGAACCGCAGTGAACTCAAGGGGTTGCAGCTGATTCCGCGCGAGGCACCGGTCCCATCGCCAGAACGGAAAGCCGTTTTGCAGCACATACACCTGTACCGTACCGAAGCAACACCCCAAGGGAATCTCTATCACCAACTTGCCACATGGAACCTCTGAACCGGATCCCCCGGGGCCAAGACACCCACATCCCTGTCTTCTTGGATGCTTGGGTGCAACAAGCCAGGGTTGGTTGTACGGTTGTGGTTGACAGGCCCCCTTACCAGTTCGCAGATCTTAACCGCGTGGAGTGGTCCTGCCCAGCGAAGGCCGAAGGATTGGGCACCCCCTGCCTTCACATCCCCTATGTCCGGCAACCCGGGCCAGAGTCTGACGCTGGGTTGGATCCAGGTCACGGAAGGACTGACCATGCCATTCCGCAATGCCGTACCGCGGCGCGGGAGGACGGGTCATGTGAAGAGGGGCTCCGGCGTTATTACCAGCTCGGGCAAGCGGGCGTGGTGGGCATTCTTCATGGCCACCCGTACGGGGTGGAAGCCATAGCGAAGTACCAGATGTTCAATGGCAGGAGCCGCGTCGTAGGTCAGGAGAAAGGAGCCCCGACCACAAGCCAGGAGAGCAAAAAGCTGCTCGTGGTCCAGTTCGTGATGAGCGTAGAGACGCTGACCAGCCCGCTTGCCACCGGCGGTGTAGGGCGGATCGACAAACAGGGCTGCACGCCGTCCCCAACCGTGCAACAGCGGTGGCAAAAGGGCCAAGGCATCCCCTTGGGCAAAGGCGATCCGCGACGCGTACGGTTGAATGGCCCGGATGCGACGCGCCAACGTGTCCGGATACCAGCGCGATCCGAGGCCCTGACCGTTTTCCCCCTGCCGAATTAGGGCCGCGCCAGGAGCCAGGATGCCCGAACGGCGCGTACGGTTCAGTACCAATGTGCGGAAACCATGGTCCAGGACGCTGAGAGGCACCTTCTGTGACAGGGCCTCCACCCGCTCCCGGGTCGGCTCGAAGGTCTCAATCCGTTGGGCCAAGGCTTCGCCCTCCCGCAGTACCGCGTGCCAGAAGGCCGCCACATCGGGATCCAGATCCAGCATCACGCATTGCTCCACCAGGCCCTCCATCACCGCGGTTAGGGACACGATGCCGCCGCCACAAAAAGGTTCCACGAGCAGCGTAGGCTGCACCTGTCGCAGCCAGTCACGTACATGTGGGATGAGCCAAGTCTTGCCCCCGGGATAACGCAGGGGACTGCGCTGGGGCACCTGAGCCACATTGACGGCCGGGAGGCGTGATGTGGGAAAGCTGTGTGCTATGTGTGCCAGGGGGGCTTGGAGGCTCACGATGTTGGCTGGTGGCGCAAAGACCCGTTGGGATGCCGGGCCGCCTTGCCCCAACCCAAGTACCGGTTGATCTCTCGTATTGAGAACCGGCCGTTCAACATCGGCCCTGCCCTCTGTATCCATCCCGGAGCAAGACGCGGCTCCGACGACTCATCAGCACCCCGCCTAGGCGGTCCAATGGCTGTTGTCGGCAGAGCAACTCGAGCCGAGGCCATCATTCGGTCACACACGGAACAGCAACGTGTGCCAACTGCGCGTGCCTGCCTGAACTGCAGCAATTTCCTCAAGAGAGCGATAGCGTCCAGCTGTGCGCCAGTCAGTTTCGACTTGCACCAGCACATCTTCGGAGACCTTGTCACTCAGAAGAACACGCACAGCATCAATGTGTGTCTCCAAGAGTTTGGCTTCTCCTTGCTGCAGGCCGGATTCGAATGCGCGTTCCTCCCGAACCTGCGTGGTCTGTTCCCATGCTTGATCAAGGGCATCCCGCTCGTCGGTGGCGTGATCCCTCCATTTGGCCGGATCCGAATCCCAAACCTGCAACCTGTGACCGAGAGGATCCGGATCATCGATGCCCAAGGCAGTCTCCGACAGCATGCGCACAAACATTCCGAACACATCGCTCCAATAGGCTGGCACTCCAGCCTCCGACAGCTCCGGATCCGGCTGGAGCAGGCGGTAGCTGTCTCCCTGCAGCCGGAAGAGACGCCAAGGGGTTGCCCCCGTCAAGCCTTCGGGATCATAGACCCCGTATTCGCCGATCCCAATGAGCGCGTAGGCTTCGAGCTTGAACGTATCGTCCCTGTCCACCGAGTCTTCGGAGACAATCTCAACGACCAACTGGGGGGGCGGCAAGCGATCCAGGTCGAGCATCTGCTGCCGGTTCGGGCTCTTCCTGTCGGACCACGGCGGGTACTGTGCCGCCACGGACGGTGGAACAACGGCGATGTCGGGGGCAAAGCGGACAGCAGCGAACCCATATCGCCTGCCCACAGCCTGCATCTGCTCGGCATACGCGGTACTCGGTTTCATGGCCAGTTCGGTGATGTACCGATCGCCGAAGATGGATTTCAACGTCCGATGGGCTTCCGCTTGGAACAGCAGATGAACGTCACCGGCCATCAGATGCACCCCGTCCACGCCATAGTCCGGATCCGTAGTCCGGTCGTCATCGTACAGATGGCACGGATCGTAGGGATACGCTGGATCGTAATGCCACAGATTCTCAAGATGTGCTTGCCAAGCAACGGGATCCGCGGCAGCGTCCGCCGCCCACCAACGCGCATCATCCTGTGTCTGCCAGTCCGGAGTGTCCTGACCGTTCAGTTTCCGGGGCGGTATGCCGGCAACCTTGAGCCCTTGCTTCAGGGCATCCACCGCATCCATGCCGTGCCTCCTGCACCATCCGAGGCATTGATTCTACTTGGTGCTGACGAGGGCAAGGTCAATGCCATACTCGTCGCCTCATTGACGTGGGACGCCTTCGATTGTTCCGTGCCGGTCAAAGGGAAAACGGGATCACCCCATCGTCGGAAACCGATACAAGCCCGACCATACAGCCTCGCTTTCGCCACCCACCAGCCATCCGACAGCAACGCCCGGGTTTGGCCGCCGAATGGCACTCTTTCCACTGGCTGGCCCAACGCGACCACCGTTGCCGGACGTACCGAAACATTCGAGACGGTCGTCGATCTGCAACCGACGACCGTCTCGCTCACTGCCGGTGTAGCTGCTGGCCGACAGCAAGCCAAACCTACTGGCAGGCTTCGCAGTCCTCGTCGTCCAGATTGCAGACCAACCCGTCCACGGTAGTCTCAAGCTCGCTGTAGAGCGTGGGCGGGGCCGGGGCCACCGGAACCGCATTGAGCCGTCCGTCCGTGCCCTGCAGCGTGCTCTTTTCCACTTGGGTTGCACCCTGCGTCCGCAGGTAGTAGGTCGTCTTCAGGCCCTGGGTCCAGGCCAGCTGGTACAGTTCGTCCAACTCCCTGCCGCTGGTGGAGGAAACATACAGGTTCAATGACTGGGACTGGTCAATCCACTTCTGGCGCCGGGCCCCTGCCCTGACCAGCCAAGTCGGATCAATCTCGAAGGCCGTGGCATACAGCTCCTTCAGCCGGTCCGGAACCCGCGGAATGTCGCGCAGGCTGCCGTCGTGCAGCTTGAGATCGCTGATCATCAGCGGATCCCACAGACCCAGTTCCTTCAGGTCGTCCACCAGATAGGGGTTGACCACCACAAAGTCGCCGGACATGTTGGCCTTGACGTACAGGTTGCGGAACACCGGTTCGATGGACGGACTGACACCGCAGATGTTGGCAATCGTCGCCGTTGGCGCGATGGCCATCACATTGGAGTTGCGCATGCCCGCGCGCTGGATCCGACGGGCCAGGCTGTCCCAATCGCGGGTGGAGCTGCGGTCCACCTCAAGCTTCCGATACCGCGCCTTGTCCAGATCGTCGAGCGAGTGCCAGGGCAGCTTGCCCTGGGACCAGAGCGAGCCCTCGAACGACGGGTAGCTGCCGCGTTCCTCGGCCAGGGCGGCGGACGCCGAAATGGCATACCAGGAAACCGCCTCCATGCTGACGTCGGCGAACTCCACGGCCTCGGACGAGGCATAGGCGATGTTCAGCTTGTGCAGGACATCCTGGAAACCCATGATGCCCATGCCGACCGGTCGGTGCCGCTGGTTGCTGGTGTGCGTCTCCGGAATGGTGTAGTAGTTGATGTCGATGACGTTGTCCAGCATGCGCATCGCGGTGGTCACGGTGCGCTCCAGCTTCTGGTGCAGGAGCTGGCCGTTCTCAACGTGGTTGGACAGGTTCACCGACCCGAGATTGCACACGGCAACCTCATCCACGGAGGAGTTCAGCGTGATCTCGGTGCACAGGTTGGAGGAGTGCACCACACCGACGTGCTGTTGCGGCGAGCGCAGATTGCAGGGATCCTTGAACGTGATCCAGGGGTGCCCCGTTTCGTAGAGCATGGTCAGCATGCGCCGCCACAGATCGCGGGCGCGGATGCGCTTGGTGACCTTCAGCCGGCCTTCGGCCGCCTGCTGTTCGTACAGGAGATAGCGGTCCCGGAACTCGAGACCGGTGATCTCGTGCAGGTCGGGCACAGAGTCCGGCGAGAACAGGGTCCAGTTCCCGTCCTCCTGGACCCGCTCCATGAAGAGGTCGGGCACCCAGCAGGCGGTGTTCATGTCGTGGGTGCGGCGCCGATCGTCGCCCGTGTTCTTGCGCAGGTCGAGGAACTCGTCGATGTCGATGTGCCACACCTCGAGGTAGGCGCAGACCGCTCCCTTGCGGCGACCGCCCTGATTGACGGCCACGGCCGTGTCGTTGGCCACCTTGAGGAACGGAATGACCCCTTGGGACTCTCCGTTCGTCCCCTTGATGTGGGCTCCCAAACCCCGTACCTGGCTCCAGTCGTTGCCCAGGCCGCCCGAGAACTTGGACAGCAGGGCGTTGTCCTTGATCGCCTTGAAGATGCCCGCCAGATCGTCCGGCACGGTCGAAAGGAAGCAGGACGAAAGCTGCGGATTGACGGTTCCCGAATTGAAGAGGGTCGGCGTCGAGCACATGAAGTCGAACGACGACAGCAGTTCGTAGAACTCGATGGCCCGCTCGTCCGGATCGGCCTCCTGCTGGGCCAGTCCCATCGCCACGCGCATGAAAAACGCCTGCGGCAGTTCGATGCGCGTACCGCCCGAGTGGAGGAAGTACCGGTCGTAGAGGGTCTGCAGCCCAAGAAACTGAAACTGCTGGTCCCGTTCCGGCGCCAAGGCCCCGGCCAGCCGTTCCAGGTCGAAGATTTCGGCCAGCGCAGGTTGCAGCAGTTCGCAGTCGATGCCGGTGCGCACGTAGCGCGGGAAATAGGCCCGATACTGCTGGCGGTCGGTCAGCTCCCGGATGCCCGCCACGCCGGGGCAGATGAAGGGGAACACCTCGTCCTTGAGCTTGCGCAGGACCAGCCGCGCGCTCACCTTCGAGTAGTCGGGTTCCTGTTCAACCAGGGAGCGCGCCGCCATAATCTGCGCCGTGCGCAGGTCCTTCGGCGTGATGTCGTTGTAGACGTCGCGCGCCAGAACCTCAAGGACATCGTCCGCGGAGACGCCGTCCAGGCCGTGGCAGGCCTCCTCGATCTGCACCTTCAGGCGCTCGAGATCCAGAGGCTCGCGCGTGCCGTCGGGCAAGGCCACCATCAACTCCACGGGCAGCAAAAGCGAGGCCGTCTCGGCCTGGACCGCCCGTTCCCGGGCGCGGTCCTCGCGATAGATGATGTAGCGCCGGGCCACCTCCTCATGATCCGACTTCATCAGGACGAGTTCGACCTGATCCTGGATTTCCTCGACGGCCACGGACAACGAAGGGCGTCCGAGGGCTCGTTGCGCCACCCGCTGCTCGACTGCATCCACGATGGGATCCACCCTGTGGTCGAGTGCTTCGCCCTGCAGGCTGCGCTGTTCCGCCAGGAAGGCCTTCATGATGGCGTTGCGAATCCGCTGTCGGTCATAGGGAACCATGCCGTCCGCCGGGTCGCGCTTGGCCACCCGGACGGCATCCAGGTCGACGACGGTCTGCACGGTCGGAACCGCACCCCCGAAACGGTCGATCCCGAGTTGGCCTGTGCCCATCTGTCCGACTTTCATGACTGTGCCCTTTCGCCCAGGTAATTCGTACACCGCGTACCCCAGGCACGCGCCGATGCCACTACATATGATAGCAAAAAAATGCTACCTTTTCCAAGAATGGAAACAGGGAACGGCGGCTCTGGAGTACTGCGACGTGTAGTGTGGTGATCCGTTGCCGCGTGCCCTTCCCAGATCTACCTGGAGGGACGGGACAACCTCCCGCCGGTGGCAGGATCACTAGGAGGCCTGCTGCCGGTATTCATCAAATTCTAGCAGTCCCGATAAGCCCGCGCGCTGGGTTCACCGAACCGGAAGATGCCGGTCCGGAATCTGCCGACCGGGTACGTTCTCTCTACACGCCGACCAGCTTCCGAGAGGGTGAAAAGGTTGGGATTCGGTACCAAATTCATCGAAATGGGACCCCGCGCGCGACACGCGTACCCACGCGTGCCAAGTTGGCGGTGCCTCGCGCAGAATGCCAAGGTCCCGGTTATGTGAAAGACCAAGCATCAGCCCTGTTCGGATTGCCTCCCTGCAGGCAGCAAAGCAAGGGACCCGGCAGTTGCCGGGTCCCTTGCTGGCTTGTCGATGCCGGGTTAGCTGTCGGCCGTCTTGACCTCAATCTGCCGGGGCTTGGCAACCTCGGACTTGGGGATCGACACCGTCAGGATCCCCTGATCGATATCGGCCTCCACGCCCTCCGTGTCCACGGCCTGCGGCAGACGGAAGCTCCGCTGCCAGGCACCCCGCATGCGTTCGCGCCAGGTGTAGTTGGCACCTTCGCCGTCCTGCTCCTTGTCCTCTTCGGTGGCGATGGTGAGCGTCCTGCCCTCGAGCGTAATCTCGATGTCATCGGGGGACACGCCGGGCAGCGCAGCCTGCACCAGGTACCGTCCGCTCTCCTCGGCGACGTCCACGGGGAATCCCATCGACACGTTGCTGGCAAAGGATCGGCGGAGCGGTGCGTTGAAGAGGCTCGGTCGGTGAATCAGCTTGTACATTTGCCTTCTCCCTCTGATTGGTTCGGCGTTTTGCGACTGCCGGAATTGTGGGAGAAGGCCGGGTGGAAAAACGTCTGCGGTGTGTTTGACCTGCGATCGCGGAAGGTTAATGCAGAGCGGCAGACCTTCAGTCCGCCAGCAGGGGCAGGATGGCGGCCATGGCTTCCCGGAACCTGCCCTGCTGGCCATGGCCCGGGAACGACACGGGTCCCGTCTGCACGAGCGGCACACCCTCCGCACGCAGGGGCTCCTCGAGGGCGCGCCACACAGGTGTGGCGATGAGAACCACCTGGGACGGCTTGCAGTCCGCGATCGTCTCCAGTACGCGGTCCTTGTGCTCCAGGACGTGCGCTTCCCGCCGTTTTTTGTGGACTGGCTCCGGTACGGCCTCGATCATCCAATAGCCGTCGGCCTGGAAACGGGCCAGCCACTCGGCCTTGCGGGCCCGTTCGTTTTTGGTCACGCCGAAGTCGTCGCCGTAGAGCACCTTGGTCAACTCCACCCAAAGCGTGTCCGCGCGCGGGACGTTGGAAAAGTAGAAGTGCCGTTCCTCGACATCGGGCGGCGACTCGGCCACAAACAGGACCTTGACCGGATCGGGCCTGTAGCGGTCGATGGCGGCTTGGCGCAAGGCGATTACATCGGACACAGCGGAGCACCTCGGAGCAATTCAGGGCAGCACACGACCATAAGGGACTGCGCCGGGGGATTACGCAGCGGTGGCGGGAGCCAGCCAGGCCGGGTTGGGCCGGCCGTCCAAGCTCAGCCGGCCGGCATACAGGAAGCGGTAGACATCGCTGACATAGAAGTGGGGGAACGGCTTGGTCGGAAGACTGTCCAGGACACCATCGTGCACCCGTTCGGCCATGGCCTCGTCCAGGCCGTTCGACACTTCGTAGGGGAAGTAGATCGCCAAGTCCCGCGCCGGGTCCTCGATGATGCGCGAAACGCCGAAGGAGGCGGGATAGCGATAGGCCGGCGAGAGGCGCTCCATCAGGAACGTGCCCATGGCCGCGGAATTGATCTGGTCGCCGTGGGCATAAATGAAGTTGACGGTCTGCTGGGCGTCGTCCAGGGTCTCGCCCGGAAATCCGAAGAAGAAGAACGTATGGTTCCAGATGCCAGCGGTGGCACTCTCCTTCAGGATGCGGCTCATGTGGGGCAGTTCGGTGCCCTTGATCATGTGGTCGATGATGGCCTGCGACGCACTTTCCAGGCCGAACATGATCATCCGGCAACCGCCGGCCCACATTTGATCCAGCAACGATTGGTCGATCACCTTCTCGAACCGCACGCAACCGCCCCAGTGAATGGGCTCGTCCTCCTCCCGCAGAATGGCCGACAGGCCCCGCAGGTTGCGCGGCGTGATGGCCTCGTCGGCGAAGAAGATGTGGCGCGTGCCGTACTTCTCCCTCAGGGTCAGCATCTGGTCGGCCAGCGAACGGGCCGTCAGCTGGCTGAAGGACTCAGCCTCGCCGTAGCCCACGTTGCAGAAGGCGCACTGGCCGAAGTAGCAGCCGCGCGCCGTCATGAGCGGCAGCACCAGTTCCGGCGCCAGATAGCGGTCCAGGGGGAAACCGTCGAAGTCCGGCAGCGGCAGGTTGCGGATCTTCTCCGGCTCCTTGCGCTCCGTCACCTGCAGCGTCCGGCCCTTCCGGTAAATCAGGTTGGAAACCCTGTCCAGGCCGCCGCCGTCCACCACCGCACAGGCCAGCTGGTACAGGGGAATCTCCCCGTCGTACACCACCGCGCTGTCGATTAGTTCAAACAGCGCCGGCTGCTTGGGCAGGACATCGTGGAGCATGCTGATGTGGGGACCGCCAACGGTGACGTGGCAGTCGATGCCCGCCTCCCGCACCAGGTGGGCCAGAGTGAACCCCGCCAGAACCTGTGCTTCCGAGGGAATGGAGATGCCGACCACATCCGGTTCGAAGGCTTCCAGGTCCTCAAGCACGATTTCCTCGTAGATGTCGAGGAACATGTTGTGATCCCGGTCCGAAACCCCGAACAGCAGATTGCGGCTGCTGTCCACCGGCCGCGCCGCCTCGTAGCTCTGCAGATGGAGATGGGCGGGATGAAAGGGCAGGGAAGCCAGTTCCAGACAGTCGGCCAGGATCTGGAAGTTGGCGAAGCCCTCCGGGCCGTCGTAGAAGGCCGGGCTGCGCACCACATCCTTGGCGGCCGCCACGGAGCGCACCAGCTCCGGGCCGCGCGTCAGGGCCCAGTCCACCGTTTCCCGGCTTGGCGCCTCCAGCACCCCTCGACCCCGCGCGGAACCGGAACCCCACCGGCGGCGCACCGCCGCGACGGAACGCCGCAGATACTCCGGAGTCAGGATGTAATCAAAGACCTCGGCGTTGAGATCGCGCTGCATCACCGCGACCCCCATCTGACGCAGGTAGGCCGTCAGCGACGGCAGCGCCAGGTGGGGCATGGTCGGAGTCCAGTTGGGCGGGAAAAGCAGTGCCACCCGCGGTGGCCGCGGCAGATCCGCGACCTTTGGCAGTTCCTGGCGCGGGGCAACCTGGGCCGACCGCCTTGCGTTCAGGGCAATGACTGGGGAAACGGCCACAACAGGCTTTCAGGCCTGCACGCCGTGCAGGTCCAGTTCCGCCGCGTAGTGGCAGCGCACAAAATGCCCCTGCTCGACCTGCTCCAGGGCCGGTGTCTCGGTTTCGCAGCGATCGCCGTCGTTGTATCGGCAGCGGGGATGGAAGTAGCAGCCGGCGGGGGGATTGGCCGGATCGGCCACATCGCCCTCCAGCACAATCGGCTCGCTGCGGTCCCTGGGGTCCGGCTTGGGCACCGAGGCCAGCAGCGCCTCGGTATAGGGATGCTTGGGATTCGTGAACAGCGTTTCGGTGCGCGCGTGTTCCACCAGCATGCCCACGTACATGACCGCGATGCGATCGCTGATGTGCTCCACCACGCTCAGGTCGTGGGCGATGAACAGGTAGGTCAGACCGTACTGTTCCTGCAGGTCCTGCAGGAGGTTCAGAATCTGGGCCTGCACGGACACGTCGAGGGCGGAGACCGGCTCGTCGAGGACGATCAACTGAGGGTTCAGCGCCAGGGCCCGTGCGATGCCGATGCGCTGCCGCTGGCCGCCGCTAAAGGCATGGGGATAGCGGTTCAGGTACTCCGGCCGCAGTCCCACCACGCGCAGCAGATCGGACACCCGTTCCTCCAGTTCGTCGCCGGAGG
>JAPPAJ010000168.1 GCA_026705565.1 Caldilineaceae bacterium | reverse complement strand
GAAACCACAGGCAACTTTCCCAAAAACGTTGAGATGTGCGCCGGCTTTGAGTCCGCGTGCGGTCACCTGCCATGGTACTGCCCGGCCCAACAGGTGTACCGGTAGTCCCCAACCTGAGAGCAACACCCTGAGAGGCAACGCCCCATGTCTAGAATTCCCATCATGGCCGGCAACTGGAAGATGAACCTGGGACCGGCGGATGCCGCCGGCTTGGCCTGGGACATCATGCAGGCAACCGGCCGGGTGACCGCCGTGGAACAGATCCTCTGTCCTCCGTTCGTGTCACTACCCGCGGTCAAGAATGCGGTATCCGGCAGCGCGCTGAGAGTAGGCGCGCAGAACGCCCATGCGGAACCTGACGGAGCCTTTACCGGGGAAGTCAGCGCGCCCATGCTGACGGGGCTGGCCGACTATGTAATCCTTGGCCACAGCGAGCGCCGCCAGTTTTGCCACGAAACCGACGACGAGGTGAACGCGAAGCTCCATGCCGTACTCGAAGCCGGATTGGTGCCGATCGTCTGCGTCGGGGAAAGCCTTGAGGAAAACCAGGCCGGCCAAACCCGCGCAGTGGTGACCCGGCAAGTGCGGGGGGCCCTGGCCAATGTAACCGGTGCAGATGCTGGACGGCTGGTGATTGCCTACGAGCCGGTCTGGGCCATCGGCTCCGGCCTGGCCGCGACACCCGACGTGGCCGAGGAGGTGTGCGGTGAAATCATCCGCATTCTGCTGGCAGACCTTTACGACGGGACCGTGGCCGAAACCACCAGGATTCTGTACGGGGGCAGCACCAGCCCGGACAACATCGTCTCGTACATGAAGTCGCCGGACATCGACGGTGCCTTGATTGGAGGTTCTGCACTGAAGAGCGATACGTACACTGCGATGGTGAGACTGACCGCCGGCGCCTGAAACCGGACAGCGACATCGACGGGGTCCATGAGCGTTCCGACAGGCCTGAACGAGAGTGTCCTGTACCTGAGCCTGTTGGGCTATTGCCTTTACGCGCTGGGTTGGACCAACCAGCGGACCCAAAGGGGACTGTATCGATTCCTGCTGATGTTGACCGGCGCCCAACAGGTGGCGGCCCTGATTCTCTTTCTCCTGTACCTGCCCGGGATCCTGCTGCACGAAGGCACCCATTGGCTTGCCGCCTGGCTGCTGCGGCTCAAGCCCCGCGCCTTCACCGTCTGGCCAACGCTGCGCGGCAACACCCTGGAACTCGGCAGCGTCCAGATGGCCGAAACCGACATCTGGAGGGACACCGCGGTGGGACTGGCCCCCCTGGCGGTCGGCAGTGCGACCATGGCCGTTATCGGAACCCAAATCCTGTACGCCACGGAGCTGGCCGAATTGGTGTTGGGCCTTCGCTTCGGCCGAATTGTCGACTGGTTCCGCGAAATGCTGGCGGTTCAGGACAGTATGTTGTGGTTGTACCTCCTGTTTGCATTCGGCAACGGCATGATGCCCAGCGTCAGCGACCGCCGTTCCCTGCGCCTGGTCGTCTTCTACTTCGGGATCGGGGTCCTGATGCTGGTATTGGCGGATCTGCTGTCGCGGCAGGTGTCCATCGACTGGCTACTGGCCGCTTTGGCCGGCACTGCTGCTCCCAGCCGCATACTGGTCAGCTGTCTGATGCTGGTCCTGTTGTTCGATTTCTGTCTGCTCGGTTTGTTGTCCGTGTACGACCTGCTTCTGAGCGGCCGCCGGACACGGTAGGCAAGGCCCTGGCCTCTCGATCACCAACGGTCCCAAAGACGAAGGCCCGGTATTACACCGGGCCTTTCCATCGCTTGAGGCCGTACTTCAGTTGCCGGTGTCGGTCAAACTTCCTGACGGACTTCGGCCAGCTGCCATGGAACCGCCATCAACCCAGGTGCGGTGTGATGGCGGCCATCAACGCTTCCTTGGGCTTGAAGCCCACAATCCGTTCCACAGGCTGTCCATCCTTGAACAGAATCAGGGTCGGAATGCTGAAAACGCTGTGTGCCTGGGCCGTCTGCTGGTTCTCGTCCACGTCCAGCTTGCCGACCACGAGCTGCTGCTCGTACTCGACGGCAACCTCTTCCAGCACCGGCGCAATCATCTTGCAGGGACCGCACCAGGGAGCCCAGAAATCCACCAGCACGGGCTTGTCCGACGCCAGGACGTCGGTGGCGAACTCGCCGTCACTCAGCACTACAGGTGTTCCCATAATCCTCTCCTATTTTTCCGCATGAACAAGTCCGAAGTATACAGTCCCGAAGTGATATCGCCCGGGATTCCGCACAGTGGAACTGTTACGGATGCGTTGGTGTTGGCATACGCCTTGTCCAGGCGCAGCGCCTCCGATTCCGATTTGCCCGCCTTGTCCATGCCCGATGGTTTCCAGATCCGGGCTCTGTGCGGCCCGGGAACTGACAGGGCCAGTGATTCAAGCTTGGAAGCTTGACCTTGACGTCATGGAATCGACCGTCTGACACCTGTCATTGGCGAGCAGAATTCCAAACATGGCGCATCACGAGATTCCGTACGTCGCCCGAGGGTGGCACAACCTGCCCCATCATCTCGCAGGCAGTTTCAAGCTCCCTGATTCCAAACCGGAGCTCGCGGCCTGCCGAAACCCGAATGGCCGGGTGGCTACAGTCGCGGCTGGTGAATGCCTCGGTCGGTAATGAAGTCGCGGTACCGTGCAAAGGCTTTGTCAACGTCGCCGGGAGTAAGGCCATAGTCGGCCAGTTCATATCGGTGGCGTGGTTCGCTCCTGCGGTGCCTTGACTGTTGTATCAACCAGTCGTCCATGGCTGCCACGGCCCGTGGCTCCAGGTCCCAACGGAAATGGTCATACACTATTTCGACCGTGGCCAACGGGTCCTGAACCAGATCGTAATAGCTCAGATCAAGCCACCGATGCTCCAGTTCAGGGTGTGCCAGCCGGAAATCCATGGCCCTGTCCATCATGCCGGATATCAGGGCCAAATGTTCACGGCCTTGTGAACAAAATAAGGACCGTAATCGACAAAGTCATCGAGATCCAGTTCTCGTTCAAG
>JAPPAJ010000407.1 GCA_026705565.1 Caldilineaceae bacterium | reverse complement strand
ATCAACAGGAAGGGAAAGTACTTCGGGTAGAGCCTTGCTTGTTCAGTAACTAACTATAATTGTGTTAGGTACCGGTCGAAGACGAGGTGAATGGAGGCTTGCCATGAAGATGGATCGAGAGCAGAAGTACCGGGAGATGGCGATCCGGGGCAAGTATCGAAAGTTGTACACGCATCTTTGCAGCCTTCCAGACCAAGAGTGGAGAACCACCTTCGGTGAGATCGAGGCAATCATAGGCTTTGAGCTGCCTGCATCCGCGCGTCTTCATCGGCCCTGGTGGTCCAACCAGAGCGGTGGCAACGGGCATAGCCAGGCATTGGCCTGGGGAGCTGCCGGCTGGAAGACGGCCGAGGTGAATATGGATGACGAGACGCTGCTCCTCAGAAAAGAGAGTCGCCCAGAGGCGACTCGCACGCCTAGGCTGGACGAGGTTTGGCCAGTCCACCCCACCGCGGTGTGGCCGGAGGGACTGAGTCTCAGGCGGGAAGACATGTACGAGGACAGGGTTTCGCTCTGATGTTCATAGACACCAACGTCCTCGTAAACTCCCGCATCGCTCAAGCCCCTCACCACGAGATTGCCAGGGAGTGTCTCTCTCGCGCGCTTGATGGCAATGAACCGCTGAGGATCAGTCGACAGGTTGTACGGGAATACCTATCTGTCATGACACGGCCTCAGACTTGGTCGGTTGCCATCATGCTTGAGGACGCGCTGGATGACGTGGACAGATTGACCCGCAGTTTTGAGGTGCTTGAGGATGGGCCCGTGGTGACCGAGACCCTCATCGCGCTGTGCCGCGCGATTCCCATAGGCGGCAAGCAGATCCATGACGCCAACATCGTCGCGACCATGCTGGCGCATGGGACGCGCAGGTTGCTAACGTTCAATACAGCGGACTTTCGCCGCTACGGAGACCGTATTGAGCTTGTGGATACTCAGTCGAATCGTGACAATCACAGACGAGGAACATGAAGACGCACCTACAGCCGCCCACGCCGGTAGTGTTCTACGCTTGGTGTTCCACGGGCTGGATGCAGACTCCGTATCCTTCCAATCGAAGACGCTCAAGGCTTAGGTGAGTGCTGTCCGACCCAACTGGTCGGCCGTGGGTTCCGCTCAGCAAAACCAGTCCTCGGTGAGGCGCGGCGGCGGGGGCAGTTGCGGCCCCAGCGGTCGCTCGTCCGTGTCCTCGGCGAGTGCTCTGACTTGCCGAAAGAGCTGTTCGCCGGACCAGTCCGGCCTATCTGCCACCAATCGTTCCACTTGGACCTGGAGGGTATCCATCCCGGGATCCGGGTGATGCCAACGCCACTGGAACTCCGCTGGTTCCAGTCGTTCCAGCCACTGTGCTCCCCGGTTTGAGTTCAGGAGCCGACTGTGCGGCGGGATCAGAAGGCGCAGGGCCAGCTGTACGGGCGGCACGGCGTTTACCAGGCCGTGCCCCTCGATCCAATCCAGCATGTCCAGGTAATCCCGGCGCGAGGTCCAGGGGGTGAACGGCAGCCAGGTCGGATGGACGGGCAGGTCGAGTTCCGCCAGCAGGGGCAGGACCCGTTCCATGTCCCGCACGGTGTGGCCCTTGTCCAGTCGCTCCAGGATGTCGTCGCTGACGGCCTCGAAGGCCGAGACCACGAACACGGCCCCGTTGGCCTTGAGTGCGGCCAGGTGCCGTGCACGTCCGAGCAGGTGTTCGACCTTGGCGGTGAAGTCGAAGGTGACTTCCGGATAGGTGCGGTGCAGCCACTCCGTCACCTTCAGGGCATGGCCGGGTCCGTTCAGGAAGTCGGGATCCACAAACGAGATGTGGCCGGCGCCGGCTTCGACTTGTTGCCGGATGTCGCCGGTGACGGACTCCAGGTCCCGGATGAAGAAGCGTCCGCGATAGACCGGTACCACGGGGCAGTGGCGGCAGGTGTGCAGGCATCCCCGGCTGGCGGCCACCTGCCCGGCCGTGTGGAGGGAACCGTCGGCGGCCTGGAAGCGCGCGTACCGTTCCAGGTCGGGCAGTCCATGTCGGTCCGGTTGGGGCAGGTCCAGCCTTGTCCGCAGGGACAGCGCCTGGAGCGGGATCTCTGCTGCCGCGGGCGGACACGCTTGCGAACCCGTTGCCTGTTCGCACCACTCCGCCAGGGCAAGTTCGGACTCCCCCGCCAGCACATGGTCGGCCGTGCCCGTTTCCAGCAGGTA
This sequence comes from Caldilineaceae bacterium, assembly GCA_026705565.1. Lineage (GTDB taxonomy): Bacteria > Chloroflexota > Anaerolineae > Caldilineales > Caldilineaceae > Bin34. The sequence goes on along the minus strand of JAPPAJ010000407.1, from coordinate 846 downwards.
CCGGGCGTTCAAGCCGGCGTACAGGCCGTAGAAGGCGATCGGAATCTCCGGCCAACGCGACCGCAGGGCGGATACCGCGGACACCGCCAGGCGCAGGGCGGTCTGCATCGGCACCGAGACGGCAATGGCGTTGGGAGGTTCGGTTGGGAGTTCGGCGAGGGTTTGGACGGACAGGTCCAGCACATCGACTGCAAACCCGCGGTGTTCCAGGACCGCCTTGGGCTGGGCCAGGTTCAGGGGCTGCAGACCGGACTCATAGCAGGCGATCAGGAGGACGCGGCCGGTTGTCGGCTCGGAGTCCGATTGCCTGAGAAGGCGTTGGTGCTCGGACACACCGGCGGGAGTTGAAACCATGCAGTCATTCTGGCACAGCCGCCGGACGCAATGGATTTCTGTGATCCACGGCAATTCCCTCCCTGACCGTGTGACGACCTGCCGGCCCAGCCGCCGGCAGGTAGCGGAAATGGCGGGGACTGAGAAGATGGCGAGGTCGGAGGCGAGTGGCCGGGTCTCGTTTCCATAGCCCGTTGGGAAACCGCCCCCGGAACCATGATCAATCCGGGGGAGCTTTGGGGGGATGTCCCTGCCGGTGCAGCAGAGCTTGGAGCCGTGCGATTTCTACCTCTGCTTCTCGTACCCGTGCGGCTTCCTGGTCTGCCCGTGTGGCTTCCTGGTCCGCCCGTGTGGCTTCCCGCTCGTGGGTCGTCCCGGCTTCCTGCACCGTCAGATACCACCGCCCCTGCACCGGATTCCACAACCGCAGAATACCGGTGGCCATGTCCAGTCCCCAGTCCGTATCCAGGACGGAACTCCGTCCGATCAACGCGCCGCGCGGGCGGGCGGGTC
>JAPPAJ010000174.1 GCA_026705565.1 Caldilineaceae bacterium | reverse complement strand
CGGATATAGGTTCCGGCCGAACAGGTCACCATGAATTCACAGCATCCGTCCTGCACCGGCGACAAGGCCTCCAAGGCAGCCACATGAACAGTCTGGGGCTGCAAATCGGCCAGGCCGCCCGAACGGGCGATGCGATGCGCCCTTTGGCCGTCGATGTGCTTGGCCGAAAAGGCGGGAGGGATCTGTTCAATCCAGCCGGTGAACCTCGGCATGAGCGCCGCCAGACGGGATTCGGTGACCGCCGACGCCGGCAATTCCTCCAGGGGAGTGCCGGTAATGTCGTCCGTATCCGTCCGCAGGCCGAAGCGGAACACGGTACGGTAGGTCTTGGACTGACCCTGATAATACTCGGCCAGCCGGGTAGCCCGACCCAGACAGATCACCAGCAGACCGCTCGCGAAGGGATCCAGGGTACCCGTGTGGCCCACGCGCCGGAGACCGAAGCGCCGACGTACCCGCTGCACCGCATCGTGGCTCGTCGGCAGCCGATCGGGCTGTCCCGGAAAAACCGGGGGATCGCCCAGCCCGGGCTTGTCCAGCAACAGCAGACCGGATGGTTCACCCAGCATGACAGGTTGCCTGGCCGGCCCGACCGACGGCAACTATGAGCCACCGACCGGCAGCCCCAGAACCTGGTCCTTGATCCGGGCAATCACTTCCGGCACAACGGCATCGAGGGAGCCGGCGAGTTTGCAGCCCGCAGCCAACTGGTGTCCCCCGCCGCCCAGATCCAGGGCCAGTCGACTGACATCCAGGTCCGGATCGCAACGCAGGCTGCACTTGACCTCGGTCCGTCCGTCATCCAACTCCGCTTCCCTAAACAGAACCGCCACGCGCGCCTCGTCGACTTCGGCCAGGCGCTGGATGATGCCGCGCGTCTTGAGGCGCTCCCCCCGCGGCCCGGTAGCCTGGTCGCTGGTCATGCCGACCCAGAGGACCCCGTCGTCCAGTTGCATCCGGGACAGCAACTGGCTCTGTAGTTGGAGTTCGTCGCGGGTGATGAACCCCAAGGTGCGCGACACGACAAACTGGAAGTCGTAGCTGTCGGGCCCCATCACCTTCATGACTTCCCGCATGAAGGTCTGATCCACACCCTTGATGCGAAAACAGAGCGAATCGGTAAGCATACCCACCAACAGGCACTTCTTGGCGTTGGCGGACAGCGGCCGGCCCAGGGCCTCCGCCAACTGCAGGACCAGATTGCAGGTGGACAGGCACGATGCATCCACCCAGTTGAGGCCCGTCGTCCCAAACTGTTCATTGGTCGGATGATGATCAATCACGAGCCAGGGCAGTTGCTTCAACCGTTCCAGATCCTGAAACCCGCCAATGCGATCGACACTGGAACAATCCGCAATCACCACCAGGTCGAACGACCCCTGGATGCGATCCGGCGTGCGGACGCCCTGATATCCCGGCAGGAACCGGTAAGTCTGGTCCGGGGGGCCGTCGATCCCGGTCACCACCTGCTTGCCGGCCGCCTCGAGAATCCAACGCAGGGCAAGCAGGCTGCCATACGCATCCCCGTCCGGTTCCCGGTGTGCCAGGCACAGAATGCGGTCCGCTTCGGCCAGCACGGCGGGCACTTGCCTAGGCATCATCGTCGGCATGGTCCAGGTCCAAACTGTCCAGCAAGTCCAGGACGCGCCGGGCCGACCGCGCATCCCGGTCGTAATCAAAGCGCAGATCCGGCACCCGCTGCATCACTTGGCGCTCCGCCAGTTCCCGCCGGCACCAGCCCCGCGAGCGACGCAGGGCCTGGAGAACATTCTCCTCCGAAACCGCTTCGTCGTCATGGGTCACCTTGACCCTGATGATGCGCCGATCCCGCGAGAGTTCAACCCCGCGGACCCGTACGGTTTCCAGGGCCGGATCCTGAAGTTCCTGCTCCACCAAGGCCACGATCTCGGTGCGCACGAGCCCGACCAGTCGGGCTTGGCGAATGGTCGGCATCAGGCAACGGGAGCCTGGCGCTCCTCGTACACTTCAATCAGATCGCCGTCGCGGAAGCTGTCGACATCCTCCAGCCGGATGCCGCAATCCTGTCCGGACTGCACGGTGTCCACCCGGTCGCGGAAGCGTCGCAGCTCCGTCACCCGCGTCAACCGCTCGGGCTGTCCGGGACGCAGGAACTTGACCAGCGCATTGTTGCGGACAATCCCGTCGATCACAATGCAGCCGGCGGCCACGCCGCCCTTAACCGGAAACTCCTGGCGAACCTGGGCCTGGCCAATCACGACCTCTTCGAACTTGGGCGCCAGCATGCCGTTCAGGGCCTTCTCAACATCCTCGATCAGGTGGTAGATGATGTCATAGGTTCGGATGTCCACTCCCGACGTGCGGGCCCGTTGTTCCGCAGTCGGTTCGGAGGATACGTTGAAGCCCAAAATCACGACGGGCACCGTGCTGGCCTCCGCCAGCATCACGTCGTTTTCGGTCACGTTGCCCACAGCCGACCGGAGCACTTCGATCTGGACCTCGGGGTGATTGATCCCCTGCAGCGACGACACGACCGGGTCCAGGCTGCCCTGGACGTCCGCCTTGACCACAGCCTGCAGCTTCTTGACATCCTCGTCGTCGCCTTTTTCCAGCAGAGCCATCAGATCCTCAAGGGTCTGAGGCTGGACCGTCTCGTCCGGCCGGACGCTCTGGCGTTCGGCGATGCGGCTGTTGATCAGCTGCTCGGCCTTCTTCTTGCTGCCGACGACATTGAACATCTCGCCGGCTTCCGGTGGATCCGAGATCCCCAGAACCTGAATCGGAGTCGAGGGACCGGCCTCCTTGATGCGCACACCGTCCTGATCGGACATGGCCTTGATGCGCCCCCAGGTCTCGCCGATGACCACGGTGTCGCCCTGCCGCAGGGTGCCGTTCTGCACCAGGACATTCGTGGTAATGCCTTGTTGGCGATCGACATGGGCCTCGAGTACCGTGCCGGCCACCTGTCCCTTGGGATTGGCCATCGGAGCCAAGTCATCCGTCATCAGGAGGATGGTGTCCAGAAGGTCGTCGACGTTGTCTCCGTTGAGGGCACTAACGGGGATCATGTGCACATCGCCGCCCCAGTCGGCCGGCGTAAGGCCGGTATTGGACAACTGGGACATAACGTTGTTGACATTGGCGTTGGGCCGGTCGACCTTG
>JAPPAJ010000051.1 GCA_026705565.1 Caldilineaceae bacterium | reverse complement strand
ACATCCTCAACCAGGAGGGCGAAACCGACGGTTTCACGCTGGCCGACTATCTTCAATGCCTTGACCGCCACGGATTGGGCATGTTCACCCATGTAGTGGTCAACAACCGGCGCCTGACATCCGGAAACTGGCCCAACCTTGAATGGATTCAAGCCCCGGCCAAGGAAGGGCACATCGAAGCCCAATGCGTGGAAGCAGACCTGATTGACGACCAGGTGCCTTGGCGCCACGATTCCCGCAAGCTGGCCCGGACCGTGATGGCAATGGTGGATGCGTGAACCGGGATATGCACCCTGCACGGGCCGCAACCGAACCCGTCTCGGGCAGGAAGCGATGCTGTCGGGGACCTGCGCCTGTTGGATCCCGTCCCGAATTGGTCCGGTTCCGTATAATCTAGGGGCGTGCGCACGCCTTGGCATCCGTGCGGCAAGACGTCCACCTGGGGCAGGAGCAGGAATCCGACCATGTTTCGAGTTGCAATCAACGGTTTCGGTCGCATTGGCCGGCAGGTCACCAAAGCCATCCTCGACACCTACCCCGAAGACCTGCAGATTGTGGCCATCAACGACTTGGGCGATGTCGGGGCCTTTGCCCATCTGTTCCAGTACGACACCAACTACGGCCGGTACGACGGCGAGGTGGAGTATCAGGACGGCTCCCTGGTCATCAACGGCAACCGCATCACGCTGTGCAACGAGCGCAATCCGGCGGATCTGCCGTGGAAGGACCTGGGGATCGACGTGGTTGTCGAAAGCACAGGCGTCTTCACCGACCGCGACAAGGCCGAACTGCATCTAGCCGCCGGTGCCCGCAAGGTCATCATCAGCGCTCCCGCCAAGGGTGAGGATCTGACCGTGTGCCTGGGGGTCAACGAGGATACCTACGATGCCGCCAGCCACCATGTCCTAAGCAACGCCAGCTGCACCACCAACTGCCTGGCCCCGGCCGCCAAGGTGGTGAGCGACACGTTCGGCATCAAGATGGGCCTCATGACCACGGTTCACGCCTATACGACTGACCAGCACACTCTGGACATGTTCCACTCCGACATGAGGAGGGCCCGGGCCGCGGCCATGAGCATCATTCCAACGACTACCGGTGCTGCCAAGGCGGTCTCGCTGGTGGTTCCGGAGCTGCAGGGCAAGTTCGACGGCATGGCCATGCGCGTGCCCACCTCCACCGTGAGCGTGGTCGACTTCGTGGCCGAGACGGAACGTCCGGGCACCACCGAGGAACTGCTGGCTGCATTCGACGAGGCGGCCGCGGGCCCTATGAAGGGCATCCTGGCCGTCAACCGTGATCCCCTGGTCAGCATCGACTTCAAGGGGGACGCCCACAGCAGCACGGTCGACGCCGAGTTCACCGCCTTCTACGGGAACCTGGTGAAGGTCGTGACCTGGTACGACAACGAGTGGGCCTACAGCAAACGCGTAGCCGATCTCGTCAACTTCCTGCGCCTGCAGGACGGCTGAGTCGCATTCGGTCCCATTTGGGTAGCGAAACCGGCAGCCCCAACCGAATCGGCGTGGCCTTCAAAACGGTACGCGACATCGACTGGGCGGGCCGGCAAGCCCTGGTGAGGGTCGATTTCAATGTGCCCCTCGATCGCGAGGGAGCGATTACCGACGATTCGCGCATCCTGGCATCAGTGCCCACCATCCGGTACCTGTTGGAGCGCGGCGCTTCGGTATGCCTGATGAGCCACTTGGGCCGGCCGCGGTCCAAGGAAGATACGCAGTTCACCCTCGCGCCCGTGGCGGACCGCCTAGGTCGGATCCTTGGCTGCGAGGTTCCGCTGCTCACGGACCTGTCCACACCGTCGGCCATGCGGAGCCCGGGATCGGTGATGCTGCTGGAGAACACGCGGTTTGAACCCGGCGAAACCAGGAACGATCCCGCCTTCGCCCAAGTCCTGAGCCAATTCGGCGACGTTTATGTAAATGATGCATTTGGCAGCCTGCACAGGGCCCACGCCTCCACTGAGGGCGTCGGGCATCTGCTTCCTGCCGTAGCCGGTCTGCTCGTGGAAACCGAGCTGCACTGGCTGTCTCCCTTGCTTGACAACCCGGAGCGACCGGCGCTCGCCATCATGGGCGGTGCCAAGATCAGCGACAAGGTTGGCGTCATCCGCAACCTGCTCCTACACATGGACGATGTGCTGGTGGGAGGCGGCATGGCCAACACGTTCCTGGCTGCGCAGGGCCGCGCCACGGGCAAGAGCTTGGTTCAGGCCGAAGCACTGGACACGGCGCGGAGTCTGCTCGCCGATTTCGGCGACCGCCTCCACTTGCCTGTTGATCTGGTGGTTGCCAAGGAACTCGACAGCGCGGCGGATCGCAAGACCGTGCCTGTGGACGGCATCGAGGAAGACTGGATGGCGCTGGACATAGGGCCCGCCACGGTGGCCCATTATGCAAACCGCCTGGCTCCGGCGCACACGGTGTTCTGGAACGGTCCGATGGGAGTTTGCGAAGTCAAGCCTTTCGACAAAGGCACCAATGCCCTCGTGGAAATACTGGGCGGTCTGCCCGATGCCCGATCCGTTGTGGGTGGCGGTGACGGCGTGGCCGCCATCCGTCAGGCAGGCATGGAAGATGCCATCGGCCATCTTTCCACCGGAGGCGGAGCCTGTCTGGAATACCTGGCCGGAACCGAGTTGCCCGGCCTGACCGTTCTGACGAGGTCCGGGTGACCATGGGATTCTTGAGCAAACTGCGCAGTTGGCTCGGAGGCGGAGGCGGCTCCGGCCGCTTCCTGGAGATCTATGCCCTGAACTTCCGATGCCAGGAACCACTGTCCACCCGTATCGACATGTACAACGATCTGAGCCCGGTGGACGAAGGATCCGGTGTGAAGGGAGCCGAGTACTATGTCAGGAAGGTGGTTTCGACCTCAGGAGACCAGAGGTGCTTCGACTCCTGTGAAATCCAGGTCTGGCTGAACGGTCGCCGGCAGGAAGTCAACAGGGAGATCGCGGGCGGCCAGTTCCTGTCCGCCGAAGAGTACGCGGAAGCGCAAGCCGACTTCCAGCAGCGCATCCGGAACTCCGACTGATTGAACATCCGGGTGCTTGTCGGTTGTTCCGAACCGCGTCGGATGACGGGATCCGGAATGGAAACCACAGGCAACTTTCCCAAAAACGTTGAGATGTGCGCCGGCTTTGAGTCCG
>JAPPAJ010000119.1 GCA_026705565.1 Caldilineaceae bacterium | reverse complement strand
CGTCGGGTCCGGAAGCAGTGAAATGTCGTCCTGCACCAGCAAGAGGTTGTCGGGCACACGGTCCAACCGGGATTCGATTTGCAGCGCCGACCGCACGATTGTCGATGGCACTGTCTGCCAACGATCATCCCTCCACGTGACCAGCTTGAGCCGTTCAAATGCCGTGATCGCTTCCGGAATTGGCATCTGGATGGTGGTGCGTTGGCTGTCACTGCCCCGGAAGTCAATCAGGAAAAGACTGCTCTTGGCCTTGAGGCCGACCATGCCCAGCGCGTCCACTCCTGCCTGGAACCGGGCGGCATCGCCCCGCATGTTTCCCAGATTGTCCATGGGGACACCGGTGAGGACCACGCTGGCATCGACGGTCATGTCCTCCGGCAGGAAGATTACGGCGATGCCCCTGGTCTCATCGGTGGTCAGGCCTCCCTGCGAGTCGATGTGTGCCCGGTTGTCTCCGAAGTCGGGAAGTCCCAGTTCCAGGCCCAGGCGAGCCGGAAGGTTGAACGGCGGGAGAATCAGTACGGTTACTGCCAGCAGGACCAGCACGACGGTGGAGACCGCGCGAAGCGAACCGTCAAAGAATTCCTTGAACATGCGGGAGGGTCCGTGGGGTTGGGGGAGTCGTGGGTGGAGGAGGCCGGCCTGGACGGCGCCATGTCGAAACTGCCGGCCGGTCCCGGGGGCCTTGACGGGCCCCCTTGTCTGAACGGGCAACTCCGTCACGAGAGCGGAACTGTAGCCGGTGGCAACCGATGGTCAGTCTGTGGCGGGGATAGAGCGGCGGGTCATTGGCAATGCAGAACATTATATAGCTGTGATCCGGGCCGAGTCCGGTGCCCACCCTCAGTGCATGGTGCACGGCGGGTTGGAGTTGCCTCGGCATGTTTGCCTACGCAGTGTACCCAAGTCCCGCGGCGTTCAATCCCTGGGTTCGACCGGTCACCGCCAAGCAACTTGACTCCCCGGCTTGGGGTTGCATACACTCCCCGCAAGCGCGGCGGCTGAATGCCTGCGTTGCCCACAGTCTGCGCTCCCCAGTTAGGAGATTTTCAGTCCATGTACTCCGCCGAAAGTCGCATCATCAAGGCCCGACAGTACTTTGAGGAGCGTGATGAGCGAATTCGCGTGGAATCGCTAAGATGCACGTTTGAGGGCGAACACTCCAGTCACGTGATCGAATACGAAAATCACGTGTGGAAGTGCGACTGCGAAGAGTTCCTGAGAACGTTTGTCTGTGCCCATATCATGGCTATCGAGAAGACCTTGGGGGCCGGTGTCTCTCCGGCCGTGAAGCCGGATGTCGCTTCCTGATCCGCCGCGCGGGTCGGTGGGTTTCCAGGCCGGGTGGACAGACGCGGGTTGTCTCCAAGGGGATTGAACTGCGTCAACGTCCGCGCCCCTGATTCACAGCCGGCAACGGGACGGTCCGTCACCGGCTTGGTATTGAGCTGATGGTCCGAATTTCCGTTGTCGGGACCGGTTACCTCGGGTTGGTGGCGGCGGCCTGTTTCGCCGACCTTGGCAACCGGGTTGTCTGCGTCGACATTGACGAAGCCAAAGTTGCCGCCCTGAAGTCCGGGAAGGTGCCCATATGGGAGCCTGGTTTACAGGAGTTGGTCGCGCGCAACACCGCAGCTGAGCGCTTGTTCTTCACCACCGACTATCGAGAGGGACTGGCGGGGTCACAGTTCATCTTCCTGTGTGTGGACACGCCACCGCTGGCCGATGGACGGCCCGACATGCGGCGCGTGGAAGCGGCGGTTACCTCGATCGCGGTGTCCGTAACGCATCAGGTGGTCCTGGTCAACAAGAGCACGGTGCCCGTTGGGACCGGCGAATGGGTTGAAGAGCGGCTGGCCTCGGGCAAGCTTGCCGGCAGTCCGGTGTCGGTGGCCAGCTGTCCGGAGTTTCTGCGAGAGGGATCGGCGGTTCAGGACTTCATGTATCCGGACCGCATCGTGATTGGCTGCCCTCTGCCAGATGTGGCCCATAGGGTGGCGGAGCTCCACAAGCCCATGGCAGCGCCGTTTGTGTTTACGGATTTGCGAACCGCCGAGTTGATCAAGTTCGCCAGCAATGCCTACCTGGCCACGCGCATCAGCTTCATCAATCACATTGCCCGGCTGTGCGAGGCCACAGGGGTGGATGTTCAGGAAGTGGCGCGGGGTATGGCCCTGGATAGCCGCATCGGCGACGGCTTCCTGTCTCCGGGACTTGGTTTCGGTGGCAGTTGTATTCCCAAGGATCTGCAGGCACTCAGGCATTTGGGCCGCAGCTATGGAATCGACACGGCCTTGCCGGATGCGGTCCTGTCCATCAACCGTTCGGCCCGCGCGTGGGTGCTGGAACAAGTGCAGGAGTTGTTGGGAGACCGCATGCGCGGGGCCGAGATTGGCCTGCTCGGCCTGGCCTTCAAACCGGGCACCGACGACCTGCGCGAAGCGCCGGCGATGGACATTGCCAGGGAGTTGCAACGCGCGGGCTGCACGGTCAAGGCATACGACCCGGCTGCCTTGGACAAGGCCTCGGCGCTCCTGCCGGATCTGGTGCCGGCCCGCAACGCGTGGGAACTGGCCGAGGGAGCCGATGTCCTCGTGATTTGCACCGAGTGGAACGAGTTTCGGCACTTGGACATGCAGCGCATCGCGTCGATCATGCGACGTCGAATTTTGCTGGACGGGCGTGGTGTCTGCGATCCGGCGGCCATGCGGAAACTGGGCTTTGTCTTTCGCGGCATTGGCCGCGGCCAGGCATGGGAACGGGGAGTGGGGCCGCGTGCTTAGGACCGGGGTCGACCTGCTCAGCCTGGAACGGTTTGCCAAGGTCCGCGACAGGTTTGGCGAGCGTTTCCTGAACAGGGTCTTCACTCCCCTGGAACGGGAGCAGTGCGGTCACAGTGTACAATCGCTGGCTGGCTGTTTTGCCCTTAAGGAAGCGGTATCGAAAGTGCTTGGCACGGGGCTGTGGCGGTCCGGAGTGGCGTGGCAGGACATCGAAATCCTGCGCGATCAGGTTACCGGCGAACCGGGCCTCCGCCTCAGCGACCACGCCCGGGCCGTGGCCGAGGCGCGCGGGGTGGACACATGGTCGATCAGTTTGTCCCATGACGGTCCCTGGGTGCTCGCCTTCGTTGTGGCCGTCCGGGAATGAAGGTGCCGCGTCCTGCCGAACCGCAAACCTGCGAGGAAACCTCTTGACATGACCAAGTACATCTTTGTTACAGGCGGTGTCG
>JAPPAJ010000265.1 GCA_026705565.1 Caldilineaceae bacterium | reverse complement strand
GCCACCGCCGTTTCCTTCCTGCGGAAATTCCAGTTCGGCTACCGCCAGTGCCTGGATCCCGTGGGGGCGTTGTCGGGCGGCGAGCGGAGCCGGTTGCAGATGGCCCTGATGATGCTTCAGCAACCCAACTTCCTGGTCCTGGACGAACCGACCAACAACCTGGACATCCAGTCGGCCGAAATCCTGGAGGAGGTCCTGCTGGGATTCGGCGGTGCCATTCTGATGGCGTCGCAAGACCGCTACTTCCTGGATCGCCTGGCAGACCGGGTCGTGGTCCTGCAGAACGGCACCCTGAGGGAGTTCCGAGGCAGGTTCGGCGACTTCCTCACCAATCTGGCAGAAAGACGGAAAGGAAACCCCGGCCCGCGCCGGCAGCCGGTCAGACCTTCCTGACCAGGGTACCCAAGGCATCCGTCAGAACGCGAACGGCATCAAGGTACCCTTCGATTTCGATGTGCTCCTCCGGGGTGTGGTCCAGTTCGGAGTCTCCGGGCCCGTAGGCGAACACGGGACAGCCCCAGGCCGGGCCGACCACGTTCATGTCGCAGGTGCCGGTCTTGACCAGGAAGCGGGGTGGTTCGCCGGTGACCCGCCGAATGGCGCCCCGCAGGCAGGTGGACAGGTGATTGCGCCGCGGGGTGAGCCAAGCGGGTTCAAATCCGCTCAGGTCGAGCTGGGCTTCGACGATCGGTCCGGCGCAGGCGAACCGGATTGGGGTGTCCGCATCGATGCACGCCGGCATGGGCTCCCGGACCGCCCCGATCTGCTCCTCGCACCAGCGGCGCAGGTCCTGCACAAAGTGCAACGCGTCGAAACCCAACGGCAGGCGAATCCCAATCAGGGCACTGACATGGTTTCGACCGTTCCGCCAAAGTTCGGTGTTGATTTCGCGCAGGCTGGGGGACGTCGCCTCAAACACCTGGGATCCCGGTTGTCCTCCGGCTTCCACCAAATTCTTTACATAAAACCAGAACGCCACGGCCAGCTCCGCTATCTCCGTACCCGGACCGGCGGTGTGTGTCGTGGGCTGCCAAGCGCGGAACCTCAGCAGGATGCGGCCCTTGTAACCACGGGCAATGCCCGTGGTGCCGGTCGGTTCCCCGATTAGGCAGTAGTCCGGAATCGGGAGGATGTGGCCGTTGTGGCGATCCCTGATGCAACGGGCACCCTTGGATGTGGCAGCTTCTTCTTCCACCGCACCCACCACCATCACCTGGCAGTCTTCGGGCAATGTCTGCTTCAGGTTTGCGGCCGCGACAGTGAAGGTGGCCAGCGGTCCCTTGGCATCCACAGTGCCCCTGCCGTACAGAACCTGTTTTCCGCCGATAACCTTGAGTTCCACCGGAATGTGTCCAGGCACCGTGTCGATATGGCCCAGCAGCATCACGGTGTGCGGGGCATCGGCCCTGCCTATGCGCCCGACGGCGTTGTTGGCGGAGTCCACCTCGGCATGGTCGTAGCCGAGGTCGCGCATCTGCGCGGTCAGCCATCGGCTGGCGGCCAGTTCGTCGCCGCTGACCGATGGGATTTCGACCAGATTGCGCAGCAGGCGGCAGGCTGCGCGGTCCGAGACCGGCAATGACACGTCGCTTCAGTCGGCCTTCAGGCGCCCGATGAGATGGGAAAACCGACGGTACTGCTCGTCCGTGATGTAGTTGCGTCCGGATTGAATGGCGGAGTCCAGTTCCCGGTGAAAGGGAGAGTGTGGTGCACCCTCCAACAGCTCCACGGCCCTGACCAGGGCGAGCCGCACGGCACGAATGTTGGCCTCCATGTGTCCGAGTACCACCTCCACGGTAACCGTGGCCTCCTCGTCGAAGATGTCCTGATCCGTGATGTGGGCCATGACCGCGAAGCTCATCTCGGCCTCGCGGGCGAGTTGCGCTTCGGGTGACGTGGTCATGCCGATGACATCCGTACCCCAACTGGCGAAGGTCCGGCTTTCGAACTTTGTGCTGAAGCGAGGACCCTCGATTGTAATCATGTTGCCGCCTGCGATGGCGTCGGCTCCCGTGTCCACCAGGGCCTGATGGCAGACTTTGCTGAGGGACGGACAAAACGGATCGGCCAGGCTGATGTGGCACACAATATTTTCGGTCCCGACATCCGGGTCGTTGAAGAACGACAGGTTCCGCAGCCGCGTGTGATCGTACAGCTGGTCCGGCACCATGATCTGCTCGGCTTTGTATCGCCGTTGCAAACTGCCGCAGGCGTTGACGCTGATGAGGTACTCGACCCCCAACTGCTTGAAGCCGTAGATGTTGGCCCTGAAGTTCAGGCGCGAGGGCGAGATGGTGTGCCCGCGGCCGTGCCGGGCCAGAAATGCCACCCTTTGTCCATGGATGTTTCCGACCAGGTAGGGACCGGAAGGAGCACCGAAGGGGGTTTCGAGGGTCAATTCCCTCACGTCTGTGAGGGCTTCCATGTCGTAGACGCCGCTGCCGCCCAGGACGCCGATGCGAATCGGTTCGTTCATCGAATTGCCTTTGTCATTGGTCTGTCTGAATAGGGAATGTCCTGCCAGCGCGGCGCCTGGCTGTCGCGCTCGGACAGGATGGGATCGGTGCAGGTCCACGGGACGGCCAGCTCCGGATCGTTCCAGAGTACGCTGAACTCGTCGGTTCCCGTGTAGTACCGGTTGACCAGGTACGTCAGAATCGCCCCGAGGGGGCTGTGGAAGCCGTGGGCCACGCCGGGCGGAATGAACAAGCCCCAGCCAGCCTGCGCGTTCAGACGCAGGACTTCGGCCCGGAGGAAGGTGTCCGAATCGGCCCTCAAGTCGACCAGGCCGACTTCGATCTCACCTTGGACCACCTGCCAATAGTCGAACTGGAGCAAGTGATAGTGCAAGCCCCGCAACACTCCCGGACGGCTGTCCGAGCGATTCCCCTGCAGTTGGGACATGTCGAAACCCGGGCACCACTCCGCACGCCATGTTTCTGCGAAACGCCCCCTGGCATCCTCGAACCACCGCGGCACTTTGATTGAGACGCCGGCGATTTCGGTTGTTGGCGCGCGGGATTGGGAATCCATCGCTCAGACTCTTGGCTGGGGACGGACGCAGGCCAGGAATTGATTGACCTCGTTCTCCCGCAGCCTGGACGCCGAGCGGTTGACAATGATCACCACCCTGCTGTCCAACACATGTTGCAGTTCCACCAGTCCGTTGGCCTGCAGGGTGCGGCCGGTCTCCACCAAGTCGACGATCAGGTCCGAAAGACCTGTCAGGGGTGCCAGTTCCACGGATCCGTTGAGCTTGATCACCTCGGCATTGATGCCTTGGGAC
>JAPPAJ010000109.1 GCA_026705565.1 Caldilineaceae bacterium | reverse complement strand
CAACGCCATTATCAAGAACGATGTCGAGTACATTCTCTTTCAACGCAAACCGGGCGGGTATCGCAGGCCTTCCCTGGCAATGCGGCTCCTGTCAGTGATTCCAGTAGAGCATCACCGACAGTGGTTCCGTCAGGTGTGGACGGATATCGTTGGAGTCTCCACAAAACTGCACCCGGCTCCATTCCCCTTGGAGCTCGCGATCCGGCTGGTGCGCATGTTTAGCTTCGTTGGCGACACGGTACTTGATCCATTCCTTGGCACCGGTACGACAAGCCTCGCCGCGTCTCGCTGCGGTCGCAACAGCATCGGGGTGGAGACAGCGTCCGAGTATCTCGATCTTGCCGAGGACGCGTTGAACCAAGAGGCAGCCAACCTCTTTCGGACCGTCGAGACTCACGTCTCACGGCTACGAAGCGCGGACGGCATCCCCGACCTCCCGAACATGGGGGGAATCTCTCCGTGAACTCCCCGCCTCTCCGGCTGCGTGATGCGGTTGAGCATTTCTGGAGAAGCAGGCGACGATATGGGAATGCCGAGAGTATCGCCTTCACGGGTCGTCGGCAGGAAGTCGTTGGAGGCCATCACTTCGATGGATTCCTCCAGACGTTTCGAGAATTGTTGGTTTCGGTGGGCGTACCGGAACAGTCCATACACATTCGCCGAAGTCTTACGAATCTCCCGGGCTACTTCCGCGCCACGAAGATGTGGGATCTGTTGGTTGTCAGGGACCAGGAACTTCAAGCCGTGATCGAGCTAAAGGCTCAGGTCGGGCCGTCGTTCGGAAACAATGTGAACAATCGCGCCGAGGAGGCCTTGGGTAACGCGGTCGACCTGTGGACGGCATATCGAGAGGGTGCATACTTGGCAAATCCCGCGCCCTGGGTGGGCTACGTCTTCTTGTTGGAGGACTGCGAGGCGACTCGGCGACCTCTCGCTCCTCGCAGTCCCCACTTCCCTGTTTTCAAGGAGTTCGAGCACGCCTCCTATGCAGAACGCTACGAACTCCTCCTTCGTCGGATGGTTACCGAACGGCATTACTCCGCAGCGTGCTTGGTTCTGTCAGAACCAAACCGTGCTGGTGACGCGAAGAACTACATGGAGCCCGCACCCGACTTGAGTGTGGCTGGCTTCATAGATGGCTTGTTGCGCCGCTGCTCTCCGTTACGAGTGCCGGTGGGTGAGCGATCGCCTTAGCTGGACTTTGTACAAAGTCCAGCTGAGAGACGGGGGGCAAGCGGTTCAGAAGGTGTACAAGATGGAGCACCTTCTCGACCACCCCCTCGTCGAACCTGTCAGGTCTGGCGGTGGACAGAATGTGCGAGGGGAGAGAATCTCACAGAGTCTCTCCCCAGGTTCGGCCAAGGATTTCAGCCGGGATCATCAAGTTCCAGCCTTTCACCCACTTGCAGTGGTTGGGCCTGCCACGTTCCAGATAGTGGGGTTGCTTTGGGCAGAGTTTGCGCAACTCATTTAGATGCATTTCCTGCACCATCAATGATGCGCGGTGCTGCTCGAGGAAGAACCCTACTTTGGCAGCGGTCGTTGCATTCCCCAGCACGCGCGTGTACGCGATGACCTGATCCAGATCGAAGAACTCCACAGCCTCAAGAGATCGCCAAATTTCTTCCCAGCTTCCGGTCAAATCCGGGCGATCCAGCGCGTCGACCAGGGTTCGTTCGTGGCTGGTTACCCGCAGTTCCACCCCTGAGCGAGTCTGACATTCGACCCCGAACATTCGCTCGCCCTTCGTCCGGAGTGGTGATGGCACCGAGACTCCCCGGTAACTGTGCGACTGGAACGCCAGCGGCTGCGACTTTCTTGCCGAGACGTAGACCAGCCTCCAATGGACCGAGTAGGCCTTTCCGTGGAATTCCAGTGCGGTGTGATAGGCCAGTACCGCGTCCTCGGTCATCTTGGCGGCCACCAGAAACGGATCGACTGCCATGGATGCCGGATGCATGCCCCATGGCACGGTCGCATACAGGCCGCGTCGCACACGGATGATGCGACCCTGCTTGCAGTGATGGGTGAGCAGCGACTTCCGGGTGCTGGGGTTGCCGGACCCCCGGGCAGACAGAAAGCAATCTAGCTCCTTGACAGTGAATATGGCGTGTTGCGCCAGAAAATCATTGAACTTCACGGTACGGGTGTTTTGAAGACTTGGCGATTTAGTTGCAATAGTTTTAGCCTTTTTTCTCCTTGTTGTCAAATGAAACTTTCCTGGGGCATGAGATCGGCGAAGATTATCATCACGGCTTATGGGGCGTTTGCACCCGTCCCTCGGTTTTGGGTACTGTGTCACAGGTTCCTGGAACATCGCTCCCCTCCGCCAAGGTCGGACCGCCTGCTTCGCACCTTGCACAAGGCTCGAGTTTGCAACAGGCCTCTTTGGCATAATCCAAACCTGATTGCGCGCCCGGCGCGTGCGGTCCTTCCCTCCCCGTCACAGGCTTTTCGTGCCCCCGAACAAAATGCACTTCGCGTACTTGCACTGTTCTCCGATCCGATTGGTGCTGTTGGCGGCATGCCTGACACTGCTGGCCGGGTGTACCGTTGAGATAACACCACCGACGTCCGAACTGCCGCCGGTCCCGCCGGTGCCGACGTTTACGCCGGTCCCGCCGGCCGCTCCGGAACCTGCCCCACCGGCCGAAACCGCGGACTCACAGCCGGCCGAGCCTGAACCCGAGGCGCCACCGGAGGCTGTCTCCGAGCCGCAGGCGCCGGAGCCTCCGGAATCCGTCGCCGCGGAACCCCTGCCGCCGGGATCGATTGGAACGGGCCTGGTCATCAACGCGGCCGCTCTGAACGTGCGCAGCAGCCCCGATGTCAATAGCAACCGTCTGGGGCAACTGCTGAACAACGCCGTTGTGCAGATACTGGACGGCACGGCGGATCAGCAGTGGTGGCATGTCTGCTGCCTGCCGGATGGCGTCACCTCCGGTTGGGTGTACGGCCAGTTCCTGGACGTGAACCTGGAACCCGGGGTTGTGCTCGGCACGGATCCTGATCCTGCGGTTGCGCAACCGGCCCTGTCGCCCTGGGCGGTCCAACCCGCCAATCGGGCCGAAATGTGGGACTTGACCTGGGAGATCGCGGTCGGACGGCTTCCGGAGCAACGGTTTGCCCATGCGCCGGCGGAGGCCGTGAGCCCCTTGACCGGCCTGCCGATTTCCCCCGAGCGGCTGACCCAGCGACCGTTCCTGGTCTGCATCCCCTCGGATATTCCGGCGCGGCCCCAGTACGGGTTGTCGCAGGCGGACATTGTGTACGAATACCTGGTGGACGGATATTCCATC
>JAPPAJ010000050.1 GCA_026705565.1 Caldilineaceae bacterium | reverse complement strand
CAACCTGCGCCTCTTGGAGTACGTTCCAAGCCAAGTTCGTATTTCAATCCACCTACTACAACAATGCAGGTGTTACAGACGGGTTGCCTTGAGCCTTGTCCGATTGCCAGTCCTACGTGGACCCTAGGAGAAACAAGAGTTTGATCCTCAGAACAAGATTCGTCCGGCTGGTTGTGACGGCCAGTCTGCTGTTGGTTGCCTGTTCCTGTACGTTTGTGGTTCCCCCTCCGACGGACACCCCCACGGCCCTGAAGCTCGGATTGCTGCTCAATTACACGGGCTCGCCGGAAGCGTCCGCGGATCGGGAACGGGCCTTCAACCTGGCGATCAGCCATGTCAACGCCGGTGGCGGTGTGCTTGGACAACCGGTGACCGGGATTGCGGCGGATGCCACCTCCGATCCGCAGACCGCCGTAGCCGCCGCCCGGTACCTGATCGAGGTTGAGGGTGTCCATGCCATCGTTGGCCCGAACGCCAGTTCGGCCGCGTTGCCGATCGCGGAGACCGTGGCCGGTCCGGCAGGCATTCCGGTGATCAGTCCCTCTGCCACCTCGCCCCAACTCTCGACGGTTCCCGACAACGATTTCTTCTTCCGTACGGCTCTCTCCGACGCCATCCAGGGGCCGGTCCTGGCCTCGCTGACCCGGGAGCGCGGGTTCGACAATGTCGGGTTCATTTATGTTAATGATGCCTATGGGCAGGGACTGGCTGCCGCCTTTGCCCGGGCGTGGGATGGAACGTTGCGGTCCGTTGCCTTGGAAGTAAACCAGACGACTTATCTTGAGGCGTTGCGGGAGAGTGCCGGGAGCGGTGCCCAGGCACTGGTGGTAGTTGCGCATGAGGAGCAAGCCTTGGCCCTCATCCGGACGGCTCTGGACGAGAGGCTCTTTGACCAATTCGTCTTTGGCGATGCAGCCAAGCGCGTGCGTCTGGTGCAAGAGATTGGGGGCACCCACTTGGGCGGCATGTATGGCACTGCAGGGGCATCGGCTCCCGACAATGACGCGACTCCGGAATGGGAAGCCGCCTTCATCGAAGCCTATGGGGCCCTGCCCGTCCTGGCCTATGTCAAGGAAACCTATGACGCGACCATGGCGCTTGTCCTTGCCGCCCAGGCCGCCGGCAGTGTCGAAGGGTCGGCGATTCGCGACCGGTTGCGGGAGATTGGCGGCCCGCCGGGATACATCGTTCCGGGCACGCCCACCGGCGTCGGCGACGGTCTGCGACGACTCGCGTCCGGTCAAGCGATTAACTACGAAGGGGCGGCCAGTTCATTGGACTGGGACGAAAACGGTGATCTTCTCCAGGGCTACGTGGGCATCTGGCGCTTTACGCCGGACGAACGCATTGAGGAAATGGACACGATCTTTGTTCAGAACTGAAGGACCGGATGGATCGATCCCGTGACGGTTCAGCCAGTGAAGGATGGCCAGTTCACCGGGCTGGGTTCCGGATGTACCCTTGCCTTGGTCAAGTCTGGGACAGCATGCCGGCGGATGTCTGCCGACGGCTCAACAGGCTCGGGTTCTATCGCCGGGCGGTCCGGCGGGGACGAGGGTTGACGGGAGGGGAATCGGTCTTCAGCCACGGTACGCGCAGCACATATCGGTGGCAGCCTTCCACAAAGAGCAGCATGCCGCCTCCCACCGCGAGGGCCATGGAGGCATTGAAGGGCAGCCATATGCTCAGGAGGCCCGTAGCGCACACCAGCACCGCGCTGCCTGTCCGCAAGCCCACACCGGTTAGGACAGCCAGCAAGGACACTCCGGCCACCGCCGCCAGGGCTTGCGCGGGCAGGCCTTCCAAGGGAACCACCGGATCGGCCAGCATGGTCATGCCACCCAGCACCGTCACGGGGCGCAGCGAAACCGGGAGCCAGCTGCGAACCACATAACGAGCCCGTTGCCAGCGTTGGTTGAAGGGGCTGTCGGCCGTCCAAGTGCCTGTTATCCAAAGCCAGTCGCGGCCAAAACCGGCCGCGACCAGCAGGGCTACTATCCAGGCACCCAGCTCGATCAGCTGCCTGTCGGTGCCCGGCCAGACACATCCCACCATCAAAATGCTTTGCCAGGCAGCGGCCCGGCGGCGGCTGTCGCTGGCCGGCCAGGGAGGGTTGGTCAGGCTGTTGCGCACACGCAGTGCCTGTCCCGCCACGAACAGTGGCCTCAACAGGGCCATCCCCACGTACCAGGGTGGCAGCAGGTGCCAAAGGGCACCGAGCAGGGAAACCACGAACAGGCCCGCGCTGTCCGTCTCGATATCCAGCCGCTCGCCCAGCAGGGACACCCTGTTGGTGCGCCGGGCCAGCCAACCATCCATGAGATCCAGCAGCATGAACACGACCACGAGCACCGCTGCCGCGGCCCGAGCCTGCGGCCATGCTCCGTTGGCAAACGGCGGGATCAGGCCCGCCAGCAACGCCAGGACCAGACCGCGCAGAACGGATACGGTGTTCCCTGGTCCCAGCCCCGTAAACGGTGCATCGGGCTGTCCAACCGGATGGTTGGCGTCCAGGTTGAACCACAGAATCGCCAGGATGGCTGTGAGGACGCCTGCAGCCACTACGGTACGCAGCCAAAGGCCCGAGCCGTCCATGGGCCCGAGATAGGCGGTTCCGGCGGCGATCGCGGAGAGGCCGGCGACAAACAGGACCAGGGCCTGCTGGCGCGATGTATTCATGCTGCAGGCGGGACGGCCGACCAGCCTGTGGCGCCGGCCGTCCCCGAGCCCCTCATCTTGGATCTTGCAGCGGTACCTGTACCCAGATTGTCTGTATGCCCTCCACCCACGGGGCGATCACGTAGGGCTCCAGTGTGATCAGCAGCCAAAGCCGACCATTTCGTCGGACCGGATTCCAGCCGGAGATGTCGTCCAGACTCTGTAGGCCGTCCTCCACCCACTGAAGGGCCATGTCGTGATCCTGTTCCGGGTCAAGGGCCGCGGTGCGATAGTCCTTGGCGGCCTGCACAATCAGTGCCAGAGCCTCGTCTTCGGGGATAGCCAGGAGGTCGGTCAAGGCGACCGGTTCGCCGGCATCGGTGAAGGTCCAGCTGCCCACGGTCAGGTTGCCGTGGGCACCGCCGGTGTACTCCCAGAGAATCAAGCGCCCGCTATGCAGGCCGTAGGGCGCCCAGTACAGATCACTGGCCGCGGTCATCAGCTGCCAGGGCAGCAGGGCGGTGAAGGGCATCTCCCGCGCGAATTCCACGGCAGAGGCCTGCGTGGCCTGGATGCGGCTTTCGATGACGGATTGCCCGGCTTGGTTCAGTGATGGGATTAGTGCCAACAGACCGGTGGTTGCCTCGGACTGGAAGACTAAGTCGGGGTCTGGATCTGCCGGCGGCAGGGTGTGGACAAAATGCAGACTGTCCAACAGGCCTGAAAGATCCTCCGTTGCGATGGGGGTGCTGGAGAAGAACGCCAGAATGGGCATTCCTCCCAGCTCGCGCAGGGCCGGTGTGGGTTCGACAACCAGATAGCGGTTGTTGGCGAAACTCGTATCGAGGTCCAGCAGACTCCGGGCTTGGCTTCCCGATAGAAGCCAGGCCTGTTGTTGGGGAGTGGTGCCTCCGTCCAACCAGGGAATGCTCTGGGTGGTCAGTGTGATCGCCTCCCAGGCATCGGAATGTGCCGCCACCTGAGCGGTATAGGCGTCGAAGTCAATGGCCTGGTCCACCCACATTGCCACGGCAAACAGAGTGCCCTTGTCCGCAGCGCGGAAGCCAACAGCTGCAAATTCCCGCTGCCAGGCCAGGTTGCCTGATCCCTGCCACGCCGGACTGTCCCCGACCACGAAGTCGTCGTAGCGACCGGCCTTGAAACTAGTGGCATAGACCTGCAACTGAGCCTTTTGGATGTTCGAGAGGTGGGACATCGGCGGCCAGCTGTCGCTGGCCAGGTCGAAGACGTGCCACGGGTCCTCGATGCACGTCCAGGCATGGGCACGCGTAGTCAGATGCCCGAGGATGGACTGTTCATCCTGACAGGTGGTCAGCTCATGAGCCTTGGTCGGTTCGGGCAGGGCGACCAGCCCTGCCAGGCACACCAGCACCGCAGCGGCCAGAACTCGCAGGCCCTTGCCGGCGCGGTGGCCGGTTCCGGCCGCACGTTGGATTTCAGCCATCGTGACCTCCTCGGAGATCTGTGGTGTGTCCATGCCGTCTGCATCCGGTAGGCACAGCAGGCACGCCGGATGTGGACATCGCTTGATTCCGATTCAATTTCCTGCGGCGGAAGCCGGACCAATCACCTTCGGTGCGAAGAGGGAGGCATGGCAAGTCAGCGCACCAAGGAGAACTGACGTTCCTCACAGGTGATGCACTCCACCAGGGCGGTCCGTCCTGCGGATGTCTGCTCCGCCGCTTCCTTGATGGAGGGAATGATATCGGCTGGATCGGTCACCTTCACGGACCAGGCACCCAGGGACGCGGCCAGATCGGCGTATTCCCCCGACAGGAACTTGGTCCCGTACTTCTCGGTTGCGACCGGCAGGTGCTTCTCGTAGCCGCCCATGGCCGAGTTGTTGACCAACAGGGTCAGGATCGGCACCTTGGAGCGTACGGAGGTCTCGATGTCCATGCCGCACATGCCCATGGCGGCATCGCCGACAAAATTCACCACCAGTTTCTCCGGTGCGGCCAGCTTGGCACCGATGGCCAGGCCCAGCGAATACCCCAACTGGGTGGATTTGCCCCAGCCAATGTAGGTGTTGGGCTTGCAGGTCATGTAGAAGGGGGAAATCTGGTCGCGCGGGTTGCCGGAGTCGGCGGTCACGATCGTGTTGGACACATCCACGGCCTGCTGCAGGTCATGGATGACCCGGTAGGGGTTGATGGGTGTTTCGTCGGAGGTCAGCTTTGGTTCCCATTCCTCTTCCCACGCACTGCGCAGTTCCCCAACTTCGTCGGCCGCGTCCTTCTCCGTCGCGGTGCCGCGGGCCTTGAGCGCCGCCAGCAGGGCCTGCAGGACCAGTTTGGCATCGCCCATCAGCGCCTGGTCCAGAACCAGGTCCTTGTTCAGGTCCCGTTCGTCCAGGGCGGCGTGGATCACCGTCTTGCCGGGTGGAATCGGGGTGCTCAGGAACATGCGCGTGAAGCTGGTGCCGATGCCGAACAGGCAGTCCGCCTGTGCCAGCATGTGCTTTACCTGGGCCGGGCCGGTGTAGGTGCCGCAGCCCAGCGACAGCGGGTGATCCTCGGGGAAGCTGCTCTTGCCCGGCAAGGTGGTCATGACCGGGGCCTGGAGTAGTTCCGCCAGTTCCACCAATTCGGCAGTGGCCTCGGCATAGAGAACACCCTGGCCCGCCTGAATGACCGGTCGCTTCACCGCCAGCAGCAGGTCGGCCGCCCGGTCCACGTCGGCCGGATCGGGGCCGTAGCGCACCGGTCGCACGGGTTCGTAGTCCACACTGTCGCCGAACTCGGCGGAACCCACGTCGGACGGCAGTTCCAGCATGACGGGACCGGGGGTGCCGGACCGGAGCATTTGATAGGCTCGGCGCAGCATTTCGGGGGCGCGTTCCGGCTTGTTGATGCGGGCCACCCACTTGGTTACGTGCTGGTAGTTGTGGCTGGCATCGAACTCCGGCGGCACATCGATCCGGTCGGTACCGCCCTGCCCGGGCAGAATCAGGACCGGCACGGAGTCGGCATAGGCCTGTGCCACACCGGCGAAGGCGTTCTCGATTCCCGGTCCGGCCTGCATGCAGCACACGCCGATGCGATTGCCGTTGTGGATCCGGGAGAAGCCGTCGGCGATGTTGATGACGGTGCGTTCGGTGCGCGCCAGAATCGGGCGTATGTCGCCTGCCGCCGCGTAATCGATCAGCGGATTGGCGGGAAAGCAGCTGAGGAACTCCGTGCCCTCGCGCTTGAGGATTTCAACGACAGCTTGATAGACGTTCATGGGCACTGATCAATGGTAGGTTGGGGCGGGAGGGTGGACATCACAGGGCGAAGGCAGGCCATGGTCCTGGAGAGGTGTCACGCAACCTGCCCCGTACGTCCGGCGTAAGTATATTGCAGGGTTGATCGTTGGTTCCCGTCTGTGGAAGCCGGGGGCTGGCCATGCCATCAACCAGCCCAGGCCGAATGGACACACGCGCGAGGTACCTTTAGGAGTCCCATGGACGAATCCCTCCTTTCCTGCAGTGGCTGCTTCGTGGCCCTGCTCCTTGCTTTCGTGGTCCTCGTCGCCTTCGGCGCGTTCCTGGGCATCCTCGGCGGGGTGATTTCCGCTGTGTTCGGTCTGTTTGCCGCCATCCCGGGCTGGCTCTGGCTGGTGATTCTTGTGGTTGCAATTGTTGCCATGTGGCAACGTCGGAATTGAAGATGCGGTCGGGAGCCGTCCGGCTCCGGGTCCAACCGGGCGCGGAGTGATGGCCTTTTCCTTCCCCATCGCTGGGAGCTTGATGCGTCGGGGCTACCGGGTAGAGGCGGGGACGGAGGCCCGGTTGGTGGCCTGTGTCTGCCGCGGTTGTCGGTCGGCCATTGACCCGTTGACCAGAGGAGTCGCGCCGCGGCTTGGAAGGTATTGCCAAGCTGTATGGCAACAGCACCCTTTCGACAAATAGTTTGACAAAACAAACCTCCTGATCCACAATCATGATCAGGAGGTGGGACATGAAGCTGCCGGATCTGTGCCGGTTGACCGGGGTCTCGGCCCGGCAGGTGCGATACCTGATATCCGAGAACATCGTGCCCCCGCCCACAGGCGGGCGGGCCCATGCCCGGTACGACGACCGGCATGTGCAGGCCGTTCGGCGCTATCAGCAGTTGAAGGAGATGGGTTTTGCACCAGCTTCCATCCGCATTCTGATGGAGATGGAGGCCGGGGTGCCCATTCCCCTCATGCCGGGGGTGGCCCTGCTGGTGGATCCCGGTCTTCTGGCGGACAACGATACCGACCTGCAGGTTCTGGTTCGGCACCTGCAACAGTGCCTGCTACAACACGTTAAGGCTCAAGGAGCGATACATGAAGAAAGCCCCAGCCCGACTGAATCCGATTGAGCAAATTGTGGCGACATACCATGGCGGGGAGCAGCAGGCGATGCCTCTGCGGACCATCGACATCCGGGTGGAGATTGTCAGTGCACTGGTGGCCGCGGAGACGGTACGCACCTACCGCAACGACAGCGAACGCCCCATTGAGGCCGTAATGTCGTTCCCGGTGCCGGTCGGTGCGGTCTTCCATGATCTGGAAGTGCGATTGGACAACCAGATCTACAAGGGACAGGCGCTGGTCAAAGTGAAGGCTGCGGAGCGATACGAGGATGCAGTCGATGAAGGCCGGACGGCAGTGCTGCATGCGGAAGTTCTGAAAGGCGTTCACAGCCTGTCGGTCGCCAATCTGGCACCAGGGGCCGAGATTGAAGTGACAAGCCGTTGGACCGACATCCTGCATGCCGACGGATGCAACGGACATTACCGGATACCGCTCACGGTTGGCGACGTGTATGGCACGTTCTCCGGCGAGGCCG
Organism: Caldilineaceae bacterium; assembly: GCA_026705565.1. Taxonomy (GTDB): domain Bacteria; phylum Chloroflexota; class Anaerolineae; order Caldilineales; family Caldilineaceae; genus Bin34. The sequence continues at coordinate 39,438 of JAPPAJ010000050.1, read as the reverse complement.
TGGATGAGCCCACCCATGGCGGCGAAGCCGTGCCAACATCCCTGTCTGTCACAAGCGATGCCGGATCCGTGCACGTGCGCGGATTGGGTACAACGGATGGCAACACATCCGGTTGGGCGGGTGCCGTGCCGGCCGATGCTCCCATTGACCTTGAGGTGAGCGACTGGCCACAGGCGGTTGTGGCGGGCTGGACTGCAGCTCACCAGTCCGTGACGATGAACCTGCAACCAGCGGCCTCAGGCCAGGCCAACTTGGATGTTGCCGTGCTGTTGGATCGATCCGGTTCCATGGCAAGCCTGTGTGAAGGGTCCGGATTGTCGGATGCGTCAACCCACGCCGCTGCGCAACAGGGATTGGCGGACTTGGGCGAGGTCCTGCGTTCGGATGATCGTCTGGCGCTATGGGAATTCGACACGTCCTGTACCCCGGTCGGCACCGGCCAGCCGGTTGCGTCCCGGGACTGGCACGGATTGGTACGGCAACTACAGGGTCCAGGCGGTGGCACGGAAATAGGCGGAGCCCTTGATACCGTGATACACAATACCGAGACCCGGGACATTCTTCTGGTTACCGATGGACAGAGCTACGCATTGGATGTCCATGGCCTGGCCGGTCAGGGCAGGCGCATCTCCGTCCTGCTCGTGGGGGAGGCTTCCCTGGAAGCCAAGGTGGGCCATCTGGCAGCCATGACCGGTGGGGCTCTCCATTATGTCCGAGGGGTGGACGTCGGTGTCGCGTTGCGGACGGTGACACAGGGTCTACGCCAACCTCATCGGGTTGCATTGCAACGAGAAGCCGCGGGGGAAGACGGTCTTGTCTCTCTGGAGGCCAACCGCAACGGCGTCGACATCCGGATTGTATCGTCCGCGGAAGCACCGGCGGCAGAGGATCGGATCAGCCGGGCGGTGGGTGCCTTGTTTGCTGGCCTCCTGTTGCCCGCACTGCCGGAAGATGAGGCCGCGAACCTGGCCGTCAAGGAGGGCCTCACCACCCATGTGACCAGCTTGGTACTGGTTACGGATGCCGCGGTGGACGGAGATCAGTTGCCCGACACAGTCAAGATATCCATTCCTACTCCGCGCTCTCTGGTCCTGCACGCGCCCCCAACTGCCTTTGCTGCTCCAGCGAGCCTGGGACGGCTACACTACGGTGGGAGCCAAGTTCCGCATGGTCACCTTTCGCCGTCGGCTGAAAGCCCCGGGACAGCCAAATTCTCCGCGTCCGCCCATTCTCGGAAGGCACGCTCCAGGTTCTCGTTGCGGACCTTCCTTGATCCGGAGGCAAAGGAGAGCGAGCCGTGGTCATCTTCCCTGTCCCTTCTGCTCTCCAGCGCGTTGGCCCGCGGCATTCACTGGGATACGCATGCCTCCGATCTGGTTCAAGGAACGTTGGACAGGGAAGATGAATGGGTGCGCGAGACCATCAACGAACTGGTGGAACTGGACTTGGTGAAGCAGGCGGCGACCCAACTGGGGCTGACGCCTATGCAGTTCGTGTTGGCACTGTTGGCACATCGCATCGCGGATGGATCGCGTCATGCAGATCGGGTGTTGCGGAACCTCTTAAGTGGTGTCGATAAACCGCGGTTCCAACAGTTGGCGGAGTCGTTGTCCCGGTTCTGACGGGATCAGTTGGCTCTCTGGGAACTCTCAGGGGACGAGACTTTTCCGATGCCGGGCCGGGGGGCGGAAGTCTCCCAGTCCCGGCGTTGGGTTGGCATGGGGACGGTAGCCTGTTCCAGCAGTGTGAAACAGTGCGACCTGGTTGATCTGCTACGGCACACTGCGGGATGTTGCCGTCCCGGATTGGTGTGGCTGGTGATTGTCCGTATGGCCATTGTCGATTGCCATGTGGCAGCGTCAGAACGTTGACGCGGTCGGGTGGCACGGATCGTTTTGCCAACCACCCAATTCTTGCCGAAGCCTGTCGTCTGCGGGGAGTTGACCTTCGCTGGTACCGGCGCGACTCTAATATATAGCCTTGCTCTCCCGGGAGTGCCAAGCAACGGTGCTTTGCTTCCTGAACGACCAATGGTTTCCTTCGCCAGTAGCTTGGCAAAACAAGCCATGGCTATGGTGCTCCAACCTTGAGTGCCGCGCGGGCCCCAGCGCGCCAAGCGGTGTAACCAACAAGACTGATGCAGCCCCATTGGGCAATGCATGATGTTCTACCGCTGCTCTGCTAACACGGCCGAACAAAACCGAAACAAGTGGTTATGCAAGAAACGGCTTGTACCTGTATGGCGAAATCACTATAATTTGGCATGGCCATGGAGAAACCTAAGCCGGTTGAATGGGTTGGTTCCAGCAAGGCGGATCTCAAGACGTTTCCGGAGGATGTGCAGGACGTGGTTGGCTTTGCTCTCTATCAAGCCCAAGTTGGACTCAGACACCGTCACGTCAAGTCACTCAAGGGTTTGGGCAGCAATGTCCTTGAGGTGGTTTCGCGTCACGACGGGGATGCTTTCCGAGCGGTGTACACAGTCCGGTTCAAGGCCGTCGTTTATGTGCTGCACGTGTTCCAGAAGAAGGCTAGGCGGGGCATCGCAACTCCTAAGCCGGAGATCGCCCTGATAAGGCGTAGGCTCAGAGTTGCGGAGCAACACTACCGTGAGAACTATGGCGGAGAATAGAACGATGAAGTCCAACAACGTGAAGATCGAACGGGGTAGTGGCAACGTTTTCGCCGACTTAGGGCTTCCGGATGCCGATGCCCACCTGCTCAAGGCCGAGCTGGTTACGCGCATCGAAATGATCATTCGGGAGCGCGGCCTCAAGCAGGTCGAGGCGGCAAAACTGCTTGGGCTGTCTCAACCCGATGTGTCGCGCCTGCTGAGAGGGAATTTCCGGGAGTTCTCCTTGGAGCGGCTTCTGCGTCTACTGACGGCACTGGGCCACGATGTGGACATTGTCGTTCACCAGAGCCAATTGGAGCGACAAGGCCGACTCCGCATCAATGCCAAGGGGTCTGAAATCCCCTCAACCGGCCAGAAGCGACGGATTGCGTCTGGTTTTGTTCCGCAGCAGGCCAATTGACCCATCCAGTCCGAATGCTCCAGCGACATTCGGACGATATTCAAGGCACCTAGGTCATGTGTAGCCGCAGCAGGAGATCCTGAAACTGGATCTCCATGCTCTCGGCGTTGAGCGGGATGGCTGTGTAGGGATTGTCGATGTGGGGGTAGCCTGACAGCGGAACCTCTTCACCGTTCTTCAGGAGCGGGCCGGTCCAGCCAAACTCATAGCGGTCGCCGCGCAGGCTCTCGAAGCGGACATCCAGCCCCTCTACCTCCAGCGGCAGCTCCAGCACGCGGGCGCGGAAGTCCCTGAACTCGCCGTCCTGTTCGCGGCGGCCCATCTGCAGCGTCCAGACCACCTGGGAGCCTGCCGCCCGCAGGTCCTGCCGGGCCGTCGGGCCGGTTTGCGCCATGCGCAGCGGGGCCGACGCCGTCAGTGCCAGATAGCCGTTGCCCTTCATGCCGAAGGCCCAGTTTCGCTGGATGTAGTAGGCGTCGAAGGCTTGGGCCGGAAAATGGGCGTGCGTGAAGCCCATCCAGTCGTCCTCGCCCAGATCGTGCAGGGCGAAGAGAACGTCCCGGTCCTGTGCCACCCTGGGCAGTCGCACATGGCCGTGCCAGTAGTTGGGACGATGGGAGCCGTCTTCGCTGGTCAGCGGCGGATGCGTGACGAAGACCACGGCCTCCGGGGACAGGGTGGCCTGCCAGATGTGCTCCTGCACACCCGGTTCGCCGGGCCGGTGGTCCTGGGCGGCCGCCAGCATGTAGTCGGGGGTGCGGAAGGTGGCCTTGTTGACTTCCCAGGCACCGGCCTCGCGATCCAGTTCCGGCTCGAGTTCCCCGGCATGCCGCTCCCGACTCCAGATTTCCGCTGCCGGATCGCGGGCGATGGCTTCGATTACGGGCGGTAGGCGGTAGTTGACGGCACAGGCCAGCGACACGGTGCCCAGCACATGGTCATTGTGCATGCCCATGCCCCATAGCATGCGCCCCAGGCCCGATGTGGGCTCGCGGTAGGCGGCCTTGAGATAGGGGGCGTAGCTGCGGCCGTGGGTGGAACCGAACACCCCGCGGTACGAGTTGACTGCCATGCAGAAGAACATCTTGTCGAGCACCACCACGGCCATTTCATGGACCGTTTCGTCCTCCGCCAGATCGGCCAGGTGCGTAAGCGCCAGGACATCCTCTTCAAAGTAGGTGTTGGAGTCCCACTCGCGGAAGCCGCTGGCGGCCCGTTTGCGCAGCCAGGCCAGGGCGCGTTGTTCGCCCAGGACCCTGTGTTCGGCACCGGTCAGGCCGCTGTTGCCGAAGCGGTGGCGGGGATAGAGCTGGCCGGCCAGGACTTCGCAGGTGTGGAACAGGATCTGGTGGTTCTCGGTCCAGAAGCACATGGCGTCCTGCCCCGGTTCGTCCATCCAGTAGCGGAAGCCCAGGATTACCTCCCGCAGCTCGTTGCGAAGATCCGCCGGGAATTCCGATGCGTCCCCCCAGCGATGGAGGCAGCCCAGGATGCCGGTCAGGTGGAAGTCGCTGCAGTCGGCCCGGCCGGCGATCTCGCCGGCGGTCGTGCGAAACTGCTCCCAGTCCACCTTGTCCCACTGGTCCAGCTCCAGGCGGGCCATTTCGTGGAAGACGGTGCCCTTTTCCGCCGCCGCATGCCGCAACGCCTCCTCGCGGCGTTGGCTCCAGGTACCGAAGTGGCGATCCGAATAGGCCACGTTGCCGTTGAGCCAGGCCGAGAACCGGCGAAAGTGCCGCCGGTTGTGCGTGTAGTACTCCATCAGTGGGGGCAGCACCAGAATCTCGTACTCGTCCTGGGGGTACTGGTAGGTGTTGCCCAGGGTCATGAAAGGCAGCTTGCGGCCCTGGGTCTGCTGCTCGGAGTAGATGCGCCCGTCGGTCCGTTGCAGGCGGACCACAAGGTCACGCTCCAGTGGCTTGGTTTCCGGCCAGTGCAGCGTTACCGGGGCTGCGCGGTCGAAGGCGCTTCGGTTCAGGTAGGCGTCATCCAGGACCTCGGAGAACTCCCGGTGTTCCTCGGCCCACCGGGAATCCACCGGCACAAACCAGGCGGCCGCCGGCGGATCGGGTAACTGCAGGGCCATGACCATGGGGGAGGCCCGCAGTGCAATCGCGGTAAACCGCACCAGAAGTTCGACTTGGCCGGCCGGCAGGTCCAGACGGCCGGTCGCCGTGACCGGTGCCTGTAGGGAGAAGTGGTCCACTTGCCAGGTGTGGCTGCCATTGACCCAGACGTCCGCCGGTCCGTTCGACGTAAGCCGGATCTCTCCCGACCAGTCCTCCTTCAGTTCCGCATGGGCGATGGCCCAGCAGTGGACCGAGTGCGGCGTGTGGGCAAAGACCGTGCCGTAGAGGAAGCGGTCCTCCCGTACCCGGACCACCTGCCAGCGCAGGGGCTTGTCGTCCGGAAAGGGACTGGCAAACTCGACGAAGGGCCCCTGGATGCCGGGATCCGTGCTGTGGATCCGGTCAGCCGCTGTCCGACGGAATTCGGCTTCCGACAGACCGGGCGCAATGGAATCGGACAGTGTCCGAAGGCGGGGACCGCAGAACAGCCACTCCCGGATGAAGCCGCGCTCGTCCGGCTCCAGGGCCGGCAGCAGGGTCCTGGTCGCCGGTTCCGCCGCCCGGCCCGGATCAGTCGTCATAGAGGACGCAGCGGACCTTGTGGTCTCCCGGCAGCGTGTGTAGGGTCGGATTGTCCGTGTCGCAGACCCCCCGCACGGCATCGTGGCAGCGCGGGTGGTAGGGGCAGCCCTTGGGGATGGAGTAGGGATCGGGCACGACCCCGTGAATGGCGGTCAGGCGGCTGGTCAGGCCTTCCACGGACTTCCGGCCCAGCTTGGGAATGGAGTGCAGCAGCGACCGCGTATAGGGATGCTTGGGGTCGTAGAAGATCGAGTTGACGTCGGCCATTTCGACCACTTCGCCCAGGTACATGACCACCACGTAGTCCACCATCTGGGCGATTACGCCCAGGTCGTGGGTGATGAAGATGATGGCCATTCCGAACTCTTCCTGGAGCTCCTGCATCAGGGTCAGGATTTGGGCCTGGGTGGTGACATCCAGGGCAGTGGTCGGCTCGTCGGCAATCAGCAGGCTGGGCTGGCACGACAGGGCCATGGCAATCATCACGCGCTGCCGCATGCCGCCGGAAAGCTCGTGGGGATAGCGCTTGAGGACTCCCTCCGGCTGGGGCAGGTTGACCCGCCGCAGCATCTCGACCGTGATCTCCGCGGCCTCCTCTTGCGAACAGTCCCGGTGCAGAGAGATGGCCTCGATGATCTGGGCCCCGATCGTGTGGACCGGGCTCAATGAAGTCATCGGCTCCTGGAAGACCATGGAAATGTCGCCGCCGCGGATGGACCGGGCCAGCGAGCCCTTGGGATCGAGCTGGGCCATGTCCACGGTTTCGCCGGGTCGGTCCGCGGTCGGGGCCCGGTGGAAGAGGATCTCGCCCTGCACGACCCGGCCGGGCGGTGGCACAATCGACAGGATGGACCGGGCCGTCACCGACTTGCCGCAGCCCGATTCGCCCACCAGGCCGATGGTCTGGCCGCGGTTGACGGTGAAGTCCACACCTTCCAAGGCGTGCACAACACCCTGGTCCAGGAAGAAGTGGGTCTTGAGGTCCTTGATCTCGAGCAGGACCTCGTCCGTGTCGACCGGGGCCGGGGCGTGGCCGTTGTTTGCCTGTTCCATGATCGGTTGTGCGAACTGTCGGTCAGGCGTACGGGTCGGCGGCATCGCGGATGCCGTCACCCAGGAAATTGAAGGCCAGGACGGAGAGCACCACGGCGGCGCCGGGCAGCAGGAGCCAGGGAGCCAAGGCGACCGAGCGCAGGTTCTGGGCTTCCTGGAGCAGCACGCCCCAGGAGATGGCGGGGGCCCGCAGGCCGAGGCCGATGAAGCTCAGTCCGGTTTCGGACAGGATCATGCCCGGCACGGCCAGGGTCAGCGAGGCGATGATGTGGCTCATGAAGGAAGGCATCATGTGGCGCAGAATGATGCGAATCTCGCTGGACCCGGAGAAACGGGCCGCCATCACGAAGTCCTCTTCGCGCAGGGAGAGAAAGCGGCCCCGCACCACCCGCGCCAGGCCCGTCCAGCCGACAAAGGCCAGCAGCACGGTCACCATGAAGTAGCGGATGATGATGTCCATGTCGATCGGCAGGGCGGCCGCCAGGGCCATGATCAGGGGGATTTCCGGGATGGAGCGGATGAACTCGATCAGCCTCTGGATGGCGTTGTCCAAGGTGCCGCCGTAGTAGCCTGAGACGCCTCCCAGGATCAGGCCCAGCACCAGGGAGATGATGACACTGACCAGGCCGATGGTCAGCGAGACGCGGGCTCCGTAGACAATCCGGCTGAACAGATCCCGGCCGATGCGATCCGTGCCCAGGATGAACAGGCCCTGCCCCTGCACCACGCCCAGCGATCGTTCCTCGATGGGGGCGTCAATGCCGAACAGGTGCCGGTCGGTGCTCCACAGGCCCCAGGCCTCGTACTCCTCGGTGCGTACGAAGAAGCGGACCGGATACACGACTTCCTTGTCCTCGGTGTAGATCTTCTTCAGGGTTTCCGAGTCCCTTTCGGTCTTGATGCCGTAGACGAACGGCCGTTGCAACCGTCCTTCGTGCACCCACCGAATGCGGCTGGGGGTGGACAGCTGATATTGGATGAAGCTGGTTTCCGGCAGATAGGGCGCCACCCACTCGCACAAGGCCACGATGAAATAGAGGACGATGAATATAACCCCCGCAATGACGGCCATGCGGTGCTTGATGAAGCGCCACCACATCAATTGCAGGTAGGACGCCACGAACAGCTTTTCGTCCTCGGCAACGGACTCCTCCAGGATCGGCGGTCCCTCGGGAATATCCGGTGTGCGGTCGATCCAGGCGATCTCTTGTTGGGACACGGAACTTGGTGCGGGGCTGGAGTTGGCAGGAAGCCGGTCGTCGCCGGTCTACTGTTCGAGTCGAATGCGCGGGTCAACGATGGCCAGCAGCACGTCGGAAATAAGCGTGCCGATGATGGTCAGGGTACTCAGCATGAACAGGAAGGTGCCGGCCAGGTACATGTCCTGGGCGGTTAACGAACGCAGCAGCATGGGGCCGGTGGTCTGCAGGCTCAGGACCATGGCTACCAGTGTCGTGCCGGAGATGAGCGAGGCCAGGGACCAGCCCACGGTGCTGAAGAAGGGGTTCATGGCCACCCGCACCGGATACTTCCAGATGAGCTTGGTCTCCTTGACGCCCTTGGCCCGCGCCGTCTCGACGTAGGGCTTGTTGAGCTCGTCCAGCAGGTTGGCGCGGGTAATGCGGATGTTGCCGGCTGTGCTGGAGATGGCAACGATGAACATGGGCACCCAGATGTGGGCAAGCATGTCCATTATCTTGGCCCAGCTCCAGGGAGCCAGCATGTACTCCTCGGAAAAGAGGCCGCCCACATTCATGTTCAGCTGCGAATGGGCGAGATAGAGGATGATCAACGCCAGCAGGAATCCGGGGACGCCCAGTCCGATGAAACTGAACGCGGTCATGCTGTAGTCGAGGATCGAGTATTGGTTGGTGGCTGAATAGACCCCGATCGGAATGGCTATGAACCAGCTCACCAGGAGCGCGGACATGGAAAGGACGACCGTGAGGGCCAGCCGTTCCCAAATCAGCTCCGCCACAGGCTTCTGCCATTCCATGGACTGTCCCCAATCCCCCTTGGTCGCGATGCCCTTGATCCACTTCCAGTATTGGACGTAGACCGGCTGACCCAGGCCGTAGCGTTGGGCTAGGGCTTCCAGTTCTTCCTCGTCCACCAAATCCCCTTCCTGGGCCAACTGGGCCGCATAGGAGGTGAGGAAGTCACCGGGTGGCAACTGAATGATGGCAAAGGAGAGGATCGAGATGGCGGCCAGCGTCGGAATCATGAACAGAATCCGACGGATGATGTACAGCAGCATGTCGAATCGGGCTTAGCAACTCCGGTCCACAGGCGGCCGGAAACCACAAATCATGGCCGGACGGCAGGGACCCGCTGTGGTGCAGGTCCCCACCGTCGTCGGCCGGCTATGCAGTCGCGGGCGGGGCTTAGGAGTGGTCCGCCGGATTGTCCCAGTAGTAGGTTTCGGTGTGGAGCAGATGCTCGTCACCGGTGGTGTCGTCCAGCGGGAAGCCTTCCAGGTAGCCCATGAAGCCGTTCTTCACGATCACGAGCTTGGGAGCCTCGCCCAGATAGCCAATCATCGGCAGCTCCTCGGCCCAGATGTCCAGGACCTGCGTGAAGAGCTCGTTGCGTCGGGCATCGGATGGCTCGACGTTGATCTGGTCCATGATTTCCCAGATGTCCCAAATCCAGTGGCCTGCCGGCGGCTCCTCGGAGTTGGGATCAACCCCGTCGGTGTTGCGGTACAGGCCCCAGGCCACGCCCCACGGACGGTCAATCATCGTGCCTTCGAAGATCCAGGGAGCCACGATGGGCAGAACCGTGCGGTCGCCACCCCAGAAGGCCGCCTCAATCTCGTTGGCCCGGAAGTGTTCCGTATAGAGGGAGCGTTCGAAGTACTGGTACGTGGCGGTGATGCCTACTTCCGCAAAGTACTTGACGATTTGCAGGATGGCATCTTCGCCCTGCGTACCGGGTGAGGCCGTGCCTTCGACGATGAAGCTGAGGACTTCGTCCGTGCCGGGCCAGAGGCGCTGACCAGCATCGTTCTTTTCGCTGTAGCCGGCTGCGTCGAGAAGCTGGTTGGCCATGTCCGGGTCATACTCGATGTAGGCGCTGGCCTGGGCCATGTTCGCCTGCGGCGAGCTGTTAAGCGGGCTGTACTGACGCGGGGTCAGGAGACCGTCGAAGACCAGCTCGTTGAGCGTGACGCGGTCGACCGCCACCGACAGGGCCTTGCGGACGTCGGAGTTCTGGAACAATTCGCGCAGGCGCGGATTCTTGGTGGTCTGGTTCAGCTGGATGGCCGTGTGGCCGGAGGCGTAACCCAGATAGACGGAGTAGTCCCCGCTCTCCTCGTTTTCCTTGAACAGGGTGAAGCTGTCGAGGGAGACGTGGCGGCCCTGGAAGTCGATCTCGCCGTTGATGATGCGCAGCTCGAAGACGTCGGGCGTCTCGAAGAGGCGGTGGTTGACGTGATCGATGTAGGGCAGTTGCTGGCCGCCGGAATCCACGAACGGGAAGTACGGGTTGCGCTCCATGACGAAGAGCTCGTTGGACAGCTCGTTGGCGGCCTTCCACGGGCCCAGGGAGGGCAGGTCCGGGTTGAGGTACCACCAGCGGCGGTCCTCGTAGTACTCGTTCCAGGCGTTGAAGCCGGCCTCCTCGGTGGCGGCCTGCAACCCGTCCTGGTCGTCAGTCAATTCCATGTGGAACTGCGACAGGTAGTGCCCCGGCAGGTAGATGCGGCGTGTGGTGCGCAGGGTTTCGTAGATGAACAGCGGCTTGGGTTCGTTGAACGTGTAGGTCGCGCTGTAGTCGTCCCCGGCGCTCAGGCCCATCGTCTCACCGCCCGACTGCCAGCGCGGGTGGACGGAGGGGTTGATGTCCGTGTTGAGCATGTCGTTTTCGTACCACCACAGCAAGTCGGCCGAGGTGAACGGAGCGCCGTCGGACCACTTGGCGCCTTCGCGCAGGTTGAAGGTCCAGGCAGTGGCGTCCTCGTTGATCTCCCAGGATTCGGCCAGGCGCGGCTGGACGTTCAGGTCTTGGTCATACCAGCCAAGGCCGCGGTCCTGCATCTTGGTGGGCCCCCACCGGTCGGACACGCCCCTGAAGCCGCGGCGCATCACGCCGCCATAGTTGCCGTTGGAGCCGCCGGCGTTGGGCATTACGCCCGGCGTGCTGGGCAGGCGCTCGTCAACGGGCGGCAGGGTGCCGGAGGAGACCATGTCGGCCAGCATCGGCGCTTCCTTGTAGGTGCCCATGTCCATGGCTTCATCCGCGGCCGGCGCGGCCTCGGCAGCCGGAGCGGGCTCCTCTGCTTCCGGTTCGCCGCCGCTACCGCAGGCGACGGCCACCGCGCCGGCTGTGGTTACTGCCGACAGGCGAATGAACTCACGGCGCGAAAACGCGTGAGTCCTAGTCTGTTTCCGGGTCATGGAAACATCTCCTTGGATGGATTGGATTGGAACGTTGGATCGGCTGACAGCAGCCAAGACCGCGGCCTATGCTCGCCGCGCACAGGGCCCGCGGCCCGTCAGTATACCCCACAGCACCCGCTGAAACCCGCGCCCGAGCCGGCGCGGGTTTCAGTCCCAGTCCAGGGAACCGCCGGTCTTGTAGTCCGTGACCCGCGTCTCGAAGAAGTTCTTCTCCTTCTGCAGGTCGATGATCTCGGACATCCAGGGAAAGGGGTTGGCCGGCTGCGGGAACAGCGGGGCCATGCCCAGCTGCTGGCAGCGCCGGTTCACGATGAAGTGCATGTAGGTTTCGCACTGCTGCGCGTTCAGGCCCAGGAAGCCGTTGGGCATGGTGTCCCGGCTGTAGCCGATCTCCAGCTCGCAGGCCTCAAGGAACATCTGCCGGACTTCGCGCTGGAAGTCCGGGGTCCACAGATGGGGGTTCTCGATCTTGATTTGGTTGATGACGTCGATGCCGAAGTTGAGGTGCACCGATTCGTCCCGCAGGATGTACTGGTACATCTCGGCCACGCCGATCATCTTGTTGCGCCGGCCCAGCGACAGGATTTGGGCGAACCCGGTGTAGAACCACATGCCCTCGAAGATGACGTAGAAGGCGATCAGGTCGCGCAGGAACGACTGGTCGGCGGTCGGCGTGCCGGTCCGGAAGTCCGGGTCGGCGAAGGTCTGGGTGTACTGCAGGGCCCAGGCCGCCTTGTCCGTGATGGAGGGGATCTCCCGGTACATGTTGAAGAGTTCGCCCTCGTCGAGGCCCAGACTCTCGCAGATGTACTGAAACGTATGGGTGTGGATGGCCTCCTCGAACGCCTGCCGCAGCAGGTACTGCCGGCACTCGGGGTTTGTCAGGTGCCGGTAGATGGCCAGGACGATATTGTTGGCCACGAGGGACTCGGAGGTGGCAAAGAAGCCGAGGTTGCGGCTCACCATGAGCCGTTCGTCGGCGGTCAGGCCCGAGGGCGACTTCCAGAGCGCAATGTCCGCCTGCATCGCCACTTCCGTGGGCATCCAGTGGTTGTTGCAGCCGGCCAGGTACTTTTCCCAAGCCCATTGGTACTTGAGGGGAAGCAGCTGGTTGACATCGGCCTGGGCGTTGATCATGGCCTTTTCGCTGACCATGACGCGCCCGGCGCCGCGCTCGATGCGGCCCAGGCCGGTGCCGTCCGCCGTGTCGGCGGACGGGGGTGTTGTCGGGACGGATATCGAGGGTGTCGGAGTGTTCCAGTTGAGGGTCATCGGCGGGGCGGGGTGTGGTGAAGGGAATGGTTGACGGGATGGGAAAGCACGGGCACAGCGGGTCCGGACGATCGTCAGTCCGCCCAGTTGAGGATCAGGCCCAGGGTCTCCGGGTTCCAGGTGGTCAGTTCGGCGTAGGCGGCCGGCGCGTCCTCCCAGGCGAAACGGTGGGTCGCCAAGCCGGCAACCCGGAGCCTGCCGGCGGCCAGGCAGCGCAGAACCAGGCGGTGATCGTCCGCTATTGTCCAATAGCCGGGGGAACTGTCGGCGGCGGGCCGGACCGAGTTGTGCGCGCCGATCAGGGTTAGGCCGGTCTTGTGGACGTCCCGGTAGAAGTTGACGTCCGGCGTGTTGCCCCGCGTGCTGCCCAGCAGCACCAACCGGCCGTGGTGGCCGATGACATCGAAGGCCGACGTCACGGCGGCGGGGTGTCCGGTAGCATCCACCACCACCTGTGGTTTGCCGCCATCACAGAGGGCTGCGATTCGGTCCAGGTAGTCGCCCTGCATCTGGAGGGCCGCATCGGCGCCCAGCTCCCGGGCAAGTTCAAGTCGGGTGTCGTCCACATCCAACGTCAAGGCAGGCACCGCGCCGTTGAGCTTGGCCCACTGCATGGCCAGGAGGCCGATGATGCCCGCGCCCAGCGTGGCGACGCCTTCGCCCAGCTCGATGCGAGCCTTGCGCACTCCCTGGAGGGCAATGGCGGCCATGAAGAAGAAACAGGCCTGTTCGCTGGCGAGGTCGTCCGGTACGGGCGTGCAATGCTGCGGATGCACGGCCGCAATCCGCTGATGTTCAATGGGCACGGCCAGCCGGTCCCCCTCCGCCCAGCCGGAGACCTCGGCACCGACCTCGACCACTTCCGCCACCATGCTGTAGCCGGCTCCCATGGGATAGTTGCGGGCGGTGTTTTCGAGGCCCAGCAGAAAGGCCCGTTCGGTGCCGGGGCTAATGAGCGAGGCGATGGCGCGCACCAGCAGCCGGTCCGGTCCGCAGACGGGCAGTTCGGTATGGACGAGCTCGGCAACGCCGGGCGCGGTGAACTGGACTCTGGTGTTCAAGGAGTGGCGGACCCGGTTTGGTTGGCCGGCGGCGGACGGACCGCGGTTCAAGTGTGCACCGCGGGCACAATCCGGGCAGTATAAAGCGTACTCGAATCACGCACACGACGCGCCGCCCACCGGGAAACGCATGCAAGGCCCATCCTACAGTCGGTACTATGTCAGGCACGTGACCCAGGTGCTGCTGCAGCTCCTGATTGTGACCGCGGTCGCGCTGCTGACCCGCCTGGTCTTGCTGGAGGCCCACTCCCTGTGGCTGGACGAAGCAATCAGCCTGGAGACCACCGCCCGCAATTCACCGGCCGACCTGTGGCTGTTCCTGAGGCGGTGGGACATGCACCCGCCCTTCTACTACCAGGTTCTGGACATCTGGGCGACTTTCCTGGGGACATCCCTGACGGCTCTGCGCATGCCGTCTGTGCTGGCGGGAACCCTGACCGTACCGGTCTACTACATCGTGGTCATGCAGCTCAGCCGCCGCCGCACCGCGTTTGTGGCGGCCCTGCTGCTGGCCCTGACGCCCATGCAGGTGGAAATCGGGCAGGAGGCGCGCATGTACGCCCTGCTCACGCTCTGGGTGTGCGGCGCCCTGGTCTGCATGGTGAACCTGCTGCGACGGGAGGCCATGGACTCGGCGCGCGGGTTCTGGATTGGCTTGGCCGTATGCCTCGCCGGCGCGTCCTATACCCACAACACCGGTGGTCCGTTCCTCGCCGTGGCTCTCACGCTCCCGGTACTGGCTTGGCGCTGGATGGCGCGCCGCGGCCATAAGTTCCCGCAATATCCTGCCCTCAACGCCAGGGGGTTCACGTTCAACTGGGTCACCGCGCTTGGTCTGGCGTTCTTGATGTGGCTGCCCTGGGCTCCGGCGTTTTGGGCCCAGACGGTCCGTATTGTCTGGGAATTCTGGGTTCAGCCCCTGACTGTGGAGACCGTGGCCTGGACCTATCTTCGGTTGACAGGGTTCGGCTGGCTGGATGCGCCCATGCTACAGCTTGCGGGATTTGGCTTTCTCCTCGGCTTGGCCGGTCTCGGCGTCTGGCACCTGCGCCGGTCTCCGGTGCGCGGGTTTCTGTTGCTGAGTCTCTTCCTGGCACCGCCCCTGATGGCTGCGGCTGCGGAGATCGTAAAGCCCATTTGGCACATCCGCTCCCTGAACTGGATCCATCTGCCGCTGCTCATGACCGCGGCTGTGGGGATATGCGGACTCAAGACCGGTGCCGGCGCCCGATCCGATCCGGGCAACGCGTGGCAACGCCTATCGCACAGGCTGAAGGCTCCACTGCAAATTGCAGCGATCCTGCTCCTGTGCGCGGGGCAGGTGGCCGCCCTGGGCGGCTACTATCGGGACGGCGAACGGGAAGGTTGGCGGGCCGCGGCAACTCTCGTTGCCACCCGGGCCGGGGAAGGTGAAGCGGTCCTGTTCCACGCCAACTGGGCCCAACTGCCTTTCGCCTACCACTACGCCACAGTGGAGGGAGCGCCTGCAATCGAGCAGATTCCCCTGCCCGAACCAGTGTTCTCCGGCGATGTGGCGGAACCCAAGATGAGCCGTGCCCACCTGCCGTACATGCATGAGCAACTCATCGGTCGGGAGCGCTTGTTCCTTGTCTATTCCCACGATTGGTACACCGATCCCGAGAGACTGGTGCCCCGTGCCCTGGAGGTTAGGTATCGGGTGGCAGCGGACTGGGAGTTCGAGGCGCTCCGCGTTATCGAGTATGTTTCAAGGGACGGTTGACTCGCAGTGGGCGCCAAGCAGCGCGGAAACGACACATGACCAAGAAAGCGGTTCGCATCGGTGTGGTGGGTGCCGGACGCGGGGCCGCCTATCTCCGCGCCGCCCGCCTCGACATGGGTCTTGAACTGGTGGCAGTCTGCGATGCAAGCGAACGCCGTCTGGCGAACCTGGACCTGCCCGAAGGGGTTCTGTGCCTGACGGACGAGGCCGAGTTCCTGGCGCAGGACATGGACGCCGTGGTCATCGCCACCTACTTCGACGCCCACGCCCCCTTGGCCATCCGGGCCCTCAGGGCCGGTTTCCATGTCCTGAGCGAGATCACGGCCAACGCCACCATGGCGGAGGGGGTGGCGCTGTGCGAGGCGGTGGAGGAAACCGGGCGCATCTACATGATGGGGGAGAACTCCGCCTATACGGACTTCAACCAGGCCATGACCGAACTGTACGCATCGGGGGAAATCGGCCGCGTCCTCTACGCCGAGGCGGAATACAACCATCCGATGCCGCCGGAGACGATGCTGCGCCTGGCTCCGGCACGCGGCCACTGGCGCAACTGGCTGCCGTCAACCTACTACTGCACCCATGCCCTGGGGCCGCTGATGGCGATTACCGACACCTGGCCGGTGGCGGTCAACGCGCTGTCCATCCCGGCTCCCGAACTGGGGCCGCAGGAGGTGCGGATCAACGATCCGGGTTCGGTGATTCTGTGCCGCATGGACAACGATGCCGTGTTCCGGCTGTTCGGCATCCGCATTCCCGGCCACAGCAACTGGTATCGATTGCATGGTACCGGCGGCGCCATGGAGAATGTGCGCGGTCCCGGCTACTTCGGACCCGGCCAGGTTCGGGTCTGGCATGATCCGTGGAACTGTCCACCCGGCCAGCCGACCGAACGCAGTTTCGTGCCTGAATGGCCCGACCACGGCGCGACTGCCGCAGGGTTCGGCCACAGTGGGGCGGACTTCTGGGTGGTCCATCACTTCGTGGAGGCCGTGCGGTCGGGACGACCGCCGTTTCTCGATGTCTACCGCAGCGTGGCCATGAGCAGCGTGGGCTTGCTGGCCTGGCGCAGCGCCCTGGCCGACGGGCAGTCGGTGGCCGTGCCGGACTTCCGGGACCCGGACGCGCGGAATCAATTCCGCAACGACCACCTGCGGGCCGGTCCCGACGTACCGGACACCGAGCGCCTGCCGTCCTCGATCCGCGGGGAAGTCGAGATTGACCGCGCCGACCTGGAACGGGCGGAACGGTTCTGGAGTTCGCTGCACAGGTAGCGGACAGCCTGGTTGCCATCCGATTTCCCATACAAAACGAGGTGCACTTTCCCTTGTCCAATTCATCCGTACAGGCCCAGTTCGGGGCCAACGCCGCCTTCTATGTCACCCACGAGACCCATGCCAAGGGAGCCAGCCTGGTCCGGCTGGTCGAGGTCCTGCCCCTTCGGCCGGAGTGGGAAGCCTTGGACGTGGCTACCGGCGCGGGCCATACGGCCTTTGCCCTGGCCCCCCATGTCAGGCGGGTGCTCGCCACGGATCTGACTCCCGAGATGCTGGCGGAGGCGCGCCAGCTGGGAGCCGAGCGGAGCATCTCCAACGTGGACTTTGAACTGGCACGGGCGGAGGAACTGCCCTTCAACGACAGCCGGTTCGACCTGGTGACCTGCCGCATCGCGCCCCATCACTTCGACAGCATCCCCGCGTTTCTGGAGCGGTCGCGGGCCGTGCTCAGACCGGGCGGTTCACTGGTGGTGATCGACAATCTCGTGCCGGACGGGTCCGGAGGCGACTATGTCAATGCTTTTGAGAAGTTGCGGGATCCGAGCCATGCAGCCTGCCTCAGCGACCGCCAGTGGCAGAAGGCATTGAACGCGGCCGGGTTCGAACTCCGGCATCGGGAGATTTTGGGCAAGCGCATGAAGTTCGGGGCCTGGGCCTCCCGCCACGATGAGCGCATGCAGGGATTCCTGAAGTCGTTGCTGATGGCGGCCACCACGGAGGCCCGAGGCCTGCTGCAGCCGCGCACGGTGGATGGGGAACTCACCTTCGGCCTGCATGAAGGGTTCTACTGGGCCGAGGCCCGTGCATAGGATCTTCGGCCCGGCCAGTTTGTCCAGCCAAGTACACAAGTTCCAATACTTTCACCCGCCGCACAAGGAGCACCATAGATGTCAGAGCAAAAACCCGGCGCACCGACAGAACTGGAAATTTACCTGTTCGACCTGAGGGGGTACCTACACATCAAGAACGCGATCTCCAAGGAGGATCTGAAGGAGATCAATGCCTGCCTCGACTCGATTCCGCCGATGAAGATCGGCGAGTGGTACGGGTATGTCCACGCCCATCAGTTCAGTCCCACGGACGGGCTCAACCTGCAGCAGATTTACGAGGCCGGCGAACCCTTCGAGAAGCTGATCGACCATCCAGCCTGGATTGAGAAGGTGTGCCATTTCGTGGGCGGTGCCGACTCCTTCGACTACAACCACGGCGAACTGTTCATCGACGAGTGCTTTGCCAACCTGCGCGGACCGGGTGAAGCCATCGGCCTGCACTCGGGTGGTCACACGGGCACCAAGCGGACCCAGTTCCGGTTCTACCAAGGCGAGTTTCACTGTGGCCAAATCAACATCCTGATGGCCTTCAACGACATCGGCCCCGGCGACGGCGCCACCATGGTCATACCGGGCAGCCACAAGGCCCACTTCCAGCATCCCCAGTTCGAACAGCACAAGCTCACCGCCGACTCGGCGAACTCGGTGGACGAGGTGGAGGGCGCCGTCGAACTGCAGATGGAGGCGGGGGACGTACTGTTGTTCGTGGATGCGCTGAGTCACGGTTCGGCGCGCCGAACCACGCCTGGCAACAGGCGGATTGCCGTCTACCGGTACGGACCGTCCTGGGGGATGTTTCGGCATCCCTATCAGGTGAGCCCGGAACTGCTGGCTCGCCTGACGCCCCGGCGGCGCGCCATCGTGATGCCTCACAACCCGATGCCGAGGGTTCCCAATCTGCTGGCTGAGTGACAGTTGGTCTCCTCGGCAATCGGAAGAGACGTACTCGATTTGGTGTGGTTGGAACCGGAGGGTACGGGACACAGAGAGTTGAGTTTGTGCGTTCTTGGCCTGAATCTGGTGCCAACCGTTTGCATTCCGGTTCCAGGTTGACTTCATCATCCCTATGCAGACGGTCTGGCACGGGAGCGGTTTGGCTGGAAGATTGGTAACTGCAAAGGGGGTTCTGCACTGAGGCAACTGGGCCGGGGAGGGACACCTGGTTCAGGTTTCAATTGATTCGCTGACGAGGGTCGTTACAATCTCGATCCGGTTACGGTCCTGTGCACACCGTGACCGGGAAGTTCTCTGGGAGAGGCAACAGGGCTTGTGCCTTTTTTCCTGCTCTATGGTTCCGGTACTGTCCATGCGCCAAGCCAATGGATATTCCCAACGGTTTGTGCAACCCGATGGAACCTTCGGTCTCCGGTCCACAACTCGCAGTCAAACTACCTCCGCGAGAGCCAAGAAGTGGGAAGCGGAGGCCGTCCCCTTGCTTGAGCTGGGCAGCCAATTCCAGTGCCCTCGCGTGCAAGCCCGGCGGGTGGTGCAGTTCAAGCCGAGATCCAAGCAGGCGTGCTGTCCTCCACTCTCAAGTTCCCACGTACCACCCGTCGGTGAAGGACATTGGCGACCTCGAAGGGCAGAAGGTGCGGGGCGATGCGGGTTATGTCCTGGGCATCCCATGATTGGAGTATGGCGTGGGCCTTGTCGGAATCATCCCTCTTCGACCAGCCATTTAACCGCAAGGCTTGCATCGACCACAACGAATCCGTTCACGCCCAACCCTCGGTTTCAGAGTCCCTGATCTCCCGGGCTTCCCGAATTAGGTTGGCGGAATTCCCTGGAAGGAGCTTGCCCCCGAAAATCTCCTCCCGGAGCTGGGCGAACATCTCATGATCTGGCATGTCAGACGCGAGGCGTTCGACAGTGCCGGCCTCGTCCTTGGTCAACTCCCGGTCGATGGCGGCTTGGCAGTACCCCTGCAGGCTGACACCCTTGAGCGCGGCAATTGCCTTCAGCCGATGTTGGAAGGCAGGGTCCAAATCCAAGGTCAGTCTTACTTTCTGCGCCTCCATGACAATCTTTTCCCACGTGGATGTTGACAGTTGAATAAATGAACATAGCAGCAATACAACGTTCGGGAGGCGGACACGGACGTCTTTGTTTACAGGTGAGATTGCCCATGATGAACAGCCGATTGCGGTGGCGGCTGCCACAGTCGGTGTTGCGGACTTCCAGCGCCGTTACCTGGCATGTGTTTGGTTCACTGCCAGTCCTGTCCGATGCCAACGGACCAGGATTCCGTTGGTGCACTCGGTAGAGGTGGTCAGGATTGGGGTGAACCTTTCTGCAACACAACATAGCTCCGAGCGATCTCTTTACGGAAACTCTCGGGAAGCATCGCCCAGTCAGAGGCCTGGACGAGGATAGGAATGTTCGATTCGCGGAACGCCTCGACGAGGTCCGTGAAGGCAGTGCCCAAGGGTTCCAAGGTTGGGCTGCGCAACACCAGATCCAGATCGCTGCCTTCGTGGTTCTCGCCATTGATGCGGCTGCCATAGGCCCACACCTCGGCATCGGGCACATGCTCGCGCAACAAGGTCTCCACCATATGTCGATAGCGCCGCGGAAGGTCCAGTTGATCAGTCATCTCCACCCTCCGCGATGATGCGCGCCAGTTCCTTTGCGTCGGAGATGAAGTCAGGGAGGAGTTCCAAGGTGGCCTCAGCGAACCTTTCACCGTATTCGTGGGCAGTGTCGTTCCTGTGTTCTCGGTAGGCGAACCAACGTTCGCAGGCTGCCGCTGAGATGAGGTCGTGCCTGACGGCATGTCGAAACGCGTCCTTGAAGGTCAGACGGTCCACTTGTCTGTTACTGGCAAAGAAGGGACGCAGTCGCTTCCTGAGCAATTTTCCGGACTGCTCAAGGATGAGCTCGAATTCCTTGACGGAGGCTGCTCGAAAGATGTCGTGGAAGGAATGGTCAGCCTCGAATTCCTGAAGCTGTGTAAAGGCTTTCTCCAAGGTATGGATGCATCGGACGAGGAAGTCCGTGTTGATGGTCATGGCTACAATCCTTGAGCCGTAGACGATGACGAACGTGTGAGGCTCCCAAGTCAGTTGAAGGGCCAACCAAGGAATGTCGCTCCTTCACCTGTCAAGTCGTATCGTCAGGGACAAACCCTGTCCATCCAGCTCCCAGCATTCCCAAATCGACTTGTCGAGACCTCTCCAACTCGTTAGTGTAGCGGGATCACACATCGAGTTCCTACCCGATATGTGACAGATCTCGCCGATTCGACCATGGCTTCACCCGGTTGCGGATCCTGGCAGGGCAAAGAAACTGCGTGTCCGCGGCGTACTTGATACAGTGCTTCATTTTCAAGGGATGCCGACATGAAGCCGGCACCGGCATGCTGTCACCCGTTATGCTCCCAAGGTGCCGCATTCCCTCGGGATGGATCTTGAGCCGACAGTTCTTGGCTCAATGGGCTTGCTGGCAGGATCTCTCGGTACGACGACGCGTTTTCGACTTCCGGCATCTCTTCCTATCCACCCAGTGACGCTATCCAAAACAGAATGCGATTGCCTGCTCCAAAAGGACTTTCCGGCGATGCACACTCGGTTTCCCTGTAGGATCAGAAGATCTTCAGACAGACGCGAGACCACAACGGAATGAACAGCCCCAGAATCAACGGTGAGCGACTCTGGGACAGCCTCATGCGCATGTCCTCAATCGGTGCCACACCCAAGGGGGGCGTATGCCGCCTGGCCCTCACTGATCTCGACCGGCAGGGCCGGGAGCTCTTTGTTCGCTGGTGCAAGGCGGCTGGTTGCTCGGTGGCAGTCGACCGGTTGGGCAGCATATTCGCGCGCAGGGCCGGACTGAACCCGGAACTTCCCCCTGTACTGCTGGGGAGCCACTTGGATTCCCAGCCCACAGGGGGCAAATTCGATGGTGCCTTCGGAGTACTGGCAGGGCTTGAGGTCGTTCGGACATTGAACGACAGCAACCTGCATACGGAGGCCCCGATTGAGATTGTGTCCTGGACCAACGAGGAAGGGGTCCGGTTCGGACCTCCGATGCTGGCTTCAGGGGCCTTCGCCGGCACCTTTGATCTTGACTTCGTGTTGAGTCGCGCCGATGCGGACGGCAAAACGCTGGGAGACGAACTGGAGCGCATCGGCTATGCCGGTGCCAGATCGGTACGAGGGCATGAGGTCGCAGCCTACCTGGAGCCCCACATTGAACAGGGCCCGATTCTGGAAAGGGAACAGAAGACGATTGGGGTGGTGACAGGGGCACAAGGCCAGCGTTGGTATGAGGTCACCGTAACCGGCATGGAGGCCCATGCCGGACCTACGCCGATGGGCATGCGGCATGATGCCTTGGTCGGCGCGGCACGGATGGTGGAAGCCGTGCATCGAATGGGCCTTGGACATCCGGACGCCCGCGCCACGGTGGGCAAGATGCAGGTACATCCCGGTTCCCCCAACACGGTTCCGGGAAGGGTCTTCTTCACGGTGGATCTCCGGCATCCGGATGAAGAGTATCTGACCTTGATGGATGCCCGGCTCAAGGCAGACTGCGCCATTGCCACTGAAGACCTTGGCCTCCAATTGCAACTTGAGCAGATCTGGCACTTTGCGGCCACTCCGTTTCACGAGGAGTGCATTGCGGCGGTGCGCAATGCCGCCGCGGGCAATGCCTTTGCCCACATGGATCTCGTGAGCGGAGCAGGCCACGATGCCTGCTATGTGGCACAGGTTTCACCTACGGCCATGATCTTCGTGCCCTGCAAGGATGGCATCAGCCACAACGAAATCGAGAGTGCAACCCCTGAGGACCTCGCCGCGGGTTGCCAGGTTCTGTTTGACGCGGCAGTGCACCTTGCCGGCCCCGCCCGCGAGACCACGACAGGCGAAAGGCATGCGATTTGAAGAAAGGGCGTGACAGTCAAAGGTGCGGTTCATCGGGGAAATCGGCCGGCTGGACCTTGCCGTTGACAATGCTGGGACCCCAGTAGGGCAGTCGCAGTCCAATTTGGGTGATGGTCTGGGGGAGACCGGTGTGCCGGCAACCAAAAACTCACCTTCGTACTGGAAATTCACACTATTGGAGCATCGTAGCCATGCTCGGATAGCCCGAGTGGAACCGGTTCGGACTGTTCCGCGGACTCATTGACATGGAATGCGCTTGTTCTGGACTGGAAGGCGTCCGGTCAGAGGTAGAATCGGTCCTTGGTACAGTCAGGAGGAAGAGATGGCAACAGCCATACGGGAAGCAACGCAGGCGGTACCCAACGGGCATGCGGACGAGCGTACGCCGGAGGTTTGGGACTGGCGCGTGCCGCCTTGGCGCGGCGACACCGACGCGGCTACGGCACGCGCGGCCCGAGCCCGGCGTACGGCGTGGCGCCGGGATCATCCGGCAGCCTGGCGCACCGGTCTTGAACGGCTAGTCCACTACGAACCCGGATACACGTACGACATCGCCCATGAATACGAGGATGAATGGACCACCGATCCCGACTACGGTGGCGAGGGAGTCCATCTCCGCGAATACGACGAGGACGATTTTGTGAGTCCGGAACACCGCAGACACATGCCCTTCCTCATGGTCATGCTCGATGCGCTCGTCGACATGCTCGGCAACCGTGTTGAGCACGAAGCGGAATTGCACTTCCCTGCGCGGATCGGTGAAATACTGGGCCTGTTTACCGGCAAAGAAGAAGGCAAGAACCAGGTGAAGCCAGATCTAATGGTGTTGCCGCGGGTTCTAGAATTGCCGGCAGGCCGGGAACGGAGCAATGAGGGCCGCACCATTCGGCTGGAGCAGGGCCATCCCGTACCGGAACTAGTGGTCGAAATTGTGTCGCCGACCTCCGTACACCGGGATTTAGAGGACAAGCTGGAGTTGTACGCAGTACTCGGCATTGCCGAATACCTGGCGTGCGATCCCGGAAATCCACCCGATCCCGATGCGGACGAACCCGGCTCCCCTGCAAAACTACTCCTGTTTCGGCTGCAGCCGGACGGGACGTACCGGGAAGAACAATCACGGGAGGATGCGCGGGGGATCTTCAGCCGCGTGTGCGGAACGCATATTCGCCTGTGGCAACCGGAAGTGCCGTTGGCGGACGGCCTGTTGGTATCGGTTCCGGGAATGCCGCGCTTCCAGTGGTGGGACGAGGGACAGGGCCGCTGGCGCGATCGCGCGACCGACCTGGAATACGCACGGACGGATCATGCTATCGCGACGATGCGCGCATTCCTGGGGGATGAGTTGACACCGGCAGACCTGGACACTATCGAATCAGCTTGGCGAGAGCATGGCCCGCCAACGGACCACCTCCAACGCATTAAGGCCGGGTTGCGGATGCCGAGCGAATGGCGTTCGCTGCTGCCGAACGAACTGGACGACTAACTGTATGCCACCTCTGCGCGGGTGGTAAATGTCCATGTGCGGATGGTGGCCAAGTCTGGTTTTCCTTCCGCCATAACCCTTCCCGGCACACAGACTTTCACCACTGCGGCAACTCGGACACCCAGCGAACAGCAGTCCGGGACAGTCGCTGGTTCAGGATTCTGGTGTTGCTGAGGCGTGACAACGCCATCTGCCTCGTGTCTGCCAAGGTTCAGTTGTCAAACGACCCGGATCGCCCTGTCACACTGGAACAAGAGTCTGGAATCCTGCTGCCAAGCTCTGGTTCCGGGGGTACGACAACGGCCTAACTCTTGATCAGAATGCCTGTGAGCCGGATAGCCCTCTGGCTCTACACATGACCGCGGCTACGGTATTCGGGTGCAACCGCTGCTGCCCGTTCATACAGTTGGCCGCCCGGATGCAAGGATGGATCAGTAGCCAGAGGCCAAGAGGAGCATAAGGATCAATCGGCATCTTTCGGAAATCCATAGAGGTAGTGCTTCTTGTTCCTGGCCAAGTCGGCGGGAAGGTTGTCCCATGTATCCGGGGGAACGGACATCCTCAGCCTCTCGAACATGTCCAACATGGACTCTGGACTGTTGCCGAGTAGTGGCGCGTGCTTGATTAACACCACTACTTCCTCCCCCTCTTCCAAATCGAGGGGCTCCAGGGGAACAAGCACACCGTTGCTGTATCGGGCCCTAACGTTGGCGATCATGACAGACTCTCCTGATGACTCCTTGTGCTGTGTTCGGTGTCCTGCACAGATGAAGTGTACGGTCGAAGGTCTCGTCTCTGGTGGGTGGTCATCCTGCTTGTGTGGACACCGTACCGATGGTTTCCGTTCACCGTCGTGTGAATCGATGTACGGCCATACGGTAACTATAGTGTTACCATATCTGCATGGTTGAGATCAGGGAATACGTCGATGGCCGTGGTCGCAGTCCCTTCGGTCGTTGGTTCGACGGTCTCGATGCCAGGGCAGCGAACAGGGTTCGGACGGCCCTCGCCCGCATGGAGGCAGGGAACCTTTCAAACACCAAAGGCGTTGGCAGGGGAGTGTTGGAGCGCCGCATACATGCTGGCCCGGGCTACCGGGATATTTCGGCAGGGATGGGGACACCTTGATAGTCCTGCTCGGAGGAGGAACCAAGGCGCGCCAGCAGAGAGACATTGAGCAGGCCCGTGAGCTTTGGCAAGAGTACAGACGACGCAAGCAACAAGAGATGTGAAACATGCCGCTAACCCGTGATTTCAAGAAGACTGTACAGGCCCGCGCCCAGCGCGATCCGGCTTTCAGAGAGGGGTTGCTAAGGGAAGGCGTCGAGTGTCTGCTGGCCGGGGATGTCGACGCGGGCAAGATCGTGCTGCGCGACTACATCAATGCCACCATGGGGTTCGAGGAGCTTGGCACCCTTACGAACAAGTCCCCCAAGAGTCTGATGCGTATGTTCGGACCGGCCGGCAACCCCCAGTCTCGCAATCTGTTCGAGGTCATCAGTCGCATTCAGCAGCACGAGGGCGTTCAGCTTGAAGTGCACACCGTTCGATAATCGAGGAGGTCTTTGCCTGTACTTGGTACAAAGTGGTTCCGTTCAACCCGTTCGCCCAGGTGGTTGGCAGGCTGACGTGGTGGATGTCACAACCCGCTCCTGTCCTACCCTAGCCCGATGGCGGCGGGAGCACGCAACTTCCTTGCAGCTGATGGCGAGCGCCATGGCCCGACCCAGGCGAACGGAGCTTTTGCATGCACTGAAGTGGCCAATTCCGGGTCCAGACCAATATCAACGAGACCGAAACTGGGCCGCTGGATCTCTGTACAAGCCAGAACCAGATTGAATAGTGGTATGATTTATGCCAAATTTTGTCTCTTGGAAGGGGAGTTGGCTTAATCATGCAGACTATCTTGGAGGGTGTTCAGCAGCACTGGCAAGACTTGCGAGGTCGCACCTACGATCTGATGGATGTTTTGTCGGATGCCGACTTGAAAGCCCGGTTACCATTTCAGGAATCCCAGGACGTGTTCTATCAGTTCCGCTGTATGCTGGGTACGCAGGAAAGCTGGGCACCGGTACTGCTGGAAGGAAGAATGAAGGGATGGGACTGTAGTTTGCAGTCTGTTGAACCAGACGAAGCGGTGCCCATGGAGAGGATTCGGGAGGCGATGATGAAAGCCGATGGGAAACTATATTCAACTTTCGAGCAAGTTGAATGGCTTAAGGTATTCGGCAATGACACTTCACCTTTGTTGGGATACTTGCGCTTGGCAGAACATGAGGCCCACCATCACGGCCAACTAATCAACTTCATCTATGCCTGCGGTTTCCCAATTCCTGAGAGTTGGGCCGACTCCTGGGCATTGAGCCGCAATGTTGAGGAGTAACCAGCACTGCAACAAGAAACCGGTCGTGGGAGTGGACGGAGTGCTTAGTTCATGTCGCCGTTCAGTCCGTGCAGGACCTCGACTTGCGCCACTCCCTAGACTGTAGCTCCCGGTGTAGGCGAGGAAGGACACCCTCTGCTTGCGGCGTGGGAGCAGGGGCAGAAAGCGGCTTGAATAGGCTGGCAAGGAGAGCTTAAGCCGGAGCAGATCGTCGCAGGTCAACTGCGGTGCCGGGAATGCAGTCGCGACCCTAGCGGACGCCATGGACTGAATCAGATCCCTCGCCACATGCATGATGCGCCTCGGTGCAAAGAGTACCTGCCATCCCCATGTTTTGACTATGCTCTTGGCTTGGAGCTCATCGCAGAGCGCCCAATTCGCGGCTGGAGAACACCTCGAACATGCCGAGGTTGGCATTTGCCCGGCTCAGGATAGGCCAGTCGCAATTTGAAGTCCATGCTTGGCATCGCGGTCATGCGCCTTCGCTGTCAAGCCGGAAACAGCCCTTGCCGATCATAACGGCCGATTTGGTTCAGCGGGAAGGTGGGAACTGCTGCAGGGCAACGTGCGAGCATGATGTGCAACCGTGCTAAGCTGACATTTCATGGATGCCCTACCGAATCAGGAATACCTGCGAAGACAATACAGGAACTCGTCCAACCTGAGTGCCAGGGCGGGTCTGCATGCTCGTTTCAGCACGGACGAGTATCCCTAGTTCCACTGGGTCTTCGACCATTTGGATATTCTGGAGAGTGGGCGAGTACTTGAACTCGGGTGCGGCACAGGATTGCTGTGGCGTGAGAATCTGGGCCGGATACCTCATGGCTGGAGTGTGACCCTGTCCGACGCTTCTCAGGGGATGGTGCGGGAAGTGGAGTAGACTCTGCTCCACACCGATTTGCAGTTCACCTTCAAGGTGGTTGATGCCCAGTCGATTCCCTATGAGAAGCACAGCTTCGATGTTGTGATTGCCAACCACATGCTGTATCACATTCCGGATTTGGCCAAGGCCCTCTCGGAGATTCGTCGGGTGCTGCAGCCGGAAGGAAGCCTGTACGCAACTACAGTTGGGCTGAATCACATGGCCGAACTCAGAAAAGTGCCGCGAAAGCTGGGGATCGGAACGTTGGACAGCAGTGAACAAACGATTGCTCAGTTCAACCTTGACAACGGTGCCGAAGAGTTGGCACAGTGGTTCGCCGAAGTCGAGGTCGAACGCAAGAAGGGCACCTTGATCGTATCCAAGGCAGTACCATTGGTTGAATATATAATGTCCTATATGTGCCTATCCGATGAGGAATCCGTTGAACTGCATGCCTACTTCGATAGGAAAATTCAATGCGAAGGTGCATTCCGCATAACTACGGAGGCAGGTATCTTCAAGGTAGTCAAAGAGGCGTAACCAAGGCATTAAGCAGAACGGAATTATTCTCCATTTTTGCTAGGCTGGCCTGTACACCTTTGCCCTACGGAATACCAAGGGGGTATCCCAAGTGTCCGACGAAACATCCGTGCCGATGATCCCATCCAACGGCGGATTGACCTTCTTGGACTGTGCCCAAAAGGTCTTGGAAGAATTTAGCGGTGATCAGCCAATGCACTATGTGGACATCACGGAGCAGGCGCGTAGGCAAGGTTGGCTGGTCACGGCAGGCAAAACGCCTGAGAACACCATGCATGCCCAAATCGTCACAGCGATCAAGCGCCAACAGGCGCGGGGGGAACCGCAGTGCTTTGTCCAGCATGGTCGGGGTTATTTCAGTTTGAACCAGAGGCAGGATCCGGGCTTGGTCTCTCTGATCGAGCAGCACAACCAGCAGGTACGGCAGGCCTTGCGGAAGCAACTCCTAGCCCTGTCACCACAAGCATTTGAGGAACTGATGGCTCAGGTGCTGGCAGCGATGGGGTTCGAAAGCGTCGAGGTTTCGGCGCTGGGGGGCGACAGGGGCATTGATGTACGGGGAACCCTGGTGGTAGGGGATGTGATCCGCATCCGGATGGCAGTCCAGGTCAAGAGGTGGCAGGGCAATGTCCAGTCACCAGTGGTGCAGCAGGTCCGCGGCAGTCTGGGTGCCCATGAGCAGGGCCTGATAGTCACTACCAGCAATTTCAGTAAAGGGGCGGTCCAAGAGGCCCAGCAGGCTGACAAGACCCCCATCGCGCTTATGGACGGCGAGCAGCTTGTGATGCTTCTGATGGAGCACGGTATCGGCGTTCGCCGTACTACACCTGATCTATTCGAGATTGATGAAAACCTCGCCTCAGGAGGAACAGAGCAGAGAGATCAGCGTTGATTCTTCGGTGGAGAGCGTGGGAGTGGGCTACACACAACCGTTGGCTGCTGCCCAATACCGGCTGGGGAATTCTGTGGAGTTGGTGAAAAGCCATGAGCTAACGCCTGCCGATACCTGCTTCCCTGGCTGAGTTCCAGCAGGATCTGATTACGGGAACAAGTGCAGGGTTTGTATGCAGCCCGGGTCGAAATTGTACTGTGTCAGATCCACTGCATCGTGGCTTTCCACGGCCTCAAGGAAAGCCATGATGTGTTATGATGTTACGTGATAGGTAATGAATGTTCCATGGTTATCACGTTTAGGCAGAGGAAACTCCAACGAGTCGTGAACGATACGCGCAAGCTCGAGGCAACATACGGTGCGCGGATGGCAAAGCTGATCCAACGGCGCCTCTTGGTACTCGAGGCTGCTGACAATCTGTCGCAGATTCCGCCCAGGGGACCGCTCAGGCTTCACCAGCTCTTCGGTGATCGTGCAGGTCAGTTCAGCGTTGATCTGGTTCATCCCTACAGGCTTGTATTTGTTCCGAACCATGAACCTGTCCCGACCACGCATGATGGCGGTATCGACAGGACACGCGTCACGGACATCACCGTCATTGGCATTTTGGATACCCACCAGTGAGCTTTCTGCAGAGCAGCATATGGCCTTCTACCCTTTCCAGCCAGACTATACGGTCGTTCCCGGCGAAATCGTGTCCGAACACATGGAGTTCATGGGCATGAACCAAGCGGAGCTCGCGCGCCGATGCGGCCGGTCGGCAAAATTGATCAGCGAGATCGTCAATGGCAAGGCACCCATCGAACCGGAGACGGCACTGCAGTTCGAAAAGGTGCTCGGCTTGGACGCGAACATCTGGTTGAACCTCGAAGCATCCTACCGCCTGTTCCTGGCACGCGAAGCGGAAGCTCGAGCAGCATCCGACGCCGAGGAATGGGCCAGGCAATTCCCTGTATCCAAGCTTGCTGCGCGCGGGATGATCGACGCGCCGAGGTCAAGCGCGGACAAGGTCGAACAACTCTTGACCTTCTTTGGTGTGGCAAGTGTAGAAGCCTGGAATCGTCGGTACGCTGAAGCCCATGTCGCGTACCGGCACTCCCCGAGTTTCAAGAGCAAGGCGCCAGCATTCGCTACTTGGTTGCGCCTAGGGGAACTCCAGTCACTGGAAACGCAGTGTGACCATTTTGATGACCAAAGATTCCGTTCCGTATTGGCCCGCATCAGGGGTTTGACACGTGTACCGCTGAATGACGCGCTTCAAGAGGCCGCGCGTCTTTGCCGCGAAGCCGGTGTCGCCCTTGTCGTCGTTCCGTTGTTGCCCCATACCCATCTGAGTGGTGCTGCGCGCTGGGTGGGGCCACACAAGGCAGTCATCCAATTGAGTGGACGGCACAAGACCAACGATCACATCTGGTTCACCTTCTTCCACGAAGCGGCTCACCTGATCCTCCATCGCGTAAAGAATCGCAGCAGCATCTTCCTTGACGAGGCAGTTCTCAAGAATGGCTGTGAGCAGGAGCGCCAAGCCAATGAGTGGGCAGGCGATTTCCTGATTCCTCAGGATGTCTGGCAGGACTTCATATTGGCGGGAGAGTTCGTCGAAGCTTCCGTGTCAAGCTTCGCTGCCGATATCGGCGTTGCACCGGGAATCGTCGTTGGGCGGCTCCAATACGAGCGATTCATTTCCAAATCCTTGCTCAACCACTTAAAGGCAAAAGCAGAACTGCTGGAAAGCTAGGACTCCGTGATACAGGTGCGGAAGGACAGAAGAAGCAGAGCCAGGAATTCGGAACAGGTACTCGCAGTACCGCCGTCGGCGCTGGGCATGGGAACGGTGAGCGGCCGCGTTGCGCGCCCGCACGATGTCGCAGGCGCGGTCGGTCGGGGAGTCGGTGCGGGGCAGGGCCGCATCCACCAGCAGACAGGTCTGGGGCACGGTCAGGCCGGGGTGCTTTTTTGAGCCGCAGCGTCTCCCGCACCACGAAGAAGTAGGCCAGCATGACGAGGGTGGCATGGCGGTGCCAGCTGCGGTCCTCGTAGTCGCCCAGCCCCAAAAGCTGCTTGCCGTCCCGGAAGCACTGCTCAATGGGTCAATGGGCTAGTGCAGACCGGCTAGCCACACCAGCTGCTCCGGGGCCAGGTCCGTGGGACCATTGGAGAGATAGCACTTGAGCTCGTCGGTGGCAGGGTTACGGCGCAGCAGCAACCAGATGTCGGGGCCGGGAAAGAGGCCGCGTCGGGCCACCACGCGCCGGACGGCGCAGAGGACCGCCTGCGGGCCCTTGGAGCCCTCCCGCAGGACAAAGGGCTGCCAAGCCGAAGGCGGAAGTTAGTCGGCCACGGTACCCACTTCCTGCGAGGGGGACCCGCCCGTCTGCAGGCGCGCGGGCCAGACATGGGAGTTGCGGGCCACTTCGGCCAAGTAGCCCAGCCCTAGGCCGGCCACGCCGTCGAGGAAGGCGGGGCTGACGCTGAAGCCCTCGTCGCAGGTCACCCAACGCAGCGGCAGTGAGCCCTCGGCCACCAGGGTGGTCAGCATGTCCAGGGCCAGCTGCGGCTTGGTGCGGAAGGGCGTGCCTGCTGGCACCCCGGTCCTCCGCCGCCGGACCGCATGGCTGGCCCCCGAGATCCACTTCCGGGACAGATACAGCCGCCGGTCCACTAGGGCTGCCGTCCCGCGCCCCAGGTAGGCCGCGAAAACCGCCGCCTGGCAGTTGGCGCTCTTGTCCAGCTGGCCGCAGTACTAGCGCGCCACTCCCACCGACTCGTGCCCGTCCTTGAGGATGTCGGTGCCGTCGATGGTCAGCACGCCCTCCTCGCCCAGCGTGGCCGCCACCAGTTCCCGGTGCACCGCCAGGATGGGGGCGTCGACCCAGCGCGCCTGACTCAGGAACAGCTGCTGCGTGCGCACGGCATTGGCGTCGGCCCCGCGCAGCCGCAGGACCATGCGCTCGACCGACTTGCGCGGCTCGTCGCTGAGCAGCCCCTGCAAGTAGGTGCGGGTGTGCCCTCGCAGTTCACGCCGACCAAAGAAGGGCGCGTAGCACGCCTAGTAGGCCCGCAGCCGTCCGCGCACCGAGGCGATGTCGGCGCGGTTCAGGGAGACGTCGGGCAGGGACACGGGGGCGGCGGCTAGGGATATGGGGAGGCGGGAACTGAGGGAATCCAAACACCGGAATTCTGCCTCTCAAAGTTTCGTTGCACTAATAGGTTGCACCTATGGCCTTGAACTTTGTGCCCAGCAAGGACGGCATCAGCCACAACGAAATCGAGAGTGTAACCCCTGAGGATCTCGCTGCGGGTTGCCAGATTCTGTTTGACGCGGCAGTGCACCTTACCGGCCCCGCCCACGAGGGCACAGCAGGCGAAAGGCACGCGATTTGAATATGAGCCGCGGTAGTCAAAGTAGGAGTGAGGCTCATCGGGAAATCGGCCGACTGGGACCTTGCCGTTCACAATGCTGGGGTACCCTAGCAGGGCAATCGCACTCCAACTTGGGCAGTGGTCTTGGGAAGACTGGCGTCCCGGCAGCCCGCAACTCACCTCTATACTAAGAATTCACACACTCGGAAGAGAATCAACCGTTACTGAGGAATTTTGTTAAGTAGTCATTGGATTGTTTCGCAAGCCATTTCGCCCTGTTACGGAGCCAATCTTCATATTGAGACGGTTCAACATATGTAGGATCAGGTACCGCCTGTTGATCTAACAGTCCCCGGGACGCCAGGTCGAGATCGGCGACGTATTCCTTGGGCGACCTAGTGGCGATTTTCCGATTTGCTTCTCCACTAATCACTGCCATGTTTGCAACTGAGTCAATGGTATTGTCATCGACGATGGATAAATTGTCACTGAGCCACTTGCGAGGAAAAATATGATGCCACTCAGGTGCATAGCTGCCTACTGCTTCTGCCCTGATTTTGTACCCGTCTGTGTTCCAATCTTGGGCATCATTTTTGAATGCAATGAGATATATCATCAGTCTTTGTACGGAGTTGCGACGGCTGCCTGTCTCGACAAATTCTTCTGGAGTAAACACTGGTGAATTGTTCAATAAAAGAGAGTGCAAACCGTTCAAGGCATCATCCTTGGAGACTGAATTGCGCACAATACTTATCACTCGGTCCATCTTTGTTTCTGTTGGACCACTAAAAAACCCTTCTTTAACAGAATTCAACATCCATGATAAAATTGGTCCAAAAGATCCTTCTGGAAACTGAGCCCGATACACCGCTGCAGCAACGATAGCGTTAGAGCTCAAAGCTAGCCTGGAATTTATAATTCCAAATTGGCGGAGTCCTTGGCACACTGACAATAGCGCTCTTTGTGTTTTTTCCCAAGCTGGGCTGCCGTCAAGATTCTCCCAAAATCCTTGATCAATGTTGCGAAATCTACTCTTTCCAGCTCCAATTCCTGTAAATGTTCGAAACAAAAATGATGGTTCAAGATCAAACCCCTGTGTGTCAAGCTCTCTAATGAATTTAAGGAAGTTTCTATTAACCCAACCAGGATTTCTAGATGCGACCACTCCCAGATAAATGTCTGCCTGCTTGATTCGTGTTCCTGTAGAATTTAACCGTTTAAAAATTTCGGCAACTTCAGTTAGTTCAATAGTATCGTCGATCTCGACATTAGGTAGAATCGCATCCTTGATCTTAGCCACTGCTTGTAAGTGGTTTGCAAGAACGCTTATGTTTGATGTGAATGCATGGCCGCCGTGAGCAAGTTCTTTAGCTAGAGCATACAAGTCATCCGAGTTCAATATGTCTCTGACTCGGATGTAACGACCAGCAAGCGATTTGCGAGTGACGAATGTCCAATCGTTTTCTCCGATGTCGAGACGCACATCAAAGGCGTTCAAATGGTCGGTCCAAGTACGGTTGTTGCTGTCCCACCACGCTGGGCGGTCGCCTAGTAAGGTACACAGCGCTGTGGTTCGTTGTTGGCCGTCAATTATCCAAGATTTTTGGCTGGTCGTGTCGGCGTCACCTCGCTGGATGGCAGTGCTGGATTTCCATGTCAGGATGCTGCCAACAGGGAAATTGCGTGTCAGGGAGTCGGCGAGTTCTCGAACTTTGCCAACAGTCCATACGAAGCCGCGTTGGAATTCTGGGACAGCGAACTCCCCATCGTGGGCAGACTTGACAATTGAAGCGGCAGTTGGTTGGCTGTGTTTCATGATGATGTCAACTTGAATTGTTGCAGAACTTCTGAGACTGTGGGACGTGCGTTGGTATTGTGGTCCTTGATGGGCAGTGAAATTTGGAAATAAATGTGATTTTCAATTGAGCGTGAATTGTGAGGGCATGATTGGGTTATTGTTGATAAGAGATGGGGAGCTTCGTCCGCGGGCCGATGGAATATTGACTATTCTACGGACGCTGTGCCCCGATTGCTTCTGTCCACAGGTGGTAGACCGACTGGCTGCCCATCATGAACAGCCGGTTGCGGTGGGGACCGCCGAAGCAGACGTTGGCACAGATTTCCGGCAGGTGGATGCGGCCAATGAGGTCTCCGGCCGGGTTGAACACCTGCACTCCGTCCAGGCCCGGGCCGGCCCAGCCGGAACTGGTCCAGATGTTGCCGTCCATGTCTGCCCGGAACCCGTCGGACACCGCCGGACGCATGTCCACAAACTCCCGGCCGCCGCGTACCGAGTCACCATCAACCTCAAACACTCGGATGTGGGCATTGCCATCCGGATCGTGGCTGGTGGCCGTATCGCTGATGTAGAGGAGTGATTCATCGGGGGAGAAGCAGAGGCCGTTCGGCTTGGCAAAGTCGGTAACGACCGCTTCAAGCCGTCCCGACAGGGGATCCAGGCGATACACGTTGGTCGGAAGCTCGGATTCCGCAACTCCGCCTTCGTAGTTGTGCAGGATGCCGTAGCCGGGATCCGTGAACCACACGCTGCCGTCGGACTTGACCACCACGTCGTTGGGCGCGTTGAGGCGTTTTCCCTGGTAGGAATCGGCCAGCACGGTGACGGAGCCGTCATGCTCCGTGCGCGTGACGCGGCGCGTCCGGTGCTCGCAGGAAACCAAGCGTCCCTCGCGATCCCGGGTGTGTCCGTTGGTGTTGTTGGAGGGCTCCCGATAGACAGAGGTCTGGCCCGATGGCGCATGCCAGCACATGATGCGGTTGTTGGGAATGTCGCTGAACAGCAGGCTGTTCCGGTCGCCGAACCAAACCGGCCCCTCGGTCCACCTGGCACCGGTCCACAGCCGCTCCAGGGCGGCATTGGCGTTGATGTATTTCCGGAAACTGTCGTCCACAACCTCCACCGCGGGGTCCGGGTAACGCGTGATGCCATTGACCCAGTCGCGCTGCGCCGCCGCTTCACCGAGTTGCCGCTGTTTGTCGTCCATGCCGTTCAGTCCTTTGCATTGCCTGCAACGGCCGCCTCTCCGAGGACGGCCAATTGGCTTATTCTAGGGCAGGCCGTACCTGCATCCCGGCCAGCTTGCTGCCACGATCGGAGGAACCCTCATGACATTTGATTTGCACCGGGACCTGGAGGAGCGCTTCCTCCGCTACGTGCAGGTGGACACGGAGTCGGATGCCGACTCGACATCCGTCCCCTCGACCGAACGGCAGTTGGATCTGCTGCGCATGTTGGAAGTGGAACTTGAACAGCTCGGGGCCGAAGATGTGCAGTTGACGGACTACGCCACAGTGCTGGCCACCATCCCCGCAACCGCGGGTGGTGGCGCGGCCCCGACGATCGCCTTCATGGCCCATGTGGACACGACGGAAGCATTTCCCGGCCTGGGGGTCGAACCGCGTGTCCACCGCTCCTGGGATGGCACGCCCATCACGTTCCCCAAGGACGAAGCTCTGGTGCTGTCATCGGAGCGTTCCCCCGATCTCAAGGCCAAGATTGGCCAGGATGTTGTGACCGCCAGCGGGGACACATTGCTGGGCGCCGACGACAAGGCCGGTGTTGCAATCGTGATGAGCATGGCGCGCAGCCTGCTGGAGAAGTCCGGTACGGAACACGGACGCATCCGCCTCTGCTTTACGCCGGACGAGGAAATCGGCCGGGGCGTGGACCACCTCACGCCGGGGGATCTGGACGCGCGCTGGGCCTACACCCTGGATGGAGGCAACACCGGTGAGATATCCAGCGAAACCTTTTCGGCGAACATGGCCGTCGTGACGTTCCGCGGCGTTTCGGTCCATCCCGGCACGGCCTATCACGATCTGGTCAATGCCTGCACGCTGGCCGCCAAGTTCCACGCCGCGCTGCCGGAACATGCGCGGACGCCGGAGACCACGAAGGACAGGGAGGGTTTCATCCACCTGTACGAGATGGCGGGCAACGCGGCCGAGGCCGAACTTCGCTACATCCTGCGCGACTTCGACAACGATCGTCTGGCGGAACACGGGAAGGTGTTGTCCCTGCTGGCCGAGGCCATGCAGGCGGCCCATCCGCGCGCCGGCATCCGCTGCGACATCAAGGCACAGTACCGCAACATGGGGCAGTGGCTGCAGGAGGACATGACCCCGGTGGAGATCGCCCGGCAGGCCATGCGCGACACCGGCCTCGAACCCGTGGATGAGCCCATCCGGGGCGGCACCGACGGCTCCCGGCTCACCGAAAAAGGGGTGCCCACCCCCAACCTGTTCACCGGCATGCATGATGTGCACGGCCCCCTGGAGTGGGTTACGATCCAGGACATGGCACTGGCGGTTCGCACCTGCCTTCGCATTGCGGAGCTGTGGACCGAGGCCTGAACCAGGCGCGGTGCCTTTTCCGTCAACCAGAAGGACACAGCCATGGACGCCCAGGGTTTTCGCGCATCACTTGAGCAGACGGCCCCGCCGGAGGGGCTTGGAGTGCCCTTGGAGGCACTGTGGTGGGGCGGCAAGGGAGAGTGGCACCGTTCCCACGACCTGTTGCAGGACCAGGACGATGCCAACGGATCCGCCTGGGTGCATGCCTGGCTGCACCGCGAGGAAGGGGATCTGCCCAATGCCCGGTACTGGTACGGCCGGGCCGGCAAATCACCGTCGGAGGCATCCCTGACGGACGAATGGGACGAGATTGCCGCGGGCCTGCTGAACGCCTGATAACGGCCTTCCCCAACCCCCAAATCCTCTAAACCATCGGACACCACCACCATGATTGAAAGCCTGTTTGGCATCATCCCGCCCATGGTCACCCCCTTCGATGACCGGGAAGAGCTGGATGCGGCGGCACTGGCCGCCGACGTGGAATACCTGATCGAAGGCGCCGGGGTCCACGGACTGGCCGTGGGTGGCAGCACCGGGGAAGGCCACACCCTGACCGACGAGGAACTGCGCACGGCGGTCGGGACGGCCGTCGAGGCCGCGGCAGGCCGCGTGCCCGTCATCGCCGGGGTCATTGTGGACAGCACGCGGCAGGCCCGCAATCGCGTGCGACTGCTGGCGGATCTGGACGTGGCCGCCCTGCAAGTCACACCGGTGCACTATCTGTTCAAGCCGACCGACGAGATGCACCTCCGCCACTTCGCCTCGATGGCCGAGGTGGTGGACATCCCGATCCTGATTTACAACGTGGTGCCGCACATCTACTTGTCGCCGCAGCTTCTGACGCGCATCATGCGCGAGGTGCCCGCGGTGCAGGGGGTCAAGCAAAGCGCGGGCGACATGAAGTTGCTGGCGGATCTGCTGATGCTGTCGGATCCGGAAGACACCATCCTGTCCGCGGTCGACGCCTTGCTGTATCCGTCCTTCTGCCTGGGAGCCCAAGGTGCCATCGCCGCCATCCTCACCGCCGCCCCGGCCACCTGCGTGGCCCTGTGGGATGCGGTTCGGGCCGGCGACCACGAGCTGGCCTTGGCATTGCACCACCGGCTGTTGCCGCTTTGGAACGCCATCGAGGGCGACAACCTGCCGGCCGCCGTCAGGGCTGTGATGGCACTGCAGGACCGTGACGGAGGCTTCCCGCGTTCGCCGATGTCTCCGGCTTCAGGAGCCCAGATTGCCGCCGTTGGGGAGGCTGCGGTCGGTCTCGTCCATGAAAGGAGCCTGGCCGTGGTCTGATCCGGGCCCCGCGGTGCGCGCCAGCCGCGCGTTCGGATGGGCATAGGCACTGTAGGCCAGCCAGGTGGGGTCTCCCAGCTCCCGGATTTGCCGGCGGGCCGCGTGCAGGGCCTCGGCCACCGTGTCGCCGGCCAGCAGCCGTTCATAGAACTGAACGGCGAAGAGTTGGGCGGAGCTGTCCGTAACCGTCCACAAGGGACCTACAAACAGACCGGCGCCCGAACCCACCAGTCTGTTGACCCAACCGCCCAGCTGGGTCAGGGCCCAGCCCTGGCGACCGGCATGGCAGGCATTGAGCACGAACGACGGCCGTTGCCGGAAGATGTGTCCCTGTACCTGGGGCCCAATCAGCGCATCGGGTGCCAGGGCTTCTCCGCCCTCCAGCAGGATGGCCGACCCGGAATCCGGCCGCTCGGCCGAAAATTCCCCGTGCGATGCCAGGTGCAGCCAGTCGTAGTCTCCGCTTTCGAGCAGTGCCTGAATACGGGCGAGTGAACCGAGGTCCAGGCCGGCATCACGAATGCCGGCTGTTTGCATGAGGGTCCGCAGCTGGCGGCCTTCCGTTTCGATCGCCGCCAGGGACAGGTCGCTCGGACCTGCGAACGCAAATCGCTCGATCTCCAGTTGGGATGGCGGTCCGTGGAGGCCCGCGCCTTCACCGTCCTGGTGAAGCCAGCGGGTCATGCGCATGGACATGCACCAGGGCTGTTCGTCCTCCCAACTTTCGCCCTGGTAGCCGTAGGGCCACATCAGTTCCCAGGGGATGTGGGGCTCGTCGGTCACGACGAGCAGGGAACGGCCGTGCCATTCCGCCCGTTCCAGGGCGTACAACTGCTGCAGGCCTTCGGGAATCAGGTCGTTCCACAGGCTTTGTCCCAAGCTGCGCAACTGGCGGTCCACCGCCTCCATGGTGTCGGGACTGTCCCGCTGGATGTCGAACACATCGGTCAGGTCCGACAGCCGCTGGTAGATCTCGGCGTGGTAGCTGCGGGTGTCCGCGTGCAGGACGGCGGGGGGCCAGCTTTCCGACAGTTGGCCGTCCCGGTACAGGTTGAAGAGCAACCGGGGCTGGGCCTGCATCATGTCGTAGTGCACGAAGAGGGTCAGGTCCGGAGATTCGGACTTGTCCCCAACCGCAAGGTGGTCGGCCCGCACGAAGCGATTTTTGACCGTGGTGGTGACCTGTTCCTCGATTTCGATGCCTGCCATGATCGATCCGAGCGGAGTCCCTTCCTGCAGGAACTGCACCATCAGGTGGGCCGCGCCGGCCGTTCGGGGTTGAAGTTCGAACGTGATCTCCTGCCGCGGTGCGTCAGGTTCCAGCCAGAGGGTGTACAGCTGGGATCCCAGCACGTCGAAGCCCGGCGCCGTCAGCCAGATGTGGATGGGCAGGTCCGGCTGCAGTTCCATGGCCAGGCGCGCGGCCGGATCATCGGGATCCGGTGCCAGGAGACGGACCTTGATCGGCACCAGGGGCGTGCCGATCCAGACCCGGTCGGGACACTCCAGTTCTGCGTGGCGGGTCAGGGTGTCCTTCAATGGTTGCTTGGCGGCAGGGGCAGGTTCGGGATCGGGGGACGGTGTGCCGTCGCGCGTGCCGCGCACGCGCGGCGGTTCCGTGTCCAGGGCCAGATGGTCCTCCAGCAGGTCGAGCAGGAGGCGGTCGTGGTAGCGGGGAGTCTGGTCGTCACTGGTGTCGGGTTGGCCCGAGAGCCGCAGGTAGTTCGCCATGTGTTCGGCCAGGATGCGGCCGCGTGCGGGCAGATCCTGTTCCCGGTGCTCCCGCGTGACAAATGCCACGAGGGAGTCGGTGATCTCCGGTCCAACGCCGACCGTCCACAGATTCCGGATTCCGGTCGGCAGGGCATGGAGGAGCGGCATGGCGGATCCGTTGCCGCGATCCCGGTTGCGGGTGCCCGCGGGCAGGGCCGGGGTTGGATGCGCGGGACCGGGGAGCCGTCCCTGCTTGAGCTGCAACTGGTGCCAAAGCGATGCCATGTCGCGTGCGAAGCCGGGATGGCGGACCAACTCGGCCTGCA
>JAPPAJ010000117.1 GCA_026705565.1 Caldilineaceae bacterium | reverse complement strand
TCGTGTGGCCCTCGATGGTCAGGTGCAGGACGCCCGTCTCCGCATCCCACAGGCGTATGGTGTCGTCCTGACCACTGCTGGCCAGGATGTACCCATCAGGACTGAAGACTACGCTGTGGACTCCGTCCGTGTGGCCATCGAGGATCTGGCGCAGGGCACCCGTCTCCACATCCCACAGGCGCACGGTGTTGTCCCCACCACTACTGGCCAGGGTGCGCCCGTCGGGACTGAAGGCCACGCTGGTGACCCCGCTCGTGTGGCCCTCGATGGTCAGGTGCAGGACGCCCGTCTCCGCATCCCACAGGCGCACGGTGTCGTCCTGACCGCTGCTGGCCAGGATGTACCCATCAGGACTGAAGGCTACGCTGTGGACTCCGTCCGTGTGGCCATCGAGGATCTGGTGCAGGGCACCCGTCTCCGCATCCCACAGGCGTACGGTGTGGGCCCAACTATTACTGGCCAGGGTGCGCCCGTCGGGACTGAAGACCACGCTGGTGACAACGCCCTCGAGGGTCTGGCGCAGGGTGCCGGTCTCCACATCCCACAGCCGCACGGTGTTGTCCCCACCACTACTGGCCAGGGTGCGCCCGTCGGGACTGAAGGCCACGCTGGTGACATCATGCCCGTGGACCGTGAGCAGGGACACGGCCTCGCCGGTGTGGGCGTCATGCAGCCAAATGCCCACACTGCCCCCGACCGCCAGGTGGGAACCGTCCGGCGAATACTGCACGGCTTTGCCCGTGCCCTGGCCCAGACGGGCGATGACTCCCTCAGGCACGGGCATCGACACGGACTCCTGAGCTGCACTGGGCGATGCCAGGAGCAGGTACAGGCACAGGCCAATGGCCCACCACCGTCGACCGATCCGCAGGTTGTTCACGCACGCATCCATGATGTTGGCAAGCTGTCACACATCCGCACAGGGTATCAATGTGCTGTCGATCCGTGTTGGCGACTTTCGGTATTTTCGGTTTCCGCCACCGTTCCCGCCGGCCGGAGACACCGGACCACTGTCGATCCGCCCACCGCAACGCGACTTCCGCTGGCTCAGGGAGATGAACTGTCGGGCAGGCTCTCCGGATCCAAAGTGCGGGGAACCGTTCAGGGATCGGCTACCGCACTTTGGTCCGTAAACGGCACCAAAGGCCGCGAAGCCTCGAAACCGATTGTCCGATGGATGCCCATGGGATACCACATCGTTGGCCATGAATTCTTCCCCAATGTTGGGCGAGGACCTCGGTCTGCCGCGGCGACAGGTCCGCTTCAACGAGCAGGGGAGCAACTGCGCCTGACTGGTTCCGGACACGGTCGTTGGCGGGATCGGAACGAGAATGAATACCCAGCCGGCACAGGCGGTTGCCGAACCGTCGGGGCTGTCGCTGATAGGGGTAGGTAAAGCCGGGAGCCGGGTCAATGTGCGACCGTTTGCTCCATTCCGGGCGGGTCCACCCACCGCAGCTTCCAGGGCGGATCCGGTCCGGGCAGGGGCTGCAGCCAAACCCGGGCCCAGCCATGGCCGCGGGCAAGCAGCCGCTGGACCCGGGCCAGGCCCAGCTGAAAGACGCTGAGCGGTCGGGGGCGGGCCACCGTCGCCGGCTGCAGGGGCGGTGTGCGCACGCGCCCGGGGGCCAGACCGCGCAGATACGCCTCCTCGACGCGCGTACCGTGGGCCAGGACCCAGAGGGTGGCCACGGCCAGGACCAGCCAGTGCCGGTCGACGCGGGCGGGGTCCAGACGCCGGGTGCGGTGCCACTGCTAGCCCATGCGCTTGAGCGTGCGGAAGCCCTGCTCGATCCAGACGCGCATCCCGTAGGCGCCGAGGTCCACGTCGTCGGGGGCTTCGTCCGTGAGCACGACCCAGGGGGCTTCCTGGCCGGGCACCCACAGCACAATCAGGGTGCAGGACCACTTGCGGTCGCGGAAGGCCTTCCCGGCCGTGACCGTGTACTGGCCCTCCCGGGCCACGAAGCGCCAGGCCGGCCCGCGGGGTCCGGTGGACGCCTGGAAGGTCATGTTGCGGTCGTAGCGCATGTAGGGATGCCAGCCCTGGCGGCGGATGGCGGCCCACAGGTCGGGGCTCTGCAGGCCCCGGTCACAGAGCACGCGCACGGTCATGCCCTCCGGTACGGCGGGGCCCAGGCGGTCCAGCAGGGCGCAGAGGTCCGGCATCCAGGGACCGGGTTGGCCGCCGGTCTTGAGGCGCCAGGCCACGGGGATGGCCAGGCCCCGGTAGACCACGCTCACGACCAGGGCCACCAGCGCCCCGCCCTTGGCCGTGGGGTCGACGGCCAGCGTCAGCTCGGAGCCTTCCCACCAGGCCAGGACCCAGCGCAGGAGGGGCGCGAAACAGGCCTCGACCTCCAACTGCACCCCGCAGGGCGCAGCCCGGTCGGACCCGTCGCAGAGCCATTCCCGCAGGTACGGGCGGGTCGTGTGCCAACCCAGACCCAGGCTCAACAGGGCCCCCAGCACCGCGTTCTGGCAGCCGCTGCGGGCCATCACCGTGGCCCCCACCCACAGGGCCAAGCCGACCATCTGGGCCGGCCGCAGATGGGGCAGATGCCTTTGGATTTGGTCGTGCAGGGGATAGAATGCCGTCGGAAGAAGCATGGGACCGGGGCCTGTTTGGTGTGTCGCAACACGAACAGACTACCCGCAAACCATGCTTTTTCCGTTTCCTCGACCTGTTTTTCAGGACCGGAGCCGCTTTACCTACCCCTATCAGGTGCGCGCGGGGCGGCACTGGCTGGTGCTGGCCGTGGCCACGCTGCTGGCGGTCGCCCACGGCACACGCCGGGAGGAAGCCGCCACCCTCGGCCGGAACCCCGCACGGTTGCGCACGCCCCCGGCGACCGTCCCGGCGCGGTCGGCCCCCCGCCGCCTCAGCCTCCTGCGCCAGGGCATGGCCTGCCTCGGGGCCCTGCTGGCCCAGGGGCGCTCGTGGACGCGGCTCTGGCTGCGCCCCCGGCCCGGTCCCTACGGGCCTCCGGCCGTCCGCGCCCTGGCCCAGGGACCCTGACGCACAGCCCCGCCTCCGTTACGCACACCCCCCGTCACCGGCCCCGCGGCCACGCACCCCGCGGGCAGGCCTGCACGCCTCCGACACCGCCCAAACACGCACACGGCTGTCCGCGCGGCCTGGGAACCCGCTGCGACGCCGCAGCACGCGGTACTCCGGCGGTCCGGACATCCTTGGCAGCCGTCTATCCTCCATATCCGGAGCCGCACATATACCTGTCAAGGATAGGCGCCACCCTCCTCCACGTCCACGGCCGCCAGCAGCGTGACCTCCAAGCCCCAGCGGGCGGCCCGGGCCATGCCGCTCCAAAACCAGCCCGCAC
>JAPPAJ010000073.1 GCA_026705565.1 Caldilineaceae bacterium | reverse complement strand
AACTACATCAACGATAGCAGGCTCCGTGCGGTTTTCCCCGGGGGCTGGAGCGTCTCCCCCCCCCAATTTATCCCCTTGTCATGCCGGATGCAGCGCCAGGCCCGGACATGCAACGGGAAAACGGCTCAAAACTGTCCAAACCATAGAGGTAACGGGTCGACTTGGGGATCGGGTTCAGGGTCCGGCCGGCTTCATTTCCAGAGGGAGTGAGGGTAGCCACTAGAGCAAACGCAAAGTCGCGTGGAGCGGGTGAATCGGAGCGATGAAGGGCCGGTTCGGGACGTGGACTTCGCCCGGTTGGCGCGAAACAAATTCGCCGGCCATTGGAGTTAATTCGGCACGGACAGTCCACATTGGGGGCCGGTGGCGAGCCTCCGGAAGCGCCCAAAAAAGAGGACCACTGTGCATTCTGTGGGATGACAAAAACCTCACAGTCCCCATGGAATATATTGTCGCATGCCCCGACCCCGAACTCCTGGCGACCCTGTGCGCCTTTACCGACCAACTGGCCACGCGGCCCGATCCGCGCGACCCGCGCGGCGTGCGCCACGCCCTGCCCGTGCTCCTGTCCACGCTGCTGTTGGCGCTCGCCGGCGCCAACAGCCTGGCGGCCGTGGCCGCCTTCACGCACGACCACCGGGCCTGGTTCCTGCTGTGGCTGCTCGACGGCACCAGCCTGCCCGGCCTGGAGGAGTTGATCCTGGCCCTGAACGGCAAGGCGGCGCGCCGGTCGTGCGACCTTGCCGACGGCACCCGGCCCCTGCACATGGTGAGTGCCTTCCTGGTGCGGGAGGGGCTGACCCGTGGCCCAGGAGCCGTGCGACGCCAAGAGCAATGAGTTTGCGGCCCTCCTCCGTTTGCTCGACCGCATCCACCTGCAGGGACCGTGGTCACGATCGACGCGGCCGGCTGCCAGACGGCCATCGGGCAGGCGTTGCGGGAGGCCGGCGCCGACTACGTGCTGGCCGTCAAGCGCAACCACCCGACCCTGCACCGGGAGGTGAAGGCGGCCTTCGACAACGCCGAGCGGGGCGCCTTCTGGCCTCAGGCCGAGGACCGCCGCGAGCGGCGCCGCTGCACGGTCCTGGGCGAGTGGGGTCGCGGACCCCGAAGCCTGGCCCGGCCTGCGCAGCCTGGTCCGCGTGCAGGCGGAACGCTCCGGCCCCTGGGGCCGCCGGCAGCGCTCCGTGCGCTACTACATCTCCAGCCGACCCGTGGATGCCGCCGCCCTGCTGACCCTCGTGCGCGGCCACTGGG
The DNA here is from genome assembly GCA_026705565.1 of Caldilineaceae bacterium. Taxonomy (GTDB): domain Bacteria; phylum Chloroflexota; class Anaerolineae; order Caldilineales; family Caldilineaceae; genus Bin34. The sequence goes on along the minus strand of JAPPAJ010000073.1, from coordinate 2,092 downwards.
GCGTCGAGAACGGGTTGCACCGCACCCTGGACGTGTAGTTCCGCGAGGACGACTGCCGCATCCGCACCGGAAACGCGCCCGCCATCATGGGCATCCTCAGACGAGCTGCCCTGAACATCCTGCGCACGAGTCAACGGAAACTCGAAACGGACGTGTCCATCGGGTTGCTGCGCGACCGCATCGGACGCCAACCCTAGATCCTGGCTGCCGCACGGCCCCATCGACTTTGCGTTTGCCCTGGGGTAACCACTGGTGTTGCAGTGGGGTCCGGCAAAGCACTGCCGCTGGGCGGCGTTTCGGCCCGCGGCCTACCGGACGGCAAAGCATCTGCCGATTTCTTCTTCAAGATTGCGGCTTTGGGTTGATTTAGGGCAAAGGGGCCTAGTAGTGCAACGAACCTTCATAGCGTTGGAACAGTCGATCACAGTACCGACGGCAGGTGGCAAGGGGCACGGCGAAGCGTACGATAAGGGAATCCCAACATTGCGCCTCTGACTATCTCAAAGCTTCGTTGCACCACTAGACCGACAGCCTGTGACACATCGAAAGTACCTTGGAGATGGTTAGGTAGGAGAAGGGACTGGTACCAACACGTAATCCTGCCAACCTCTTCCACACTGCTGGTATGAAAACCGAAGGATGGCCTACAACAACCGCTTGATGTGGCCTGAGTTCAGGTAATCTCCTCTTGTTGTAATGACAATGGTGTGAACAGTTTTAGAGATATGCAATGGGGAGGAGGGACGGTCGTCCCTGCGGGCTTGGATCGGGGTTGAAGATGCCGGGATGGGGGCAGTGACGGCGAATCCCGGTGGATTCGCTGCCGCTTCAGGTGGGTTTGGGCTCGATTTGGCCCAGGGCGAGCAGTTCCCGCAGGGCCTCCGGATATTTTGGCAGGGTCCGGTCCAACCCGTCCCAGGCAAAAAGCCTGGCCAACACCAGTTCGAGGAAGGCCTTGAGCTTGACGTTGGCCATCGAAAAGCGGGCCAGGGCCTCCCGCGCCGCGTGGCGCAGTTCGAGCCGGGTCCATCTCCGGGTCCGTACCGAAGAGGATCGTGGGCCGGTCCTCGGCGGGGTCGGCGTCGGCATCCAGGACGAAGACGACCCGGAGCAGTTTCTGGAAGGGCTTGTAGTACAACGGCGCGTGGTACAGCCGCGTGCCCTCGTCCGGCAGGTCGACGGCGGGCAGCTCGCCGAGACGGGTGCGGTCGAAGCGCCCGGCGTACTTGCGCGGCCGGCCGGGCCGGCCCGTGGGCGGCCCCTGCCAAAGCACCCACAGGACGGCGTCGCGGCGCAGCTTGCTCACCAGGACCAGGCCGCGGGCCGCCAGCCCCGCGACCATGGGCTCGCAGGCGTAGTGGCTGTCGCCCACGAAGACCCGGATGTCGGGGCGCTGCTCCGGATCCACGGCCAGGGCCTCGTCGAGCAGGGCCAGCATCGCCGTCACCGCCGCCCGCGGCGGACGCGTGCGCCGCACCGACCGCCGGGTACGGGGCCCCGACGAGGGCTGCAGGCACCCGTGGACGGGATAGGAACAGTGTTCCTTCAGGTCCAGGACGGACAGGACCCCGGCTGCTGGCCCCAGGCCACCCGCCCCTCGCCGCCGTGCCAGCGCCAGCCCACCCCCGGCAGCTTGCGCCCACTCTTGGGCAGGCAGGTGCAGTCCCCAACCGGGCCAGGTCGTGCGCGTAGGGCACCACCGCGCACAGCCCGGCCAGGTTGAGCGCCGCAAAGTCGCAGGCGCGGGCCGCCTGGCGTCCGTGGGTGTGGGGGCAGCGGTCGCCGAACCGGGCCAGGTTGCGGTGCGTGGGCCGGACCGGCAGGCCGACCAGCAGGGGCAGCAGGGCGCCGAGGTAGGCTCGTTGCGGTTTGCCGACGGGCAGGGCCGCCAGTATAGTGGGCAGCAGGGGCACGGAACACCTCCGGGATGGCGTGGCTTGACACCAACACCATAACAGGAGCCGTGCCCCCCTGCATCGACCGCTGGCCGTCGCGGTCCCGGATGTCTCCGCAAGCAAAGACAGGATGATGAATCCTCGTCCAGGCCAGAGACATCTTTATTCCGAAAACTGTTCATACCATTGGTAATGAG
>JAPPAJ010000116.1 GCA_026705565.1 Caldilineaceae bacterium | reverse complement strand
GATAGTCGATACCGGAATGACCTGCACGGTGCGCGTAACCGGGCCCAGTCAAGGCATCGTTGAAAACGTTGAATACCTGCCTGTCACCGTCGAATCCCTGTCCCGGGTTGCGGAACCTTCTATAGAGTCGCACGGTGTCTGCCAAAGGATGGGCCAGCCGCTGCGACGCATCGGCATCGCTCAGAACACTCAGACCGTGATGGATGGTGGTGGGCGTGGACATGAAGGGGTTTCCTCTTTGGGTTTGCTGGAGCCCGGTTGGCTTCAAACAGCCTGACCAGGCGGGGTTGGTCCCAGTCTGCGCCCGAAAAGGAGCCCTGTCTATACCCGCCGTGTACCCGCCGCGTACCCGCCGCGTACCCATCGCGCAACCTTGGCTCGGGCCAGGTCGGCCGCTACCATGGCACTCGGACACTCCCTTGACACCCCGGAACCTGCCCCATGTGGATCTGCGCCTTTCACTTTCTGCGACCCCGTTTTCTTGGGGTCCTCCTGCTGTCGCTGCTCCTACTGTTTATGTCCCCGGGCGCGGTACGGGCGGGTGCAGGGAAAGAGGCCAATGGGCCCGATTGCGCGCAGGCAGGCTTGAACTCCCAGCCGGTGGCGGTCCAGCTGACGCGCAGCGCAGAGTTGGTACAGGCAGTGCTGCATACCACACCGGGTGACTTGCCGGCCCCCGACTGCACGGTCTTCCTCGAGTTCCAAATTCCCGAGGACGCTCGGCCACCCCGTACCGTGTGGCGCGACGTGGAGGGCCGCGCTGTGCAGGCCGACGGCACCCCGGATCCGGCCTACCCCAACCCCCTGCCCTTGCGGCTGTGGATCCGGCCCGACGGGACCCTGGAATATGCGGTGCGGGAGGCTGGGGTGCCTGCGGCGCACGTCACCTTGAACCTGGCGGTGGCCTGGGGCACAACCGCCGTGGCCAACGACCGGGCGGTGCTGGACATTCTCGGTACGGCCCTGGAGTTGGAGCTTGCCCCACAGGAACTGGGAGCACGGTTGGATGACAGCGGCCGCGTGACGGAGCTGGATTGGTATGACAATCATCCATATGAGACGTATGAGGAATGGACCGGGGAATTCGTCGAAACATTGCCCATGTGGGGCATTCATCCCCCGGGGGTGCGCGTGACCTGGCAACTGCCCTCGGAACTGGGACAGCTGAGCCAACTGCAGAAACTGAGGCTGGGGGGGCCCCTGCTGACGGGCACCATTCCGCCGGAGCTGGGGCAGTTGACGAACCTGGAGCAACTGACCCTGGCCGGCAGCCGACTCACCGGTGCCGTCCCCCCGGAGCTAGGCCAACTGTCCAAGCTCAGGGAGTTGGAACTGCACAGCAACCAGCTGACATCCCTGCCCCCGGAACTGGGACGGCTGACCCAAATGTACGGGCTGAGTGTAGCCGGCAACCAGCTGACTTCTCTGCCCCCGGAACTGGGACAGCTCACCGAATTGCGCACACTGGGTGTGGCCGGCAACCGGCTGACGGCCCTGCCCCCGCAACTAGGGCGGCTTGCCCTGTTGAGCGAACTGGGCTTGGCCGACAACCAGTTGACGGCCCTGCCCCCGGAGTTGGGTCAGCTCCCCAACCTTCAGGCCCTGGATGTGCAAGACAACCAATTGACCAACCTGCCGTCTCTGGCCGGGCTCAAATCGCTGTATTACCTGGACCTGAGCGGCAACCGCTTGACCACGGCGCCTCCCGGTCTCGATCGACTCCGATACCTCTCCCTTCTGGATCTGAGCGACAACCGGTTCTCGACCCTAACGTCCGCATGGCTGCAGCCCAGATGGCAGACCTTCTTCCAAGCCGAGAATGTCGACGAACAGACCGGATGGTTGTTTCAGCTCATCCGCCACGGAACAGCCGGGGTGCTCTCGCCGGGATCCCCCTTGACACATCTGGATCTGTCGGGCAACCAATTGACCACGCTGCCCCCCGCCATCGGCCGTCTCCGACCATATCTGCTGGATCTGTCGGACAACCGGTTGACCACGCTGCCCCCCGAACTGGGTCGCCTTCGGGGACCGGCTCGTTTCGATTTCTTCCGTGGTGCCCAACCGCACTTGACACTCGATCTGTCGGGCAACCGGCTGACCGACCTGCCGCCCGCAATCGGCCGGATTTCCGACCTGGTCCAACTCGACCTCAGTGACAATCAACTGACGGACCTGCCCGAGGCCCTGTTTCGGCTGGACAGGTTGCAAACACTCAACCTGTCCGGCAACCAACTGGGAACCGTGCCGTCCGCGATTGGGGACTTGGCCACCCTGGAGACCCTGGGTTTGGGCGACAATCAACTGACGGACCTGCCCCCGGAACTGGGCCAACTCCCGCAACTGGTCTCGCTGGACCTGTCCGGCAACCGCTTGACATCCCTGCCCCCGGAGCTGAAACAGGCCTCCAGGCTGAGGCACCTGAACCTGTCCGGCAACCAGTCGACAACCTTGCCCGCGGAGCTGGGCCTACTCTCGCAACTGTACTCGCTGGACCTGTCCGACAACCGCTTGACCGCCCTGCCCCCGGAACTGGGCCAACTCTCACAACTGGGCTCGCTGGACCTGTCCGGCAACGAGTTGAAGGGCCTGTCCGATTCCGCAGCCGTCTTGGCAAGACTTACCGAGAGGCCCAATCGGCTGAGCCAGCTGGACCTGAGCGGCAACCAACTGACAGATGTACCGCCCGTCTTAACGCAGTTTCGCTTGGTGGTCTTGAATCTGAGCCACAACCAACTGACGGACTTTCATCTGGACCGCGACCAACTGAAGAACCTGAAGCAGCTGGACCTGAGCCACAACCAACTGACGGACTTTCATCTGGTGCTGTCCCAACTGCGTCCCCTGCAATCCCTGGACCTGCGCGGCAATCCCCTGACCACCTGCCCGTTGCCCCTGCCCTGGCAGATCGACCGGTATATCTATCCGCCGCATGACAATTGGAACGTTGCCCGTTTTTTTAACCATGTCAACTTCGACTACCGGCTCCTGAGCCCGATGTCCAGCACGGAACCCTCCGACCTGCCCTTCCTGGATCTGTGCCCGGAGTGAGGGGCGGGCCGGCACCAGCACAAGGTTCCCAACGGCGGACAAAGGCCATCGGGTGAGCGGCACCCTGCGATGCGTACGGCATCGGAACCTCGTTGGTCCTCCAACCCGCCGGTGCCTGCAGGGGGCTCCAACCCTCTCGGTTCATCAACAAGGACGGTCAGGCCGTGCCGAACACGCTAAGCGAAGTGGTCCACCGAGCCTGCGGGGAGAGCTTGGCAGACAGGTGGTCACTGCCTATGCGATGAAACAGAATCGGGGGCCCTGTTCGAAGTGTCCGCGGTTGCCCCCCCCAGCAGGCGGTGAATGTCGTTGAGCGTGTCGTGAATGGACA
>JAPPAJ010000322.1 GCA_026705565.1 Caldilineaceae bacterium | reverse complement strand
TGCCCGGGAGGATTGAGCCCGCGCACGCGGGTATTGTCGGCGTTCCAGGCCGAGGCCCTTCCAACTTGCCGCAGGAGTGTAGTTCCGTCAGTCCCGCTTTCGCCGTGGGGACAGGCTTCGGGCACACCGGCCTCCGAGCCAAATCAACCAAACTGAAGCGGTTTCGCCCGGTGGATACAATGGGCGGTCACTTGACCATTAATACAGGACGGCACTCATGCGTACGCTTGCTTTATCCCGACGCGGATTTCTGTCGACATTGGCCTTGGGCACCGCCGGTCTGGCCTTGTCGAGTTGTGTGGCGCCCGCGGCACCGGGAGCCGGCGAAGAGGCGGAGGCCATTGTCCTGAACGCCCTGTATCCCAGCGGCGGTCCGCTCTGGGGCGAATACCTGGACAAGATCTCGGAAGATTTCAACACCCGGACCGGAATCGAGCACCAGTACAGCACGCTGCCCTTCGTGCAGCTCATGGACAAGCAGTTGACCCTGGTGGCCGCGGGCAGTGCCGATGTCGACGTTTTCGGTACGCACTACGCCCAGATCGGACGATTCATCGAAGCCCTGTTCCCGCTGAACGACTTCGCGGCCGGAGACGGCGTGGAGAGTGCCGACTACGTGGAAGGCTCGTTCGACGCGTTCACGGGCAACGGCAATCTGCTGGCCATTCCCTACACCTTCGATTTGCGGGCCCTGTACTATCGCACCGACCTTTTCGAAGCCGCCGGCATCGAGGCGCCCCCCACCACCTGGGACGAACTGGTCGCCACCGCCCAGGCCCTGAACGATCCGCCGGACCTCTACGGCTACCTGATCGTGGGCAAGGGCGACCCCGCGTTGCGCGAATACAGCGATCTGCTGTGGGAGAACGGGGGCGACTTCCTGGAGAACGGCCTCGAGCCCTCGCCGCCGGCCTGGAACCAGCCCGAAGGCGTGGAGGCCCTGCAGTGGTGGTATGACCTCATCCACACCCACGAAGTGGTACCGGCCGGCACACCCAGCTACGGGTGGGAGGAGAACGGCCAGCTGTGGACCGCGGGTCAGGCTGCCATGAGCAAGCAGTGGGGCCCCGGCGGCTCCATGGATCCGGACCAGTCCGTGATCGTGGACAATTTCAGTATCGCGCCCCTTGTCGGCAACAAGACCAATATCACAACTGCGGTCTGTCATGGCCGGGCCATCAATCTGCATTCGGCCCAACCGGACGCCGCCTGGCAGTGGATCCATTACATCACCGGGCAAACCGCAATGGTGGATCTGCACGCCAGCGTGGGTTCCCGTCCCGCGCATCTGGGAGCGCTCAACGAGGCCATTGAGACCGCGGAGGGCATCGTCGCCCTGAATCTGCAGGCCTCGCTGGCCGGAGCGGCCAACGGCTACACATGGCCCCTGTTCCCCGAATTCTCCGAAATCCAGCCCATTCTGTGGGGTGAAATCGAGAAGGTGCTGTCCGATCAGAAGTCGCCGCAGGAAGGACTGGACTTCGCCGCCCAGGAAGCCGAGAAAATTCTGGTGAACGCCGGCCTGCTCTAGGACCGCGTCGAACGTTTACTTCCATGGCGGGCCCGGCGGAGAACCGCATCATTGGAATCGAATCCGGGCGGGAACGCGTCTCCCTGCGTTCCCGCCTGGACGCGTGGCAAACGCGCTACGCCCCCTACTGGTTGCTTCTGCCCGCCCTGGGCATCATCGGGGCGGTGCTGCTCTATCCGCTGGTGCACGCCCTGTACATCAGCTTCCTTGACTACAAGCTGGCCCGCAGCGCACGTCCGTTCGTAGGGCTGGGCAACTACATTGAAGCGATGACCAGTGCTTCCTTCGGGACCGTCCTGGTACAGAACATCATTTTTGCCGTGGTGTGCATCCTGGTGGAGTTCACCGTGGCCATGAGTACCGCCCTCCTGCTCAACCGCCAATTCCGCGGGCGGGCCATCTATCGAGTGTTCTTCCTGCTGCCCATGCTGACCGCCCCGGTGCTGGCGGGCTTCAACTGGCGCTGGATCTTCAATGACCGCTTCGGTCTCATGAACCAGATCTTCATCGGAGTGGGCCTGGCACCGCAGGCGTGGCTGGTGGAACCCAATCTGGCGCGGCTGTCCATCGTCATCGCCACGGTGTGGCAAGGCATCCCCTTCGTCATGATCCTGATGTTGGCGGGCCTCCAGGCTTTGCCGCAACCTCCTTTCGAGGCCGCGATTGTGGACGGCGCCACGGCTTGGCAACGCCTGCGCATGTTGACCCTGCCGTTGATGCGGCCGGTCATCGCCGTGGCCTTGGCCCTGCGCATCATCGACCTGTTCCGGGTGTTCGACGTCATCTACATCATGACCCTCGGCGGACCGGGCCATGCCACCGAGCTGCTGCCGTTCTACATCTATCGCGCCGCCTTCAGCCAGTCGCAGTTCGGACTGGCCTCGGCCCTCTCCTGGATTACCGTCTTCATCACGATCGTGCTGCTGATTCCCCTGTTCCTAAACGAACGGTCCGGCGCGGAAAGCGAGAAGCTCAACACATGACCTCCCAAGCTCGGACTTCCCGCGGCTTCCGATTCTCCGGACGGCGGCTGGCGGAGGACACCGCCACCTATGTTGTGCTCTCGGTGGTGCTCCTCATCATGATGACGCCCATCCTGTGGCTGATCCTGACCTCCATCCGGCCCCTGGTGGAAATCGCCTCCACCCGCCTCATCCTGATACCGCGCCGCCTGGTGCTGGACAACTATCTGGCTGTGTTCCGGGACTACGAGATGGCGGCCTATCTCCAGAACACCCTGATCGTATGCGGAGGCGTGATCGCCAGCAACATGGTGATCGGACCGCCGGCCGCCTATGCCATGTCGCGCTACCGGTTCCGGGGCGAGAAGGCGGTCCTGTTCGGCCTTGTGTTCATGCGCATGATCCCGCTGGTGGCCGTCATTCTGCCCCTGTTCATCATCTTCAGCACGCTGCGGCTGCTCAACTCCTATGCCGCCCTGATCATCGCCCACACGGCCTTCAAGCTGCCGGTCACCATCTGGCTGCTGCGGGCTTTCATCACCGATCTGCCGCGGGAACTGGACGACTCGGCGCGGGTGGACGGGGCGTCCCCGCTGGGGGTCATCGTGCGCATCGTGATTCCCCTGATCAAGCCCGGTCTGGCGGCCACGGCGGTCCTGGCCTTCCTGGCCACCTGGAACGATCTGCTGGTGACCCTGGTGCTATCGAACACCATCAAGACCGAGATGGTGGCGCTGGGACTGACCAAGTTCGTGCTCGAGTACGGTGTGGCCTGGGGACCGCTGACGGCCGCGGGGGTGCTGATGTTCATCCCCACGGTGGTGTTCGTGTTCATCGCCGAACGGTACCTGGTGCGCGGCCTGACCATGGGGGCCGTGAAGGAATAGACCGGCACCGGCACTGTGGCCGGCTGCATGTCCTGTGGGTATCGCATCGCATACACCCGTCATGCAGCCAGGCTCCGTCGTAGGCTGGTACGAGGTCCGAGCCATCGCGATTCGCCTCGGCCCAAGGACTCCCCAAAGCCATGTTGGGCGGGAATCCGCGAGTGTTACTCTACTTTGGTCTGTGGAAGATTCGGGGTCACATCCAAGGAGGCCATGAAAATTGGCTAAAGTGCCAGGCGACGGCGTGGGTGCCGCCTCCTAATCTTTGCCTTGTGAGAGTTCCCAACCAGTGCCATGTCCCGAAAAAATACGGGGCAAGGAGAAAGAAACATGAACGGTTCGTCACGTTGGATATCTCCCGGTGTCAGTCGCCGTCGTTTCTTGCAATTGTCGTCCCTGACCGGGATGGGCATTGCCTTGGCCGCGTGTGTCGCGCCGGCGCCGGCGGATGGCATGCAGGAGGAACCGGCCATGGAAACCATCGAACTGCGTTTCCAGAACTGGTTCAACGAAAGCGACATGCATACCTGGCAGATCGGCCTGGATCAGTTCAAGACCGAGCGGCCCGATGTTGACATGAAGCTCGAATACGCGGGCTGGGGCGACACCACCAGCACGATTCTGGCTGGGGCTGCGGCCGGGGACCTGCCCGACGTGTTCATGGCCAGCGACGAGCATGTGCCGCCGGTCGCCTCCGTCGGCTTGGTCCTGGACCTGAACCCGTACATTGACGCCATGCCCGACATCAATGTTGACGACTTCGCAGCAGGCGTGTCCCGCGGGTTCAACTTCTGGGGGCGCTGGTGGGGCTTCCCGTACGACCAGTCCACCTGGGGCATCTACTACAACAAGGGCATGTTCGACGAAGCGGGCATCCCCTATCCGCCGACCGAAGGCCAGACCCAATGGTCGCTGGATGAATTCGTGGAGGCGGCCGCCGCCCTCACCAAGCCGGACGGCGAACAGTGGGGAACGCAGATCAACGGCGGCCAGTACCTGAATTCGGCCTTCATTTATTCCGCCGGCGGCCGCAACTACGACGACGACGGCCGCGAATGCCTGATTTCCTCCCCCGAATCCGCTTCGGCGCTCCAGTGGATGGTCGATCTTGTGTACGAGCACAAGGTGGCGCCCACGGCCGCCGAATTGGCCGGCAGTGGCGGCATCAACTATTTCGCGTCCGGTTTGGTCGCCATGGAACTGAACGGCCAATGGTCCCTGCAGTCCAAGAATGCGGAGGTCGAATTCGATTTCGACATTGGCTTCCTGCCCATTGGCGCCATTCAGAGCACCGTCACCGGCGGTTCCGGGTTCTGCTGCAGCAACGATTCGGACAATCCCGATGCGGCTTGGGAATTCCTCGCCAGCTACACCAGCAGTGACACGTTGGCGGAGATGGTGGGACGTCCCGGTCGGGGCATCCCGGCTCGTTGGAGTGCCACGCCGGCCTACCTGGAAGCGGGTGGCAAGGCGGAACATCCCGGAGCCTTTGTCGAGCAACTGGGCTGGGCGTTCAATGACCGCGCCACGCTGGCAAGCCCGCAGTTCAACGATTCCTGGTCCCGCCACTACGGGGCCATCTATGACACCGGCGAAGGCGACATCGCGGCCGCGCTGGAGCTCATCCAGGAGGAAACCAACGAGGCACTGGCCGAGAAGTGGGCGGCCGTGACCATTGAAGTCTGACAGTTGGCGTTGATTTGATATCAGGGACAAGCGGGGAGCAGGTCCGGAACTTGCCGCCCCGCTTGTCCGACATCCTGTTTGCGTCCTCTGTCGATGCATTCAGCGAACATGCAACAACAACGACAGATTTTGTGGCAGGTCGGGGCGGCCTCCCGCTACCGCCTGGGACTGGCCACGGGACTGCTCATGATTCTGGGCGTCTTGATGGCCTTTCCCTTTTTCTGGATGCTGCGCACTTCCCTGCTCACGGAAACGGACGCCGCCGTCTTCCCGCCCATCTGGCTGCCTACGTACCTGGAGCTGGACGGGTACCTGGGCGTGTTCACGGTCCAGCCCTTCGGGCGCTACATCCTGAACAGCGCCTTTGTCGCCATCACCGTGATGGTGTCCCAGTTGGTGACGGCCAGTTTGGGCGCCTATGCCTTTGCCCGACTGCAGTTTCCCGGCCGGGACAAGCTCTTCCTCCTGTATCTGGCCACCATGCTGATTCCGGCCGAAGTCACAATCGTGCCGACCTTTGTCCTGGTGAGCCGCTTTCAGATGGTCGACAGCCTGGCCGGCCTCATTGTGCCGGGCCTCTTCAGTGTCTTTACGACCTTCCTCCTGCGCCAGTTCTTCCTGACCATTCCCTACGAACTGGAGGATGCCGCCAAGATTGACGGTGCCGGTTACGTCCGGCGCTACGCCCAGATCGTCATGCCCCTGTCGCAACCGGCCCTGGCGACGGCGGCCATTTTCATCTTCATAGGCACCTGGCGAAGTTTCCTCTGGCCGCTGATCATCATTCGGACGCGGGAACTGCGGACGGTGCCGATCGGCCTCGCCGCCATTCAGCAGGAACAGGGACATACGGACATCCCCCAGTTGATGGCGGGCTCCGTGATGGCGATTGTGCCCGTGATCGCGGTCTTCCTGGTGCTCCAGCGGTACTACATCGAGGGTGTCGCCATGTCCGGACTCAAGGGTTGATCCATGGCTGTCGGCACCCACACGCCAACGGCGCCCGGTGCGGTTCGTCGCCCATGGTTCCGCAGACCCCGGAACAAGGAGGCGTTGGCTGCCCTGCTTTTCCTGGCCCCCAACCTGATTGGGTTTCTGGTGTTGACCCTGGGGCCCGGCCTCTTTTCCCTGATCATGGGCTTTACCAACTGGTCCGGCATCAGCCGGGCGCGCTGGGTGGGGGCCGAGAACTACATCGAACTGATGGCGGACAAGGTGTTTCTCACGGCTCTGCGCAACACCCTTGTCTATACGGTGGAATTCACGCCGCTTGTGATCGTGGCGGCCCTGCTTTTTGCCCTGCTGTTCAATCAGCGGGCATGGGGCGTGCCGGTGGTGAGGCTGCTGTGCTTTCTGCCCATCGTGACCGACTTCATCTCCGTGGCCTTTATCTGGTCCTGGATCTACCACTTCCGGTTCGGCGTCCTGAACTGGGCCCTGGAACTCCTGAACCTGCCCGCCCAGGCCTGGCTGGGGGATGTGCGCTGGGCCATGATCGCCCTCGTGGTGATGTCCGTCTGGCGCTGGGTGGGCTACTACGCCATCATCCTGCTGGCCGGCCTGCAGGGCATTCCCAGCGAACTGAAGGAGGCCGCGACCATTGACGGCGCCAACGGCCGCCAGTTGTTCCTGCGCGTGACCATTCCCCTGCTGTCCCCGGCCCTGTTCTTTGTGCTGATCATTTCCATCTCCTCCAGCCTGGCCGTGTTCGAGCAGATGTACATCATGACCCAGGGCGGTCCCCGCGACAGCACCATCAGCATTTCCATGTTCCTGTACCAGCAGGGCTTTCGTTTCTTCAAGATGGGGTATGCCTCCGCCGTGGCTTGGATCCTGTTTCTGCTGACCTTTATGGTGACGGCGTTCAACTGGACCATTCGCCGACGGTGGGTCTACCAGGAGTAACTGCGAAGATGAAATCCCACGCCTCAATGCCTGCCGCCTCCGATTTCAGGTTGCCCTCGCGGTCCCGATTCCCGGCCTTGCTGTGCACGATCTGTGTCCTGTTCTCCCTTGCGTCCTGTGCCGCGCCCGGGATTGCCCCCATGCACGGTGGAGAGGCGGTGCATGGCGTGCAGCCAGCGACGGTCGTGACCCGGATTCCGTTTGCGGACCGCTCCGGTTGTGCCGGCGCCTTTGTACGCCATGCCCTGGACAGCGTGAGCCTGATCCCCGGGGAGAAGGGCGTGTACATGTTCGACAGCAACGGTTCGGGGGTGGCTCTGGGTGATCTGGACCGGGACCTCCTGCCGGAAATCGTCTTGGCGAACCTTTCGGAGCCCAATGTGGTCCTGTGGAATCAAGGCGGTTTGCAGTTCCGGCGCACGGAACTGGCCGACACGGCCTCCCGGGGTGCGGCCACGGTGGACGTTGACGGCGACGGGTTGCTGGACATTGTCTTCACCCGCCGTCTGGAGCCGCCGATTGCGTATCTGAGCCAGGCCAACGCCCTCGCGGCACAGACCTCGGCGTTTTCAACGACGGTGCTGCCCGGCATCGCGAAGATCGCCTACAGCATGGCATGGACCGATACGGATGCGGACGGTGATCTGGACCTGCTGACCGGTTCCTATGATCTGGAACTCCAGGCGTTGCTGGGAGAAGGTTTTGAGGGTCAAACAGACTCGGGGGTCTATTGGCACGAATATCGCGACGGCCGATTCCACAGCCGCATGTTGGCGCGTCGCTCCCAGGCCCTGGCCCTCGCCGCCCTGCCCGCGCGGGAGGGTGCGGTGGTCGTGGCGGGCAACGACTTCCTGTTGGAAGACGGAGCCTGGAAGTGGCACAGCGAAGGCTGGCAGGACAGTGTGCCCTTCGAACACACGACCCAGAACACCATGAGCTACAGCGTGGGCGACGTCAACAACGACGGGCACCTGGATTTGTTCGCGGCCGACATGAAGCCGCGGACCGATGATCCGGCGGTGCAGGCGGCGTGGGCCCCGGTGATGGCAAAGGTGCTGGAGGATCCGACCGACCGGCAAATCACGGAAAACGTCCTGCAGGTGCAGGACCGGGAGGGAGGGTTTGCGAATGCGGCGCCGGTTGCGGGCATCGCGGCGACCGGCTGGACCTGGTCCTCGCAACTGGCGGATTTCGATCAGGACGGCTTCCTGGACCTGTACGTGGTCAACGGCATGAATGCGGTCGAACTGTTCAGTCACCTGCCGGACAACGAACTGGTGGAGACCAACTGGGCCTTCCGCAATGATCAGGGCCGGGGTTTTGTGCCCGCCCCGGAATGGAACATGGGATTGCGCGAGGGGGGCCGGGGCATGACCGTTGGGGATGTGGACTTCGACGGCGATCTGGATGTCGTGATCAGCAACCTGTTGTCTCCGGCCGTCCTGCTGGAGAACCGGTTGTGTCAGGGATCCTCAATCCAGATCCGGCTGCGGGATCGCTATGCCCACAACACGCACGGTGTTGGCGCCCAACTGGTCCTGCACACGGACCGGGGAGCCCAGTTGAGGCTGCTGGAGGTCACGGGCGGGTATCTATCCGGTTTGCCGCCCGTAGTGCACTTTGGTTTCCCGGAGCAGACGGAATTACGGCAGCTGGAGATCCTTTGGCCCGACGGGGAACGCCAGACGCTGCAGAACTTGGAGCCGAACTATCTATATACGATTGTGCGAACCGACTGAACAATGTTTGGTCCCGGGTTGCAGGCAACCCGTGCATTCTATTCCTTGAATAGATCGGAGTGGGTTCCGGGGCGCACCAATTGCAATTCGTCGTTATGAATCCGATAGATAACGAGCCAATCGGATTCGAGATGCACTTCTCGGCAACCTTTCCAGTCACCTCGCAGTGGATGGTCTCGATAGTGTTCGGACAAAGGTTCCTGTCTGATCAGGGACGATAGCAGCGACTTCAGCTTCATCAAGTCCTTGCCTCGTGCCTTCGCGCGTGGCACATCGCGCTTGAACTGGGAAGTACGTACAGCCGTCAACATTCAAATGTCGAGGTCCTTGAACAGTTCCACATCGCTGTCAAAACGCTGGCCTCGACCTTCGTCCAAGTCCCTCATGGCCTTGACTGTCTCCAGGTTGGGGACTTGGACAGTGAAGGGCAGTCGCTGTTCCTCCGCCACGCGCAGCAGCAACAGACGGATTGCGTCGGACATGGTCAAGCCCATGGCTTGCAGTGCCTTGGCAGCGCGGGCTTTGGTGTCGCTGTCGATCCGGGCACGCACAACTGTGTCAATACTCATCGTGAATAGCCTCCGCTGTGTAGGCCAATTGTAGCTACAGCACTGTGTTGGGTCAAGGGTGCTGGACAAGTGGCATCCTTTCTTTGTTGGTTCGGGTTCGGTCCTGCGAGACGCACCGGACCTCCACACGGGGTCTGACCAAGAACCATCGGTGCCAATCGAGGCAGGATGCCGGAATCTGTGACTGGGCATGACAGGTTTCTATCCGTACCAACGGACCCAATCTTTCCTGTGGCCTGCTGACAGTCGGTTTGCTACTGTTCTCGTAGCGGAATCAACAGGATCCGATTGGGATCGCTGGTTCCTGCCAGACTTAACCCGTCCGAGGCAGGAAACCCAATCAGTTGGTCCAGGGCCAACCGCAAGGAAGCAATTTGCACCTGGTTGCCCAGTGCATAGGAGTTCGTACCATGGAAGTCGGTCAGGTAACCGGGTCACACCCGGACCTCGTCCGCCCTGATCCAGGCTGGAAGCCCATCCGGCCAAGCCTGCACCCGGGCCCAGAGACTTTCCTGGCCGTCCTCGACCACGGTTTCGATCACCAGGAGCTGTCTGGCACCGACCTGCCCCACCGCGGGTTCCTCAGCGGACGGCTGTGGTTACAGGTTGGCGGCCTAGCGGTTCCAATTCCGTATTATACCAATCCGGTACCAAAGGCACTTATGCCAAGGAGCCAGCGGGGAAAGCCGGCGTGTTGTCGGACAGGTCCTCAAGGGCCTTCACAGGGCATGCAACCGCGTGCGCACCTCCGGCTCGGCCCGGTACTGCGCATGCAGCGACGCGGCCGTGTCCTCGGCGGCCCAGACGACCGCGGTCTTGCGGGCCATGGGCCCTCTTGCAGCAAACCCCATGGATAAGTGCCATAAGTATCCCGGATTGGTATTAGACGGCACCGCTGCGCCAGAAAAGGTCGAGGCGGTCTGCAACGATCGTCTGGCTGAGATCCACGATGCACTTGAGGCTGACCAGGTCCTCCCGGACCCACGAATCCGCGCGGCCGTCCCACCGCATGACTCTGATACATTCGCCCAACCGCCAGTCACTCCCGGACCGGACCTGACTGCTAACCGTTGTACGGACACAAACCCGCCAACAACGGTCAGACCGCGGAACCCACACGCAACATTCCAAAAGGATGGCCACCGCCGCCCAATCCATCTTGTGCAATAGGAGACCGACCCGTGCGCAGCAATACCACACCACTGCAACGGTTCATGACTCAGAGGGTGTATGGAAAAGCGGCATGGGGCCGGAAAAGGAGGGTCGGGAGTAGGATTCACTTGTCTTACGAGCGGCCTTGCCCCCGCTCCTCCTGTCATACCCTACATCGCCCCCTCATGGAACGCCAACCCTACGACAGCGACCTGTCCGATGCCGAGTGGGACCGGATCCGTCCCCTGCTGCCCGCCTCCTGCCCGCGCGGACGGCCCATCGAAGTGCCCCGCCGCGAAATCGTGAATGCGATCCTGTATGTGCTGCGCGCCGGTTGCGCCTGGCGGCTGCTGCCCCCAGGGCAACCGCAAAGTCGCGCTCAGGCCAGGATCGGAGCCAGGATCCAGGGTTGGCGTCCGATGCGGTCGCGCAGCAGTCCCATGGACACATCCGGTTCAAATTGTTGCTGAAACGTCTTAACCATGTTCAGGGCGGCCCGGCGCAGGATGGCCATCACGGCGGGGGCGTGGCCCCGGCGCAGGCGGCAGTCGTCCTCCCGGAACTGGACGTCCAGGGTGCGGTGCAGGCCGTTCTCGACGCCCCAGTGGCCGCGGACCAGCGCCAGCAGGGCCTGCACGATGGCCGTCTGGCAGCCGGCGGCATCGATCGTGACCACGGCCCCCTCCAGGTGGATGCGGTCGAGCAGGCGGGGCATGGCCGTAATCTCGTTGCTCTTGGCGTCGCACGGCTCCTGGGCCAGGGTGAGCCCCTCCCGCACCAGGAAGGCGCTCACCATGTGCAGGGGGCGGAGGCCGTCGGCCCGGTCGCCCGAGCGGCGCGCCGCCTTGCCGTCCAGGGCCAGGACCAGCTCCGCCAGACCGGGCAGGCTGGTGCCGTCCAGGAGCCGCAGGGCCGCCTTCATGGCCGTTTCCGGATCCAGCCGCCGCACCCACAGTCGGTAGGTGTCGTCGGTCGGCACGCTCGCCCCCAGGGGCAGCCACTGTCGGCACCAGGCCTGGTGGTCGCGCGTGAAGGCGGCTACGGCCGCCATGTTGTTGGCGCCCCCGGCCAGGGCCACCAGCAGCGTGCCCAGGAGCACGGCCTGGGGATAGCGCACCCCGCGCCGGTCGCGCGGGTCGGGCAGCGTGGCCAGTTGGTCGGCGAAGGCGCACAGGGCCCCGGGAGCTTGGGGTCTTGACATGCGACAATGTATTCCATGAGGGCAGCCGTGGGTCCCGTGAGGTTTAACGTCACCCCATAAGACGTGCGGCGGCCCTCTTTGTTGCGCCCCGGGCGGGTGGGAAACGACCGCCGATGCGGACTGCCTGTGCCGGATTAATCCGAAATCCACGTTTTTCTGTTCCGCGCAAACCCGTCGTCCAAAGCCATTGCACGGGTCTTCGTCAGCCCTGATTCACCCTCACCCCGCGACTTTTCGGTTGCCCTGCTGCTGCCCCATGACCTGCCCCGCTGGACCCTGGTCTACTGGTACTTCCAAGTCTGGCGTGCCAAGGGCCTGTGGGTGCGCATCAGCGCCGCGCTGCGCGGGCAGCTGCGCCGGTCCGAGGGCCGGAAGACCTCGCCCAGTGCCGCCATCCTCGACAGACAGTCGGTGAAAACGACGGAAAGCCCCGGTCTGCGAGGGTACGATGCCGGCAAGAAGGTCAAGGGCCGCAAGCGCCACCTGGTGGTGGACACCCTGGGGTTGCCCCTGCGGGTGGCCGTGCAGGCGGCCGACATCCAGGACCGGGACGGTGCCCGGCAGGTCCTGGACCGTCTGCAGGACGACTTTCCGCGCCTGCGCGTGGTCTGGGCCGACGAGGGCTACCGGGGCCCCAAGCTGGGCGACGGGGTGAAGGCGCAGGGCACTTGGCAACTGGACATTGTCCGCCGCAACCCCGACGCCGAGGGCTTCGAGGTCCTGCCCAAACGGTGGATCGTGGAGCGCACCTTCGCCTGGCTGGGACGCTACCGGCGCTTGAGCAAGGACTACGAGCGGCGCCTGGACTCGTCCGGAACCTGGATCCACATTGCCCTCTCCCGCTGCATGCTGAAGCGACTCAGCATGGCCTGAGGGCACTTTCCATACACCCTCTTAGTGTTGGGTTACTGGTAAACCTGGTTATCCAACCGTTCGTACAAACCAAGACAATGAAAATTATCCTCATCTAAAGCCAAGCCATGCACACACCACTTATGAGCACTATCGAAATCCTGGAGAAAATAAAATAACCACGCCAGCCGCGAACAGTCGGTCGCACCCGCTTCATGGATGCCGCGCTCCATCACAAAGATCAACTTGATTGCAAGGCTTTCCATTTTAGGCTTTTCACTGGGACTGAATACCTTGTTGCCGACAATATATCCATGCAAATGGGCGGCATTACTAATATCTCGATATGATACAGATACTTGTTCGATCATCGAGACTCGAATGCTCAACTCATTAACTAGGTTTCCCGACCGTCGTTGAATCGCGGCAAGCCATTCCCATGCCCGTTTGGTTTGCGTGAGATCCAATTCCAGACCGCTGGTGAGATACATGTTCACAAATTTCCGTTCCTTTCCAATGTGAACGTGCTGATGATCCTTAAACAATGTGGCGATTTCTAAACAACATGCGGGGTACAGAGTGCCCAGGTTTTCAAGCAATTGACCATAGTGATCAATCAGTTGCACATCTACTTCGGCCGCGTCAGCCAAATTCATAATAAATTTGGAAATCACAGGTTCAACTCCACGTGCAACTTGAGATTCATTAATCACACCAAACCACTTCAACAAGTCTAAATCCCGATCAACATCTGGCTTGATTGGGCTAACTTTCAACTTGCCGCGACCAAACAGTCTAGCCGGGGCCGGAATCAATAGAAATCTTTGATCGGCTTGCACTGTACGAATTTCAATGAGTGAAGTTTGCACCAATTCCTCAATTGCTTCTACAACACCAAATCGAACATCATTGTGATTGAGTACCAATTTGATTGCCAACTCTGCGAAGCAAGGGCTCCAACGCGAAAGTGTCAAAAATACTCGTTTGGCACCAAACGACAACTGGTCAAATGTTCTATCAAACAGCGCCACTAGGACAGTTTCGTTGCGTACCAAACCTTTGGGCAACACATCCGTTCTCGCAAACTCAGACAACATCAGCTGAATCACATATGGATGCCCAGAAGAGTCAACTACAATTCGATCTATTTCGTCTTTGGTGGGCATATTTTGCAAACCCAATTTTTTGGAATAATTGGCTATCAAATTCTTGGATTGCCTTGCACTCATCCCGCCAACATCAATGCAACGATCCTCATTAAAAGACAGCCTATGTCTTGTTGTAATCAAAACTTTATTAGGCGGTCTAACATTGTTCCAAATAAAATCATATATTTCATCCAAATCCGAAAGGGTTTCGAAATTGTCGAACACAAATAAAGTAGGATCTCCATTGTAAAATTGCAGGGCAGCAGCGAACTTTCTAATCAGACCTTTTCGCTTGTGGTTGTTGGGTTCCAATTCAATGAGCTGGTGATACTGCTCAGCAATTTCGCCTATTGTCAACACGTCTGGCTTGACAGAAATTGGGCCAGTGTCGAACAAGTCGACATCTCTTGAGCTGAACCACAATACATACAGAAACCTGTCAGAAGACATCAGGTCATGCAACGTTGATAGGGCGAGTGTAGTCTTTCCGATTCCTCCAAGGCCTCGCAATGTGACAATTCTTGTGTAGTCATTTGACAGCAATGAATTTAGTTCGATTTCTAGTTCACTTCTGTCTACGTAGTATCTAGCTTTTGGAGGAAGGTTGTGCAAGCAATTCTCGGTTATTTGAAGACCGGCAGCACTTGCAGTTTCACTGGGTGACTTGACTCCAGAATGCATCAAACTCTTCGAGAGGTCGCCTCTTCGCTCATGGCCTGTGATGTAGGAAAGAAAATCGACTTGATGGCGTTTTTTGTTGTAGTGGCCGTTGGCAATTGAGATATCATCAATGTCTATGTCTGAGTCCAACAGTTCGACGCGCTTAAATTTGTCACCCAAATTCAAGTAGATTCCTGCTTTATCTATGTGTTTCTCGTTGATGGGTAATTTATTCGGCCCCCAATATCGAGGATTGATTTTGCCGGAATAATTTTTGTGTATGTACACCCAGCTAAATTCAAATAATTGAAAGAGCTTCTGATATGTCCAAAGGGCGTCGCTCAATTTCCCGCAGACTTTTGATGCAATTCGAGTACGGACTATCCCATGGCCTTTGGTTTTGTTTCTAAGTGTCACAAAGTCGCTGAAAAAGTCAAGTAAACTGGCCTTGCCCTGTCGCTGTTGGGAAACCGTTGTTGCAATATTCAAACAATCTCGGAGTTGACTTGCCACTGCGTTTTGCCATGAGTCTGCTGAGCTCTTGGTGAGTTCTGTTCTGATCGAACGCAACCCTGATGACAACAAATCGGTCGGGACGGTGTTGATTGTGGTGTTCAAGGTTTCCACCCAAGGGCCTAGGCTGTCAGCACGAGCTAAGGCAAAAAGATGATTGTGGCGGTGCATGTCGGAGTCATCATCGATGCAACTGATGTATGCAACTGTAGAGATCTTTATCAAGAACTCCCCTGCATCAAGTAACCTCATGAAATATTGGTAGTCGTTGATATCGCGTGCTAATTTGGTCTGATCCCAAAGTTTGTTCAATATGATTTCCATTGTGTAGTCCTAACATACTTAGATAACAAGTTTCAATTGGTGTGGCAAAGAGCTTGGCTCGTAATGGGCGTTGAGTTTCTTGTTAACAGCATTTGCATCTGGTGTCAGGGGCGGTACCCAAACAGTGCGGAGGGAAACAACAGTGGTGCATTGGTGTGCGGCCAGTGTGGTCCTGATCGCCACTGTCAAGGCTGCAACCCCCGTGGAGTTCACTAGGTGGGGTGCTAACCTCCAAAGCTGAGAACACAGGTTGGCTCATGACCAAGAAACCTGTGATTGTGCTCGTTCCATGTCATTTTGTCTTGGTCCAACAGGAAACCGTCCGGTTCAGGTCGTAGCTGGCGCGAGGGCAGATGATGACGAGGCCGGACTTGCGCGCATCGATCATACAGGAATGTAATGAAATGGCAAAACATCTGGGGGGTTGCATAACATCTGGGACGGGAGTCGGGCACTTCTCCGTGTGCTATGTGGACACCTGTCGCTTTGGAGCGCAGAGGGACATGCAGCCAGCACCGGTGTTAGGCCAGCCGTCCCGATGCCCGTGGCTGTAAATGATCTGTTATGACTCTCACCTGGTGAACAACGGAAAAACAACGCAATTTTCCGCCGATCGGCGGCCCTGCGCGGCCTCAGGTCTCCCTGTCGGGTCCAGTTGGAAGTTGAAGCTTGTATACGATGTTCCACTGTGCCTCGATCCAGTCTCGCGCCGCAGCCGCTACGAACTGCGTCTCCGGTGTCAGCGTTAAGTAGGAGTGCTTGCTCAGACCGGCCCGCAGCCTGTTTACGTGCGGCTGTGGCCCCTGACACTGCGCCGGGTTGTCGGGTACCCCAAGACCGCACTCTCTGGACCGAGATGTCTCCTCTCTTTCACGATCTCGGCCGACTCCGAGTTGGGAAACTCCCCGCCGCGGTCCCCGGTCCGGCTGTGGGAGTGCGTCTGTGAGACAGGCTGAGCACTGTGTGGCTGGGACTAGAACGGTGGCGAACTTTCGCTATGAATCCGACGCCGTCTGGTTTGGCAATGTCCCCGTTGCCGGATCGGTGGGGCCCGATTGCCGCCGCCGGCCTCTGCCCGGATTGAATTTCGGCCTACGGTTCAGACCCATCGGAACACTCCCGGGCCGTGATCAGCCTGTAGTTCCGATCGTAGAGGTAGGCGGTGTCCACATCGTTGTTCCAGATCAGTTGGTCGGTCAGCCGGATGTCCGCCTCCGCGTCCCCCGAACCCAGGGTCACCTTGGCGCCGGACACCAGCAGCCACTCCGGCAAGGTGAAGCGGTTCAGGTTTCCGTGGTCGTGCAGGTGCCAGCCGGCCAGGTTGTACACCTCCGTTGACGGGTTGGTGATGGTAATCAGCTCGGAACGGGCATCGCAGGCCACGCGCAGGCCGTCCGCATTCCCGGCGAAGCCGGAGGCCTGGATTGATCCGGTGCCCAGTGAGGGGGAAGGCACCAGGGACAGGTCGTCGCACAGGACCAGAATGTTCCGGAGCGCGACGCGTTCCGCGTCGTCCACGGTCATGCCCCAGCCGCGCTTGACCCGGATCCAATCGGCGGCGTAGCGGCATCGGCCCACGCGGGTTTCCGGCAGCCACAGCGCCGGATCGGCGGCGCCCCGCCGGCGCCGCTGCTCAATGCTCATGAGTACGTGGACCCGGCGGCTGTCGGCCGGGCCGGCATAGGTGTGCCGATCATAGGGTGACCAGCGCCAGCCTTCGGACAGGTGGGCTTCGTAGAGCGGAACCACCGGTTCCGCCACCAGCCGGGATGGGTCGGCTTCGGTTCGATCCTCCCAGGGCAGGTACCAGGATCCGTCCGGCAGACGACCCGCCTCCAGCAGCCGACAGGTGAGATCACAGGGTGGATCCTGCGCTGCAGGATCCGATGTGTCCCGGGGAATCCAAAGGTCTCGGTCGTAAAGGCGGCCGCCGTCCGAGGCGGGAACCCCGATCAGTTGGTCCAGGGCCAACCGCAAGGCGGCAATTTGCGCCTGACTGCCCAGTTCATAGGAGTTCGAACCATGGAAGTCGGTCAGGTAACCGGGCCACACCCGGACCTCGTCCGCCCTGATCCAGGCCGGAAGCTCATCCGGCTGCCGAGCCTGTACCCGGGCCCAGAGAACTTCCTGGTTGTCCATGACCACGGTTTCGATCACTAGGAGCCGTCCGGCATCGACCTGCCCCACCGCCGGTTCCTCGGCGGATGGCTGTGGATACAGGTTGGCGGCCTGGCTGGCGGTTCCAATGCCGTTGAAGATGGCACCGCTGCGCCAGAAAAGATCGAGACGGTCCGCAGCGATCGTCTGGCTGAGATCCACAATGCACTCGAGGCCGACCAGGTCCTCCCGGACCCATGCCTCCGCGCGGCCATCCAACAGCTTGACCCTAATCCAATTGCGCTCGTGCCCCGTGACGAGGAGGCGGGTATCCCGGCTGGCCTTGTCGAGAATGGCGGATTCGGTGGTTCCCCGCTCCCGCAGGTTGACGACATTTCGCTGGATTACGGCAAACCTGTGTTCGCACCTGTCCTCGTCCGTGCCATCCGGCCGCAACTTCTCCACCGGTACCGGTTCCGGAAGCGCGGCCATCACCACTGGATCCCTGGGAGGAATTTGGAAGGTGGGGGGTTGAAGCGTGTCCGGCAGCATCGTGCAGGCGGACAACAGGCAGGCCAGGGCTACGAGCGCCGCATTGACAGCTACCTTGAGTTTCAGGCGTTGGTGTTCCATCGGTAGGTGGTTCCGGCATTGGAGCACGCACCGTGCCCGGAGGCGGGCCGGTGGATGTCCATTGTAGGGATTGACGTCGCAAATGCCCGGAACCCGGATCGTACAGGAGTTGCTTCTACCGCCGCCGCGGGTCTTTGCTAAGATCCGAGTTCCATCGAAATTCCCCCAATTCCGCAATCCTCCCAATGTCTGGTTCCGCCATCCGGATCGACTCCATCCATGTAGGACAGCCGCGCGTGGTCGACGGTCTGCAAGGAGAGATGACCACGTCCATTTGCCGAACGCGGGTTTCGGGCCCCATACAGCTCAACCTGCGCGGCCTCGAGGGCGACGCGGTTGGCAACCGGGAGGCCCATGGGTGGCCCAACATGGCCGTCTGCTGCCATACGCTCGACGACTACCGGTATTGGAAACAGACGCTCCAGCTGGACTTGCCGCCTGGATGGGTCGGCGAGAACTGGACGCTGGAAAACGCGCGCGAAACCGAAATCTGCTTGATGGACATTTACGACGTGGGCGGCGCGCGCGTGCAGGTGTCCAAGCCCCGCGCGCCCTGCCAGAAGCAGAGTTGGCGAGTCGGGTGCCCGGATTGGATCGATCACGTCATCAAGGCATTGCGTACCGGTTTCTACCTCGAGGTGTTGTCGCCGGGTCAGGTCAGGGCCGGCGACGAGTGGCACCTCGTGGAACGGCCACTGCCCGATGCCACCGTCACCGCGGTGAATCGGTGCTGGTACCACGAATACGACGAGGGCTTGGCCCGACAGCTCCGGAAGTTGGAGGCGCTTGATCCGAATGTGGCCAAGATGCTGGACAATGCAGAAAACCGTTTTACCCGCATGGCCTGAACAGGAAGCCGATGCCCGACAACAAAACTTCCAACAAACCCAGCACCACGGCCGACCTGGTCGCGGCGGTCCGCGCCCTGCACGTCCGCCAGTATTCGCCTCCGGTGTTCGACGACAACCTGGCATTCACGTTGTGCTCGTCGTTCTGGAAGACCGTCATCCGCAACCGGCTGCTGACCCGCATCGTGGTGTACGGGATCCTGGGCAAGCTGAATCCGATCATGCCCGAGATCTATGTACGGGCCCGTTGGGCCGAGGACAATGTGGAATCGGCGGTGGAACAAGGCGTCGATCAGGTTGTGATTCTGGGTGCCGGCTATGACTCGTTCGCCTTGCGCCGTCACGATTTGATGGCGCGTATCCAGCTTTGGGAAATTGATCAGGCGGCCACCCAGCGCGAGAAGTTCCGCCGCATGGACAAACACGGCCTGGAACGGCATGCCAACGCCCATTATGTGGAGGCCAATTTTGAAGTGGATCCCCTCCACGAGGTGTTGAAGTCGGCCGGTGTGGACCTGGACCGGCCGTCCATTTTCGTCTGGCTCGGAGTGACCTATTACCTAACAGAAGATGCGATCAAGACGACGCTCGCCTCGATCTCAGGCCACATGGCCGCGGGCACGGTGCTGTGTCTGGACTACATAGCCGGTGAGGAGCACACCCCGGAGAACTGGCGGGAGCTGCGGGCCGGTTGTGCCGCCTTCGTGGCCAAGCGCGGTGAACCTTGGGTGACGGACTACGATCCCGCAGAGGTGCCGGCCTTCCTGCAAGGCTGTGGTTTTGCGTCGGTGGACAACATGCTGCCGAGCCAGATCGCTCCCCATTACATGCATCAACATCCATCCATTCCCTACCCGGAAATCATGGGGTTTGCCCGGGCCGTGGTTTGATTCGGTTCCGGCTTCGGGTGGCTGCAACGGGCAGGCTGACAGAAGCGGGCCGGGCCGCAGCCCAGTTTCAGTAAATTGGGCGAAACGCAGGCTGGGGCCGCTGGAGCGTCCCTGAGATCGTGTAGTTCGCCTGCTGCCTTGGAATTATGCCGGCAGGTGGTGGGCCTGCCCGCGGCGTGGCTGTGGCAGCCGCATGCTCTCGCCAACTAAAGACGGCTAGTCTGACTGGTTGGCGGATCGCCAGAGCGCGATGGCCTCGGCAACCAATACAACGACCACAATGGAATCGAGGTATGCCCACAACCCGTCGACCGGTTCCAGACTGGCTGCCATCTTGTCGACATATTGCAACAGATAGCGGAAACCGACCATTGCCTCCAACGCGGTGATTATGTCCCGCGGCAACTGGGTCAAATGAGTTCCCGGGTTGTTGCGAACCTGCAAGGAATCCCTCACGTTTACCAAGACTGTCAGTCCAAGCAGAACCAATACAGCCGGATCCGCGACATAGTCCCAGATAGCCTGGCTGGCTTCCTGATTGACGGCGAAGAAGAGCCAGTTGGCCGCAACAACCAAAGCCGTGAGGCCGCATAGTATCGACAGGCTTTTTCTCCACATGAGCATTGGGTCTCCTTGGCAAGAGTGAGAACTCAGCCCACTGCCCTTCGACATCCGCAGCAGTCGGCGTTACCGTGCGGAAGAAACAGGCTGCGAATTGCTGGACAAGGGGGCAACTCAAGCTGTCCCGACCGGACTGCAGCCATTCAAGTACCGTGTCCGGTGTGAGACAGTCCGTCGGCCGCGGTGTCGAGTCGGGACAGCGTTGAGGCGGGCCCAGCCCGCCTGTTGTTGGGTCGGCGGTATCAGTCTCCCAACAACTCCTGCAGCCTCTCAGCCACGATCTCCGTTTCGCCTTCATACAGCTGGTTGACCACCACATCCAGGCTGTTGCCGTCGGCCAGCGTGACAATCGAGGGATTGCCGTTGGCCAGTGCCTCGCTCAGTTCCTGGGCGGACATGGCGGCTCCTTCGTCCAGTTCCAGCCGAACCGTGTCCATGATGGAGGTCAGGCGCGTTTCCCAGTGGCTGGTGACCCCGGGACAGTTGGCCACCGTGCGCCGCAGGACCCTGCCCTTTGCCTCGTTCTGGGCCATCCGCTCCTCGTGATCCATCTCGAACCACTCGGTCAGGGCGGCCACTACTCCCACGATCTCCTGCCGGTCCAGCTTGAACGGACGTCCGAACGCCCGGTTCTGTTCAGTTTCGAAGTTGACGAACGAGTGCTCGGTGGCGGCTTCCACGTACTTGCGCTTGCCGGTCAGGATGCCGCTGCCGTTGAAGGCGCCAAAGTACTTGGCGCCGAAGCAGACGATGTCGGCGCCGTTTTCAGAGAACCAGGTCATCCGCTCCAGGGGAAAGACCACGCTGGCCGCGTCCACGATCAGGGGCAGGCCGTGGGCATGGGCGACATCGCGCAGGGTTTCGAATGGCAGGGAGTGCTCCTGGACACCCCAGAAGTCCACTCCCAAGTAGTGGACCGCAGCCGTCCGGTCCGTGATGGCGGCTTCCAGATCCGCCTCCGTGATGCCTTCCGGGCTACCGGCTTCGACCAGGCGCGCGCCGCACAGGGTCAGGGCACGGTCGTAGGAATACCGCTGGCAGGCCTGGATTACGATCTCGTCCTTCATGCCGGTGGTGTCCGGTAGTTGGGCGATGCGCTCGCGGTCCGTGCCGCTCATGATGCCGGCCACGGCCAGCGAAAGGGCGGCCGCGCACCCGGAGGTGACCAGCGCCATCTCGGAACCCAGCATCTCGGCCAGATGCTCTCCGCTCCGTGCCTGGAGGTCCTTCATGACGACGAAGTGGCGGTTGGCGGCCTGATAGGCTTCCGCCACGGCAGGCGACAGGCGGGATCCGCCCATGACCGTGCGGGGTCCGGCCGCATTGATTACGGGGGCTACGCCCAGATCGGTGAAAATCGACGACTCGAGCTGGCTCACGGCAATGCTCCTTGGTGGCAAACTTTCAGTAGGTGTGGGATTGACGATACATCGTTCATTGTAGGGATCACCGCATGGTCGCATCCATGCGCGGCAGGCCGAAACGTGACCGGCAGGAAGGCTCGGCTGCCCTGTCCCTGCAGAATCGTACTCCTTTTGGCATAAACGTGTGGATTGCGCACGGTCCTGCCTGAAACTTCGCCAACAGACCTACCGCCATACCGGATACAGAGCAGTACCCATGAGATCTCACATGCGGGCACCTCGTAAGGCCACCTGGGAACGGATTTATGCAACGGTCCGCAAGATTCCCCACGGCCGGGTGGCCACGTACGGACAGGTGGCCCGATTGACGGGGCAGTGCACGGCCCGGATGGTGGGCTATGCCATGGCCGGCCTTGAAGCCGATACCGATGTGCCTTGGCACCGGGTCATCAATGCCAAGGGTGAAATCAGTCCGCGGGCCGGCATGGGTGCGGAGCATCAGCGGCAGCGCCTGCTGGAGGAGGGAGTCCGTTTCAACGAACAGGGCCGCATCGATTTCGGCCGCTACGGACTCTTTCCCGTCTCTCGCAGTGATGCCGCCAGACAGCTTTGAGGTTCGCCTGTTCCTTTACCTGGTACATTTCGGTACCGGTTCGGGTAATTCGCTCTCGGTTGATGGGGGCTCCGTTGCACGCCCCCGCAACTCGAGTCCGGGTGGAGCAGTCCCCACCGCTGTCCTGGTTCGTTCGGCGAGCAGGGCCTTGACCTCCCTGTAGGGCATGTACAACGTTATCTCCTCGTCGTACAGCCTCGCCAGAATGTTGCAGGCGGCATTGACGTCCGCGTCCAGCACAACCCCGTCGCAACAGTAAAACCGGTCCCAGCGACGACGGCCCTGCAACAGGCCCGTGCGGGAGTCGATTTGCGATGTGTAGGCCGGATTGACCAATGCCGGCGCAGAACCTCTGCGCCGAGATATCGAGGTGAGGGTGTCCGCCATCACGCCCTTGACCCAGCCGTTCAAACGACGGTTGGTGTCCCTGTGGCGGTACCGGGCGGACTTCATGTGTGCGGACAGGTCCTCGCAGGCGATCGTGCCGGCCTTGTCCACGACGGTGTGGGCGGCCTGGCAGAGGTGGTCGCGCACCTGCCTGTGGTGCAGGGTCCGCCGCCGGTTCCGTTTTTGGTTGCCGAGGTTGTTCTTTCGGATGTTGTCGGCCTTGCGATGGTTGCCCTTGGCCCGGTGCTTCTGCTCGGTGTCCCGGAGGTGATTGCGCCGTGTTCCCTTGACCTTGCGATGGTCGCTCTCGGCGGACAACAGGTCGCCCAGACCCTCGCCGTGGCGGTCTCCGTCGCTGTCCGCGTAGGCTTCCGTGTAGCCCTTGTCCACCCCAATCGTGGCCTCTCCACAGGGACGCGTGCTGCAGACCTGTGTCTCGTCCACCGCGTAGTGGACTTCCACCTGTCCGTTGTCCCGCAGGAGGATACGGAGGGTGCCGGAAGGCAGGTGCGTGCCCTTGAGCGGAATGGCAATGCGTTGGCCGCGTTCCAAACCCTGGAGGTACACCCAGGCCCGGTCGTGCCAGACCTTGGTGGTGTAGGAGCCGGCGTCGGCCACAATCTGGTTGGTCACATGGGACCTGCCACCGCGCCACTGTTGCCGCATCTGCCGGTGCAGGAACGGATCCTCGGTCCAGCGGTTCCGCTTGAGCAGGCTGTACAGACGCTCGCGTTCGGCACTGTCTCCCCGGGTGCGGTGCCGGATGGCCTTCTTGACCGGCACCTTGGCGGCTTCCCTGCCGGCTTGGATGTCGCCCAAGGCATCCGCCAGGGTCGCCTTGCCCAGACGCGCCGGCAGTCCGTGCCAGTCACAGCCCTCGGCCATCCAGGCATCGCGGATGGCGTAGGGGGATTGCAGGACCGTGGACACCCTGCTGCACCGTCGCCAGGCATCCGCGCGTACCCGCCCGCATCTCCCCGCTATGTCAGCCAGGCGGTCGTACTTGGCCGTATTCAGCCCCTGACTGTGCAGAATGCGCGTGACCTTCTCAGCCATCGACGGCGGCTGCCTTGATCTGCTTCCGGTACCGGCGCAACCCGGGCAGCCGGCCGGAGAAGCTGTCGACCACGGCCATCAGGTCCTCGACCCACTCCGCCTGCGGGGACAGGCTGGGCTGGTTGACCACCCGGATCTCGCAGCCGTGGGTGTCGGCGAAATACGCGAACCCGTCAAACCCGAACCGGCAGGGACGGTCCTCGTGGGCTGCCGGTACGAGGCCCAGCCCGCGGTGTTCCATCCGTTCCCTCAACGAACGGAACACGGGCCGCCGGAAGTCCGGGCCGCCCCCGATTTCGGGCCGCCACTCGCCCACCGCCAGGCCCGCCCCCAGGCAGAACGTCTCCATCGCCTGCGGTTGCGACCGCAGATCGTCCCCTTGCGCCCGGCAGGACACGCGGCCGTGGACCACGGTGCGCCCGGACCCGGAGACCCGCTCCACGCCGAAGAACCGATCCGCATCCGTGCAGTGGCGGTGGCCGGCGGGCGTGCGGCGGTCCGGCAGCTTGCCCTTCAGGCTCCAGGCCTTGACCGTGTTCTTGTGGACCCCAATCTTGGCCGCGAACGCGGCCGCCCGATGGATCTTCATATCCACAGAATACCACAGCCTTCCCTTCAGTACCGGTATGTCGTACTAGTAAAATGCTCCCACATGGCAGTGTCGAGCCAACATGGTGCAGGTTTGAACTTCCCTGGCAGTGCAGAAGCTTTGAGAAGGTGGAAGCGCAGTGTTGGGATTCCCACATGGTGCGTTTCGCCATGTTCTTCGCCGCCAGTACTGTGGGCGGTTGTTCCAACGCTATGAAGGTTCGTTGCACTACTGGGACTGTACGCGCCGGCAGACGACCGGGTTGTGCCGTCGATGGACGCACTGTCGAACACCGGAAAAGCTCACGATGACGTACAGCGACAAGGAAATCCGTCGCAGGCGGTGTTCGCGTGCGGGGCCTGCGGGTTCCGGACGAACGCCGACCACAACACGGCGATCAACACCCTGGTGCGGGGACTTCCGCCTGCATCCGTTTCGGCCCGCGGGACTGGAGCTGCTGCACGGCGAGGAGCGCTCTCTCCCTGGTCGGCCGCAAGGCCAGCCACAGGGACTCCCGCAACCCGTGAACCGGATATGCGTGGTGTCCACCATCGTATATAAGCCCCATACAATGGACTGCGTCAGTCAAGCTGGATTTGCCAATCGAGAGAAACTCGCATGCACAACCTTCCCTTCAACCAGACCGGCCGCTGGTACCGTGGCAATCTGCACACACATTCCACCCGATCGGACGGCCAATTGACTCCTGCCGAGGTATGTGCCTTATACCGGGAGCAGGGCTATGACTTCATCAGCCTTACCGACCACTTCACGGAGAAATATCAGTTCCCCATCACCGACACCACGCCTTACCGCACCACCGGGTTTACCACCATTCTGGGCGCGGAGCTGCATGCTCCGGCGACCAGTCTGGGGGATCCGTGGCATATTCTGGCCGTCGGTTTGCCGGGCGACTTTGCGCCGCCGGATGCCGAGGAGACCGGACCCCAACTGGCGGAACGGGCCAAAACCGCCGGCGCCTACGTGGCTGCTGCCCATCCCGCGTGGTACGACCTGACCGATCAGGATTTGCTCTCGGTGCCCGCCGCCGGAGCCTTGGAAATCGTCAATACCACCTGCACCGTACACACCGGCAAAGGGGACAGTACCGGCTACATCGACCGGCTGCTGAGCCAAGGTCACTACTATCAGATCATCGCCACCGACGACGCCCATTTCCGCCCGACACGCCCCGACTGGTGTTCCAATTGGGTGATGGTGCGCAGCCCCAGCCCGGATCCCACGGCATTGCTCGCGGCACTGCACGCCGGGCACTTCTACTCCAGCCAGGGTCCGGAGTTCCTTGAGGTCACGCCGCTGCCAGGCGGCACCGGACTGGCTGTCCGGACATCCCCGGTCCGAACCATTCACCTTACCGGCCGCGGGGCCTCCAACTCCACCGTGGCCGCCGACAGCGACTTCACCACGGCGGAGTTGGATCTGGAGTCAATCAAGGGGCCCTTCGCCCGGCTCACCGCCATCGATCACCAGGGGCGCCGCGCTTGGACCAATCCAATCCGCCTCTGAGAAGCCGGTCGGCGTAGAGCACCGGTGACACTTCCCGCCGGCTCCGGGATGCATTCCGCCTTGTGGGAACAATTCCGGCATAGCCGGGTGCTGAAGACCCCGGTGATTGGTCAGGAGTGGGTGGCCTGGCGAATATAGAGCCGGGTGTCGGAGGTGTCCTCCGGTTGTTCATACCCTTTCCAGGCGTAGGGATCGACACCCGCCACCGGAAAGACCCGGCGCATGTCGGCGCGGGCCACGGGACCGCCTTCCTGGGTTTCCGTCCAAGGCAGCAGGGACTCGCAGCTCAGGTAGTGATTGACCAGCACACGCCGATAGCTGGTCTCCGTGCGGTTCCTCAGGGATTGGTGCAGCAGATAGCCGTTGAAGAAGACCACGCCGCCGGCCTTCACCTCCACCGGGATTTGGGGCGACTCGTCGAACCCGTACGCCATGTCGTCATGGGTGTCGAACTCGTCCGGCTCACCATGCTTTTTGGTGTGGTAGAGGTAACCCCGTTGCTGGGATCCCGGCAGCACCCACATGCAGCCGTTGTCCACATGGGCGTCGTCAATCGCGATCCAGGCGCCCAGCAGGGAGCGGTCCCGGGTGGGAATGTAGTTCTCGTCCTGATGCCAGGACTGTCCCGGATAGCCCGGCGGCTTGATGAAGAACATGGACTGCATGCACTTGACATTCCCTGACCAGTGGGCCAGATGGGCTCCCGCAATCTGGCTCAACACCCCGCAGATCCGGGGGTGCCGGGTGTACTTCTCCATCACCGGGCTCACGTAGTGCGGCTGGTGAATGGCCAAAATCCGGGAGACCACTTCTTCATCGCTGAGCTCGGCCGGAACGGGCTGGATGGTTTTGTTGGGATAGCCCCCGCGGGCGACCTTGATGATGTCCTGTTTCAGTTCCTCCAATTCGTCCGGGCTCACCAGATCGGGTACCACCAGATACCCGTGCTCGACATAGAAGGCGACCTGCTCCTCATCCACCTCCCGGGGTACGTCAATGCGCGGGCTTGCATACTGGTCTACGGCCATGGAAATGTCTCCTTGGAAATTGGTCTGATGGCGTTGGTTGTCCGGGTGCCTGCGGTCACACCAACGACAGTGTCGGCTCGTGTGCGCCGGGAACCCCGAGTCTCGCGGCCCTCATGCTTTCAATCCCGATTCCACCAATCCCTCGACGTAGTACTTGCCCAGGGCGAAGAAAAGAATGGCCAAGGGGATGGACGCAATCGTATAGCCGGAGAACACTGGTCCCAAACCGACTCCGGCCGTGTCCGCCTGCAGAAGGTAGAGACCCACCGAAATGACCCGCTTGGACTTTGAGCTGATGGCGACGAACGGCCACAGGAAGTCGTTTCAGGCCCCGATGAAATCCAGGACCGCCAGCGTGGCCAGGATGCCTGTGGACATCGGAATCGTAATATGCCAGATCAGGGCAAAACTGCCGGCCCCATCGATGCGCGCGGCCTCGAAAATTTCCTCGGGCAAGCCGGCGAAGAACGCCCGCAGCAGAAAGATGCCGAAGGGTACCGGTTAAAGGAACAATTCCGCCTCCCCCTACAGTACCTCCTCGCATTGAGCCACTATCCGACCGTTGGACAGCACAATTCCATCCTCACAACGGCATTCGATGCGACCCGCATCGAATTGCTCTGCGTAGAGGTTGGCGTACAGACCATCCCGGGTCAACAGTTCCTGATGGGTACCCTGTTCAACGATACGCCCCTGATCGACCCCAAAGATCACATCGGCGGACATGATGGTGGATAGCCGATGTGCGATGGCAATCGTGGTGCATCGATCCATCAGAGGTTCAAGGGCCGCCTGAACGTAGCGCTCGCTGGCCGTGTCCAAGGCGGAGGTCGCCTCATCCAGAATCAGGATGCGGGGATCATGGAGGATCACACGGGCAATGGAGAGCCGTTGCCGCTCTCCGCCGGAAAGGCGATAACCGCGCTCGCCCACGACCGTATCGTAGCCGTCGGGAAACTGCATGATGCGCTCATGGATAAAGGCATCCCGGGCGGCTGCTTCCATCTCGTCCCGGGTGGCATCCGGGTTGCCGTAAAGGAGGTTGTCGCGCAAGCTGGCATGAAACAGATAGCTTTCCTGTGTGACGTAGCCAACCAGGTCGGCCAAGGATGCCAGCTGAATGTCCCGCACATCGTTGCCATCAATTTGCACGGCCCCTTCCGTTACATCGTACAGACGGGGAATGAGGTACGAGATCGTGGTCTTGCCGGCCCCGCTGGGGCCAATGAATGCCGCCAACTGCCCGGGCTCAATCCGGAAGCTCACGTCGTCCAGCGCCCACCGTTGTCCCGAGTCTCGACCCTGGCTGCCGTGATCCGCCTCGGCCCGAGCCTCATATTCCAATCGCACCCGGTCAAAGGTAATCCGGCCCTTCACGGCATGACGGTCGAGAGGCAAGGCGCCAGGCGCATCCACGATCTCGGGCTTGATGTCCAGATAGCCGAATATGCGCTCGAACAAGGCCAACGACGACTGTAGCTCGACGGATACCTGGAGCAGGCTGCCTATGGGGAAAAACAGACGCGACTGCAGCGTGGTAAAAGCCACGATGGTGCCCGACGTGATGCCTGAGGGAGCATCGCCCCTGAGGAGATATCCTGCTATCACATAGACCAGAACAGGGGCCAGCGAGAAGAAAATTTGCATCACGGTGAAAAAGGCCTGCCCCGTCATCTGGCGACGAATGGTCAGGTCGGCCAGGCGCTGGTTCTGCCGGTGGAAGCGTTCAATCTCCTGGTCCTGGCGTCCAAAGAGCTTGGCGAGCATGATGCCGGAGATGGACAGCGTTTCCTGGGTGATGGCCGTCATGTCCGCTGCCGTCTGCTGGGCTTCCGCCGAGACCGCCCGCCGCCGTGCCCCAACCGTCTTCGAAAGCAGGGCAAAGACGGGCACGGTTGCGATGGCCACCAGTGCAATTTCCCAGGACAGGATGAACATGGCCACCAGGGTGCTGATAAAGACGACACTGTTGGACAGGACATTGGACACCGTGCTGGTGACCACGTTCTGGATGCTGCCTACGTCATTGGCCACGCGCGACTGGATTTCACCGGTGCGGGTGTTCGTGAAAAAGCTGAGGGGCAGCATCTGGAGATGTGTATAGAGCCTGTCCCGCAGATCCCGCATGACCTGCTGGCCTATCCGGTTGGTAAAGAGAGTCTGCACAACACCCAGACCGCCGTTCAGCACCGTGATGCCCGCCATGATGCCGGCGACGAGCCAAAGCAATGAGAGATTGGGCTCCCCTTCGGGTGGGAAAAGCGCCGAGTCGAATACAAACCGAATCAATACGGGGTTCACCACCCCCAGCCCGGCGGTGATCAGAATCAGGATGCCGACAAGGCCGACTCTGACCCGGTAAGGCTGGAATGTTCCGGCAATACGACGTACCAGGCCCTGTCTGGTGGCGACATCCTCGAGTGGTTGGTTGTTGTCATTCATGCTTGGTTTCCCTGGAACTTGCAGTATTCCAAGCCGGGTTGCACTCCGGATGGTTCAGGCCAATCTCGGCCAAGAAGGCGCCCTTTGAGGCGCATGGTGTCCGTTGAACCGATCCGCCGCCTTCTTGACAGATTTCAGCGCTCATGGGGGAGTGTTGTGACCGCTCTGACCCAACAACACGGACGACGCCCTCCTGCCAGCGAGCTGGACCGGATTAGGCTACATGGTTCGGTTGGGATGGCCTCCGCGCGCCGTTGATGATGCCCTGCTTCAAAAGCCTGGGAGCAGTACATGCCTTCCAGCGGCGGAATCTGGGGCAGAATGCCGCCCACCCCAACCCTCTCTTGGAATATGGTAGCAGTAATGCTATCATCTCCCATACGGACAAAGTACTGGCGAAAATCAGACGGAACCCGAGGAACGTCCGGTTTGATGACCTCCGCAAGGTCTGCGACCACTACTTTGGGCAGCCGAGGGTGAAAGGCAGCCACTTGTTCTATAAGGTGCCTTGGCAAGGAGAGCCGCCTTGTCAACATCCAGCCTGTGAGAGGCATGGCCAAGCCCTATCAGGTACGACAGGTGCTTAAGGCAATCGACAACTTGGAGGAGTGAATTGCGATGAACGGACATGACCGTTATACCTATCGCGTCATCTGGTCCAATGAAGATGAGATGTACGTGGGCCTGTGTGCGGAGTTCGGGTTGCTCAGCCACTTGGATGACACGCCTGAAGGGGCCTTTGCAGGCATCAGGGATGTGGTGGCGTTCGCGGTGAACAGCTTGCAGGAGGATGGCGAGCCAATCCCGGAGCCGCTATCCACACGACGATTCAGCGGTACCCTCACCCTCCGTGTTCCCCCCGAGACCCATCGTGCCCTGGCGATGGATGCAGCCGAAGCAGGCGTCAGCATGAACCGCTTGGCGGCAGAACGGTTGGCGCTCCGTCGTTGAGGTTTTTGTGGCCTCCACTCCTGCTACAGTAGTGCTTGTTGCAGTTTGAGGTGTTGTCGGTAGTAATGGCAGCACCGTCCAACAGACAACAACGCGCGCAACAGTGTTTGGGCAGGTCACAACGAACTGATGTGAACTCTGCCCGCCTGGCACCGCTCATGGCATCGTGACGACCTTGCAGATGCCCTGATCCAGGAATGCGGATGACGCAATCCCACCAGTGCGGCTTGCCCTGCCCGGGCAAGCCTTCACTGTACTTGAGTTCCTGGGGACGGCTCCGCTAGACCGTTAGACTGGTCATACTCAACACAGGTTCAGGTCCCGGCACTCGCATCTCATGCAACTGCCGGCAACTGCGGAGTTTGTAGTTCCGCAACTCCTCCAGTCCGTACTCCCGGGCCAGGGTTCGCGCCGAGACAACAGGATCCAGGCTGCGCAGCACAAACCACTGTTCCCGCTCAAGCCACTGCTCCATTTCGATGGTTCCACCGTGCTCAGCCAGCAGTTGATCCCTCTTCTCGATATTGAAATTCTCGTGATAGATGCCGCGGTCGAGATCCAGTATCGTGCGGGTCACATGCAGGCCCTCCGACTTCTCGTAGAGGATTTCCTCGCCCGTGATGTCGTACACAATGCAGTCGCGCGTGAACGTGGAAGTCAGGATGTAGTAGTGGTGATTCAAGGCGTGGGCCTGTAATGCGCGCCCCGCGGAATAGGCGCTGGGCCATACGACCAGATCCGCACCGCCTTCCGCGAGTGCCTGCCACACATCGGGGAAGTTCACGTCAAAGCAAATCGCAATGCCCAGACGGCCGAAGTCGGTTTCCACAACCTGTGGTACGGAGTCAATAACATCGACCGGCGGGTTGGCATCGAATTCCGACCAGTACGGGTAGACCTTGTCGTAGACGTAGGCAATATTGCCGCCACGATCCAACAACACGGCGGAATTCAGGCGAAAACCGTCCTGTTGCCGATCAATGGGACAGACGATGTAAACGTTGTGCCGTCGGGCCAGTTCCGCCATGATGGAAACCGTAGGTCCCTCCAGGGGTTCCGGCTGATCCCTGCTCTGATCATTGCAGGTTTCGGGCAGGACTATCAGATCGGCTCCCCGCATGCCTTCCTCGTCAACCCGTCTTACGACCCGGGCCCATGGATCCTGATGGAATCCCAGACTAACCACCCTCGCCTTGCCTGGTGCCTGCATCTCCCTGTCTCCTGCGTCACTTGGTCAAGACCCGCGGGGATTGTAAGGGATCCTCCTCCACCTATGGTTGGGACACGTTTTGAAGCCTGAGCCGGTGTGGCAGGCCATTCACCCCGATGCAAGAGGGGACGGGTACTGCCACCGGCACATTGATGGGATCCGCCTGCGGGAGCCCTGCAGGTTGGCGGCGTCCTGAAATGTCGTCGACTGGGCAACAAATCGCGCGGGCATGTCCCGATCGACGTTGCGGCATCTGATATCGCGCAGTGAAAAGCGCCCTATGGGACGTAGGGAACCGGCCCGTCCACAGCGGGTGGATATCCGTACCAAGGCAAAAGAACCCGCGCTGCATTTGGGACGTTTGACGGCTCTCGCGAGAAGTGGCACCATGATTCATTCCGTCCGCCCGAAAGGGCAAGGAGACACATCATGAACGGCACTGTACGCTTCTCTCGCAGAAGTTTTTTGCGCGCCGCCGCTACATTGTCAGGCGGGGCCCTGTTGGCAGCCTGTACCTTGCCGGATACCGGCACCGGCATGGAGGCCGAAGCAACGGAACCCGTGGTGTTGCAGGCATTGTGGGTCGCTCAGACGGCATTGGTTGAGTATTTCGAAAACTATTCGGCCACGATCTTCAGCCCTCAAAACGAAGGCGCGATGGTGGAGTTCACGCTGGCACCCGGCAACGAAATTCCCCAGAAAATGCTGTCGGGCATCGCGGCCGGAGATCCTGCGGATCTGTTCCGGGTCGTGAACGTCGCGGCCTTCACGCAACTGGCAGCCAATGACATCATCCTGGCACTGGACGATTTGATTGACCGGGACGGGTACCAGGACTACATCGACACCTTCATCCCGGGCACGGTGGAAACCTTCAACTTCAATGGCATCCAATACGGCATTCCCTTCGGAGCCCATCCCAGTTCCCAATACCTCTTCTACAACAAGACCGCCTTGAACGACCAAGGCATTGTGCTGGACGACCCCGGCTGGTCCTGGGCCGATTATGTCGAGGTGGCCAAGACGGTCACGGACCCGGACAACGATGTGTTTGGCTCCTGGGTGCGGGCCAACTTCGAGGGATACATGGTCGGTGTCCGCTCCATGGGCGGCGACCTGCTCAACGAGGACGGCACGCAGTCCCAGATCAACTCGGACGAAGCCTGGGAGTTCTGGAACCTGCTGTATGCGCTGATCAACGAACACAAGACGACGGCGCAGCCCACGGACATACGGGACTGGAAGCCGCCCTTCGCGGAACAGAAAATCATGATGGCCAACGACAACGGCTACCGCGAATCGTTCCTGCGCGAGATGGTTCAGGACTTCGAGTTCGACACCTTCCTGATTCCCAACATGGGCGATGTGCCGCGCGGAGGCCTGGTGGGCGACATCTCCGCCATTTCCGCAGCCTCCAGCCATCACGATCTCGCGTGGGAATGGGTGAAGGGCACCTTGGCCACGGAAGAAGGCATCAAGCGCGTGCAGAACGCCCGCTTCATTCCCCTGCCCACGGAAGCGGCCCTGCTCCATGAGGACGCCATGGTCAGTCACCAGTACGAGTTCTACGTGCGGCAGTGGATCAATGAACCGCCGCGGGCGGCCCCCACTGCCGGCAATGGGCGCACCAGCGATGTCTTCAGCACGCTGCAACGGGGCATGGAAGCGGCCTGGTTGGCCACCGAACCGCTGACGGACGTCGTCAACAGCGTGGACAAGGAGATTCAGGACATCCTCGACATGCCACCGGCCTAACCGGGGAGGGCTCCCCGGTCGAGGAGAAGGTTACCGGTTCGGGTGCCCCCGGGACCGCAGGGTCCCGGGGGCTGGAGCCGCGCGCATCAACCTGCCTGGCCACGGAGAGTCAACGACCGGCGATCGGAGGCCATGTCCCATCGCACCATGCACGACACACCGACACGGGAATCCTTGGCCGCCCGCATCTCCCGCCCTTTCCGGCTGGGGGTGCTGGGTTGGTACGAAGCCCGGTGGGGTCTGTTCTTCATCACCCCTTGGATTCTGGGCTTCCTGCTGTTTCAGTTCGGACCCATGCTGGCCTCCGTCTACTTCTCCTTCACCGACTACAACGTGCTGCGCCCGGCGCGGTGGATCGGTCTGGACAACTACCAATACATGGTCACGACCGATCCCCGGTTTTGGAAGGCCATCCAAGTCACCGTCTACTACGTGGTGCTGCGGGTGCCGCCGACCATCGTGGGGGCCCTGATCTGCGCCATCATCCTCAATCAGTCGATTCGGGGACGGGTGGTCTACCGCACCCTGTTCTTTATTCCTTCCATTACCCCGGGCGTGGCCGCCATTCTGGTGTGGACCTGGGTCCTCAACCCCCACTACGGCCTGTTGAACTACATGCTGGACCAGGTCGGGATTGAGGGACCGTCCTGGCTGGGCGATCCGGATTGGGCCGTGCCATCGCTCGTGATGCTGGGCGTCTGGGGCTCCATTGGGGGGACCAGCGCCATCATCTTCCTGTCAGCCCTGCAGGACATACCGGAATCGCTGGTCGACGCAGCCCGGGTGGATGGCGCCACCTGGCTCCGCGAGCAACTGCACATCACCATCCCCCTGTTGACGCCCGCCATATTCTTCGTATTGGTCCTGACCATCATCGGCACCTTCCAGGCCTTCACGGCCGCGTTCGTCAGCACCAATGGCGGGCCTGCCTATGCCACCTACTTCCTGGTGCTGCATCTCTATGAACGCGCGTTTCAGAGCTTCCAGATGGGGTATGCGTCGGCCCTGGCCTGGGTGCTGGTGGCGTTTCTGCTTGTGTTCACCTATCTGCAGATCCAGGGGTCCAACCGCTGGGTGCATTACGGAGGGGATTGAACCTCGCCCGCGCAGGCATGTCCGCGTCCCTTCCCGTCGTACGCAGCGCGCTGCGTACCTTCGCCATCTACGGTGTCTACATCGGGGCATCGATTCTGTTTGTCATACCGTTTGTCTGGGCCCTGTCCGGCTCCCTGAAGAACCCGTACCAACTCGAGCTGTTTCCGCCGGAGTGGATTCCGGACCCGGTGTTGTGGCGCAACTATGCCGAGATCTGGACCATCGTGCCCCTGGGCCGCTTCATGTGGAATACGCTCTTCATCGCCGTGCTGTCGCTGGCCGGCCAGCTTTTCACAGCCTCGATGGTGGCCTACGGCTTCGCCAAGTTCCGATTTCCCGGGCGGGACGTGCTGTTTCTGTTGATGCTGTCAACCCTGATGCTGCCCATCCACGTCAGCCTCATTCCCCGCTTCGTGCTGTTCTACAAGCTGCAATGGGTGGACACGTTTCTGCCCCTGATCGTGCCCAACTATTTCGGAGGCAGCGCCTTCGCCATATTTCTGCTGCGGCAGTTCTTTCGCAACCTGCCCAAGGAGATGGACGACGCGGCGCGCATTGACGGCGCGGGATACTGGCGCATCTTCTTTCAGATTCTGCTGCCCCTGTCCCGCTCCGCGTTGATCGCGCTGACGATCCTCGGCTTCCTGGCGGACTGGGAGGATTTTCTGCAGCCGCTCATCTACCTGCAGTCCACGGAAAAGCTCACGGTCTCCATCGGCCTCCGCTTCCTGGCCGTGACCGCCAGTTCCGACATCTCGGGGGACCCCACCACCCATCTGCTGATGGCCGCGTCCATCGTGTCGTCGCTGCCTCCGATCCTGCTCTATGTCGTGGCGCAGCGGCAACTGGTGCAGGGTTTGGTACTGACGGGATCCAAGGGGTAAGCGCGTTCGTTCCAGCCTGAGGCCCTTCACCACCTGCGGAACTTGCCATCCATGCCCGGTCCCTCCCCGTCTCCCGATATAGTCCTGATCCTCACGGATCAGTGGAACCCGCGCATGATGGGCTGCTACGGCGATGCCGCGGTGCACACCCCCCATCTGGACCGATTGGCGCGCGCAGGGGTGCGCTTCGACAATGCCTATGCCTCCTCTCCGGTGTGCATGCCTGCCCGTTGTTCCC
Source organism: Caldilineaceae bacterium (assembly GCA_026705565.1). Taxonomy (GTDB): domain Bacteria; phylum Chloroflexota; class Anaerolineae; order Caldilineales; family Caldilineaceae; genus Bin34. Next base: position 11,944 of record JAPPAJ010000322.1, on the reverse strand, counting down.
TCGTGAGCGGCCAGTTTCCGCACCGGCACGGCTTCTGGAACAACTTCACGGGTCTCAAGTTCCCGGCCGACCGGGTGACGCTGTTCCACGCGTTGAGGGAGCAGGGCTACACCACGGCCAAGATCGGCAAATACCACCTCTTCAATCCGGAAGCGGGCGAAGATCATCGGGACCACGGGGACTACTACGACGCGCTGGGCCTGGACTGGGCCCAGGAGTTGCCCACCCCGTACATGGGGCCCTATCTCCGCAACGAGTACACCCGGTTCCTGGTGGAGAGGGGGATGCTCCAACCCTACATCGACGACATTGCCGAGCGGTTCGTCGGGGGCGACCATCATGTCGTGCGGCCTTCCCCCCTGGCCCCCGATGAGCACATCGATGGCTATGTGGCTCGGCAGGCGGAGCGGTACATCGAGGACTGCACCCGGGAGCAGCCCATGTTTCTGTGTGTCAGCTTTCCGGGTCCCCACACGCCCTTTGACGCCCCGCGACCGTACAGCGACATGTACGACCCCGAGGCCATGACCTTGGCCCCCAACGTACCAGCCACAACCAGCCAAGGCCATGATCACGTCCACATCCGGCGGATGCAGGCCAACTATTTCGGGAAGCTCACACACCTGGACGATCGCGTCGGCGCGCTGCTGCAGGCACTGGACCGACGGGGCAACCTGGCCAACACACTGGTGCTGTTCGCCGCCGATCACGGCGAGTATCTGGGCAGTCACGGACGACACGGCAAGGGCGACTTCCACGAGGAATCCGCGCGCATCCCCCTGTTAATGCACTGGCCGGAGCGGATCCGACCGCACCAGACATGTGCCGCTCCGGTCAGCTGGCTGGACCTGTACGCCACCGTGCTCCACGCCGCGGGCAGGGACGACCACTCGACCCCAAGCCGGGAGTCCCTGCTTCCCCTGGCCACATCGGCCTGCGAGCCGATGCGCGAGGCCGTGTTCTCCGAGATTGGGAACCGCCAAGGTTTCAACTTCATGGTGCGGGTCGGAGACCACAAGTGGTTCCTCACCAACGGCATGGAATCCCTGTTTCATCTGTCCTGCGATCCCTACGAGCAGCACAATCTGGTCGAGGAAGCCGGCACCTCCGATCTGCGCCTCGACATGCGGGAGCGTCTGCTCCAATTCCTCATGTCGGATCAGGAAAACCACGCGGCGGGCTATCTGCCGTTGTTTCAGCGCATGGGCCTGCAGGTGTCCGGACAGGAGGATGCCTACGCCTTTCTTCGCAGCCGGTTCAGCCGGATTCACGGCCTGGAGCCTTGACCCAACCTGTTGCCAAGCATGACCAATAGCCATGACGCCCACGGAAGTTACCAAAATCCAGTTTGCCGGGCCGGGCCGGGTGCAGGTGGTCACGGAACCAATGGAATTCGCCCTGGCACCTGACGAAGTGCTGCTGCGGACAAGGTTCAGTCTTGTGAGCACCGGCACCGAAACCGCCAAGCTGACCGGTCTGCAGGAAGTGGCCTATCCCTTCGACACCGGGAACCGCGCGTGCGGGACGGTGGTGGCCTGCGGCTCCGATGTCCGGAATATCCGGGTCGGCGACGTCGGGTTCAGCTACACGCCCCACTGGAGCCATGCCCCGGCCCGACGGCTGTTCGTCAAGGCTCCCCGGGAAGTGCCGCAGCAGCACGTTCCCTTCGCGGGCATGGCTTCCGTGGGCATGACGGCACTGCGCGTGGGCCAGGTGGAATTGGGGGATCAGGTAGTGGTCGTGGGCTTGGGTCTGGTCGGCATCCTGACCGCCCAGCTGTGTCGGATCGCCGGTGCCCACACCGTGGGGGTGGACATGAAGCCGTCGCGCCTGCGGTTGGCCAAGGCCTGCGATCTGCCCGATCCCGTCGATGCCGGTCTCCCCGATGTCAAGGCACGCATTCTGGAGGCAACGGCAGGTCGGGAACCGGATGTGGTGATTGAGGCATCGGGCACCCCCGAAGGAGCAATCCAGGCCCTGCAGCTCACAGGATCACAGGGAGAGGGCAACGTGGTCCTTTTGGGTTCGCCCCGCCGCAGTCTGGACACGGATGTCACGCCACTGCTCAATCGGGTGCATCTGTGGCGCGGAGGCTCCGTGAATCTGCTGGGGGCCCATGAATGGCGCTACCCCCTGCACCGGGGTCCGTTTCACAAGCATTCGATCGAACGCAACATCGAGGTCGTCTTCCAGCTTATGGCCGAGCAACAACTGTGTCTCGAACCGCTCATCTCCCATGTGGCTCCACCGGAGCGCGCACCCGAGGTGTTCGCGGACTTGATCGGCCAACCGGACACGATGGTGGCGGCCCTGTTTGATTGGACAGCGACAGACCATCGCCCCGGGTAACGGCGAATACCCACAGCGGATGCGAGGCGCGACCGAACCCTACCGTCGAACATGGATGGTACCCCTTCCAACCACCACTCCGACTTGGCGCGTGATTTTGGGGAATTCCTCGGATCCGGACCAGCCGGTCGGAAGGCGGTATCAGCCCTTGAGACCGCTGAAGGCGATACCCTGGACAAAGTAGCGTTGGGCGGCGAAGAACACAATCAGGACGGGGACCGTGACCACCACCGACGCTGCCATCAGCAGATGCCACTGGGTACCGTAGTATCCCTTGAAATGGGCCAGGCCCAGCGCCAGTGTTTTCTTGGCGGGCGTGTTGATGTAGATCAGCGGTCCCATGAAGTCGTTCCACGTGCCCACGAAGGTGAAGATGACCGCCGTGGTCAGCACCGGTTTGGACAGGGGCAGGACGATACGCCCGTAAATGCCCAGTTCGGAGCAGCCGTCCATCTTGGCGGCTTCGCACAGTTCGTCGGGAATGGTGCGAAAGAACTGCCGGAAGAGGAAGACGAAGAAGGCGTTCCCGCCGAAGAAGAGCGGGACCAGCAGCGGCCAATAGGTGTCAATCCAGCCCAGATAGCGGAAGATGATGAATTGCGGGATCAGCAGCACTATCTGCGGCAGCATGAGTGTCGCCAGGGCGAAACCGAACAGCAGCTCGCGTCCCGGAAAACGGAATTTGGCGAACCCGTACCCGCAGATGGACGCGCTGCCCACGGTGGCGATCTCGCCCACGACGACCAGGATGAGGGTGTTGCGGAAGAACAGATGAAAGGGATGCTCCTGCATCGCGCGCGTGTAGTTCTGCCAATGCAGGGGATTCGGGATCCACTGGGGCGGGTAGAGCCAGATATGGGCCTCGTCCTTCAGGGAACTCGTGGTCATCCACAGGAAGGGAGTGGTCAGCATGACGGCACCCAGCACGAGGACGGCATACAGCCAGACGCGGTGGATCTGGGCCTGGCGGCGCAGGGAGGCGTCGGCGGGCATCGTGCGGGTCCCCATGGCTACTCTCTCACGAACCCAGGTAGTACACGTCCCGCCCGAAGTAGCGGAAGACCACGAGGGTCAGGGCCAGAATGATGAAGAACAGCACCCAGGCCATGGCGGAGGCATAACCCATTTTGAGGTACTCGAAGGCGTTGCGGTAGAGGTGCAGCACGTAGAAGAGGGTGGAGTTGTTGGGGCCGCCGGCAGTGATGAGATACCCGGCGGTGAACACCTGAAACGAGGCGATCATGTTGATCACGAAGTTGAAGAAGATGACCGGGGTCATTAGGGGAATCGTGATGCGGAACAGCCGGTGTCGCGAACCGGCACCGTCGATCTTGGCCGCCTCGTAGAGTTCCGGCGGAATGCCCTGCAGCCCGGCCAGGAAGATGATCATGGTGGCGCCGAAGCCCCACAGGGACATTACTATCAGCGCCGACAACGCGATGTCCGGATCCTGCAGCCAGAGGACCTTGGGCAGGCCCATCGTGCGAAGCAGCCAGTTGATCAGCCCATACTCGGAATTGAGCAGCCAGGACCAGAGCACGGCATTGGCCACGGGCGGCACCAGGGCGGGCAGGTAGTACAGGACGCGGATGACATACATCGTCCGGGAGCGGCTGAAGTTCAGCAGCAGGGCCGTGGCAAAGGCGACGAGCAGGTTCAGGGGCACCGCAGCCACTGTGAAAATCACGGTGACCTTCAGGGACTGTCCGACGAGCCGGTCCCGAAACAGCGAGATGAAGTTGTCAAGGCCGACCAAAGTCGGTGGGCGCAGCAGTGTCCAGTCCGTCAGGCTGATGTACACCGCCGCGAGCATGGGCACAATGAACCAGAGAACCGTGCCGAGCAGTATGGGGGAAACGAAAACGAACCCCCACAAGGCCTCCCGCCGGTTAAAGGAATGGCCTGGGCCTGCCCGACGCGATCCGCCGGCCTTGAGCATCATGGACCGGCAACGCTGCGAATGCCGTGGGTTCCGATGGGTGGGCCCGGGCCACCGGGTCCTACGACCGGTTGCGCCAGTCTTCGATCACCTGGTTCGCTTCCTCCACTGCCGCGGGCAGGGCATCGACGGCCTGGGCCTCGCCAATCCAGACGGTGTCCAGGGCACTGGAGACAATGCCGTTGGCTTCCCAGAACCCCGGCCCCATGTACATCGTGTGTCCATACTGGTTGACATAGTCGAGGGCAATCATTTCGTAGCCTTCGGGATGGACATCGGCGTTGAGCCAGGAGGCAACCCCCTCCGGCGTGGCCAGGCTGGTGTGGGTCGGCAACCACAGTCCGCCTTGGCACATGGTCTTCTGATAGAAGTCGCCGGACAGGAAGGCCACAAACTCCCAAGTGGCATCGGGTTGCTTGCCTCCCGCCGCCATGACCTGGTTGTGGGCCTGGATGTCCGTGTACCGGGTTTGCATGTACGGCAGCACGCCGGTGCCATAGTTGAACTCCAGGGGCTGGATGCGCAGCAGGTTCCAGGAACCGTCCGCGATCATGGCTAGCCTGCCGGAACCCAAGGCCTCCAGGTTGTTCATGCCGATCTCAGAGAAGAAGGCACCGTGCGGGGCCACATGGTGGACATTGACCAAATCCGCCACCATCTGGACTGCCTGCATGGTTTCGGGGGAATCGAACTGGAAGCTGCCATCGGGCGCCGGTGCCGTGTACCGCCCGCCATTGGAGCCGATGGCCGCGTGCAGCGGAATGAACCAGGTGGGCCACTGGACCCCGTGTTGCTCGATGTTGTCGGCGTCGAAACCGGCGTCGTCCGGATGCCGGCCGTTCGAGTCAAGGGTCAAGGCCTTGGCTACCGTCAAGAACTCATCCCAAGTCCAAGCCTCTTCGGGATTGTTGCTTGGCGGATCGATCCCGGCAGCTTCAAACACATCCAAATTGGTATACAGATGGGGACAAACCCAGCAGGAACCGAGGCCGTACCATTGGCCTTCCCACGTGCAACGTTTGAGTTCCTCTTCGTAATGGGTCCAGTATTCGGGATTGCTGAATCCGGCGTGGTCCATGACGTACGGGGTGATGTCCAGCAGAACGCCCTGGATGACCCAGCTGAAGAAATCGCCCGAACCCGCGTACATCGTATCCGGGGGCGTGCCCGCGGCAATCTGCGTCAACACCTTCTGCCCATAGGCCTGTGGTTCGGTTTGCCAGTCGATGGTGTAGTGGGGATACGCCTCCCCGAATTCGTCGATGGCAGCCAGAATTGATTCGGTTTCAAAGGGACTCCCGGGCCAGGCTTTGGCGACTATCGTGACAGGCTCTGCTGCGGGTGCATCCGCCCCATCACCCTCAGCCGCGGCCGGTTGGCCAACTTCCGCTGCGGGTGGGGTGCAGGCTGCCAGCAGCGTCGCACTGCCGATCGCACCGGACCACATCAAGAACTTTCGTCGGCTTAACTGTCTGGCGTTCATGGTGGTACTCCGCTTAAGTGTCCGGGATGGTTCCACCCGCGTCGGCAAGGGCACGGGTGAATCGAATGCATGTCGATTGTATCCCCAGCGGCGAATCCCTCTGAATCAGCACAAACGCGCTCTTTGTGGGCTGGTGACACATGGTGTCAGGCTGGTCCAGCCGTGCACGGAACCGATCTTTTCCGGTACCGAATACTGTTGGGAACTTTGGCCATCCCGGTCGAACTTCTGCCAGGGGCTGACGGAGCTCCGAACTCGGTTACGTGGAAACGGTGGGGCAAGAAGCCTTCAGGAAGGCCGAGGGCGAGTAGGGTCGGGTGTCCAAGTCTGCCCGAAAGGCCTGCAGGGCTGGAACTGTCCGGGTGCCGTAATCCCGCCGACTGGATTGCCCCCGGGTGGCAAGTGGAGGCACCGCCCGAAGTTGGTTTGCCAAACGAAAAACTCCGGGCGACGGCGCATCGCGTATGGGCAGACCGAAACATCAAACAAAACATCCGATTCCACGTGATAAAATTCATAACATTAATCCTTCTATTTCCGACAACCTAAAACAGGTCCCTCCAATTTCTTCAATTGACAGCAAGGCGCAATACTGCTACGGTCACTTTAATTCAGCCAGTAAGGCGTTTCAAACTGGAGGCGAACATCATGAAGTCTTCTCTGTCGCGTCGTGATTTCCTCAGAACCGGCGTCGGCTTGGGTGCGCTCGGAATCCTGGCCGCGTGCGAGATGCCGACGGCCGGAACGGGCGACGGTGCCGCCGAGTCCGCCGAACTGAGTGTGTGGGTTTGGTGGCCCAGCCCCGTGCCTTCCCTGATCGAGATGGGCGATACCTTCATGGAGGCGCATCCCAACGTCACGGTCTCCGTGGAAGCCCCGTCGGACTACTGGACCAAGGTCCAGACATCGATCGCCGGGGGTGCCGGTCCCGATCTGTTCTTCATGAACAATGTCAACTACTGGTCCTGGGCGCACCGGGGCGTGCTGTACGACATGACCGAACTGGCAGCCGCCGACGACGCCATGCAGGACAATATCGCCAACTCCTGGCAGGGAGCCGTTGATTTCTACAACTACAAGGGCCAGCAGTTCGGCATGCCCTACATGTACACGTCCATCGTCCTCTACTACAACGAGGACTACATCGACAGCAAGGGCTTGGCGCTGCCGGCGGACATCGAAGATGAAATGGACTGGAACCGCTTCCGCGAATACGGCCTGGCCCTGCATGAACAGGACGGCGACAATGTCGGGATGTGGGGCCTCTACTCCACGGCCGGCATCGAAACGGGCTGGCTGAACTTCGTGCGCGCGAACGGCGGGGACTTCCTGAACGACGACAATTCGGAATGCATCATCGATTCCCCCGAATCCATCGAGGCCTGGAACTACTTGGTGAACCTGCGGCGCGAGGACGGCATCTCCCCCAGTCCGGAAGCCCTGCAGGCCGAAAGGGCCAACAGCCTGTTCCAGACCGGCAGGATTGCCCTGTATCCATCGGGCAACTGGGAAATGTCCTTCCTCAACGAGCAGTTGAAGGACTTCACCTACAACATCACCCTCTTGCCGTTCTCCCCGCAGACGGGCGAACGCGGCGGGACCACCAACATCGTCGGGGTCGTCATCAACAACAACACCCCGGCCGAGGGTCCTTCCTGGAACCTGATGACGCACCTGCTGTCCAAGGACTCGCAGGACAAGCTGGCCCGCGCCAATGTGCTGGCTCCGGTACGCCACGACTCGGCGGAGCTGTACTACGACCCGGCACTGGGGCCGGCCAACCGCGGGGCCGCTTTCGAGATGCAGGAGTGGACTACGGCCCTGCCCACCCACGACGTGGTCACGTGGGGCGAGATGATGCAGCCCACAACCGAGTGGCAAACCGAGATCTTCGAGGGACGCGTGAGCGTGGAGGAAGGGCTCGCCAACATGGCGGAGAGCGTCAACTCCCTGTTCTGAGCCCCCGTCCCGGTTGTTTGTCATGATGAAACAAGGTCGCGGGGAACGCGTGCGGCCGGCTTGGCCGGGCGCTCCCTGCGACCGCAGGCAGCATGGGCCTGTTTGCCTGCCAGACCCGCCTCAAACTGCTCCGATGGCACCCGGGTAGACGAACCGGGAACCGGGCGATGAGGCCCGTACTGCCCGAAACTTGACGCGTATGCACAAGGGCAAGTTGTGGCGTCGAATCCGGCCGCATGCCGCCGGATGGCTGTGCGCCTCTCCCTGGATCCTGGGATTCCTGGTCTTCACGCTGGGCCCCATGATCTGGTCCATTTACTACAGTCTGACGGAGTATCCGTTGATCCGGCCGCCGGTTTGGGTGGGGCTGGACAACTACCGATTCATGTTGCAGGAGGACAAGTTCTTCTTCAACTCGTTACGCGTCACGACTCTGTACGCCATCGTGGCGGTCCCCTTGCACCTGGTAATGGGGTTCCTGATGGCCTTGATGCTCAACCAGAAGATTCGCTACATCGCCCTGTGGCGCACGGTTTACTTTTTGCCCTCGGTGGTGTCCGGGGTGGCCGTGGCCCTGCTGTGGCAATGGATCTTCAATTCGGACTTCGGCCTGGCCAATTGGCTGCTCGGTCTGGTGGGCATAGATGGCCCCAGCTGGCTGCTCAGCCCCACCTGGGCCCTGCCGGCCCTGATCATCATGAGCTTGTGGGGCGTGGGCGGCAGCATGGTCATCTTCATCGCCGGGCTGCAGGGCGTGCCCCAGGCCCTGTACGAGGCGGCCGAAATCGACGGCTCCAATGCCGTGCAGCGCTTCTGGCACGTCACGGTGCCCATGGTCTCGCCCGTGATCCTGTTCAACCTGATCATCGGGCTGATTGCGGCGCTGCAGACCTTCACGCAGGCTTTCATCATGACCGCCGGCGGGCCCAAGCAGTCAACCCATTTCTTCATGCTGCACCTGTACAACAATGCGTTTCAATGGCTGAAGATGGGCTATGCCTCTGCTTTGGCCTGGGTCCTCTTTGCGTACATCCTGATCGCGACCCTCTTTGTCATTCGTTCCTCGTCCCTGTGGGTCTTCTACGAGGGCGAGATCAAAGGCAGGTAGCCCGGCATGGTCACAGGGGTCGGTACAGCCGCCAGGCATCAGGTGGACTTCAGGATCAGGGCGGGCCGGTTGTTGGCCCGGACAAGCCTGTACATGGTGTTGTCCCTGGGCGCCTTCCTTTTCCTTGTGCCGTTTGTGTGGATGGTTTCCACGGCGTTAAAGGAGGCTGGGGATGTCATGAAGTTTCCCCCGGAGTGGATACCGCAGCCGGTACTGTGGGGCAATTTCGTCGAGGCATTCACACAGGACTACGCTCCGTTCGGCATCTTCTTCAAGAACACGATCGTAATCACGGCAACGGCCGTGTTTGGCCAGTTGCTGTCGGCCAGTCTGGTGGGATTCAGCTTTGCCCGCCTCCGCTGGTGGGGCCGGGACTATCTGTTTCTGGTCGTGCTGGCCACCATGATGCTGCCCTACCAGGTGACGCTGGTGCCGGTGTTCGTGCTGATGAAGGTCCTGGGCTGGATTGACTCGTTCCTGCCCCTGATTGTTCCCTTCTATCTGGGCGGAGGAGCCTTCTACATCTTCCTGTTTCGCCAATTCATGATGACCATCCCGCTGGAACTGGACGATGCCGCCAGAATCGATGGCTGCGGCACCCTGTGGCTCTACGCCCGCATTATCCTGCCCCTATCGGGTCCAGCTCTGGCCACCGCGGCCATTTTCTCGTTCCTGGCGCACTGGAACGATTTCATCGGCCCGCTGATTTACCTAAACAGCGTCTCCAACTACACGCTGTCCCTAGGCCTGCGGATCCTCCAAGGATACGGCGGCTACGGCATCCAACGGTGGAACCTCTTGATGGCGGCGTCCCTGTTCGTGATGCTGCCGGTGCTGCTGCTCTTCTTCTTTGCGCAGAAGTACTTCATTCAGGGCATCGTGACCTACGGGGTCAAGGGTTAGCACGGGAATGGCCTAGGTGGCGCACGGTGGCGTGCGTGCGTCGCCACTGGGCCCCATCCGCTTCAGGTAGAAGCGCACAGTGCGCGGCTTGAGGAGGATGTCCTCCTCGGCGGCCAGGGCTTCCGAGAGGGTGGTCACGGTCCAGGTCCGCGGTTAGCGCAGAACGCGGCTGCGCCGACTGGCGCAAAGATGCGCGCACCCGCGTGGTGGCCGAGGGCATCCCAAACCTATTCTTCAGCAGCCTACTAGTATGGACGACACCAATGGTCTGTTTTTTGAGAAGGAAGTTTCGTCTAAAGTCTCCGGAATGCCTCTATCGGCCAAGGCGCGAAAACTCCAGTAATTCCGCCTTTATCCTTCGTCTCCTGCTTCCGTAAGAATTCTTCACGATGCATGGCAAGTGATAAGTAGATCAGCGCTTCTCGGACCATCCTTAAGAGACGTAGAGTTTTTTTCTCAAAGTCATCAATTTGCATTAGCCGGTGTGTTTCTGTATTTGCTCCATTTTGGATCTGTTGAAAGCTGACAAAACGATGTTCGAGCTGGTGCCGAAGCTGTGCCAGGTCGTTCGCATCTGGTTCAGCGACGTCACTGAAGGACTCATCGAATAAGTCCTTTGACAGGAAGTACAGTCCTCGTAAAGACCAATTGGGGTGATCTCGGAAAATCGGACGAAGCTGATCCTTCTTCTCAAACCAAACTCTCCGAAAGGAAACCTTCTTTGGATCAAGTCCGATCCGATAATAGTCGTTCAGAAACAGCCCAATTTTGTCGAATATGGCATAGGCAGAACCAAACGCTGATCGAAGTTCTTCAACATAGTGGCCCAAGACTTGATTTTCGCCGCTGTCAAGCATGCGAACATCGCGCATAAGGAATCCCGGATCGTCTTCATGAGTTGCCCGATAGAGTCGGTATCGGGCGCTGACATACTCCTGCTTCAATAGGTTGAAATACGCTGGGAACCGCGGCGTTTCAGCGATCTCGTAGGTGTGGTCCGGCAGATGCAGTACATCTGTGGCGGCGATACTTTCCGTATAAATATCATTGAGTGGATTGATAAACAGACGCTGGCTTAGGCACCAATGCCGATAGCTACGCTCTGCTTTGGATCTCCCCAGAGACCACTGGTTTAGGTCAAAGCTTCCATCATAAGCAACCTGGATGAGATACGCCTCGATCTGCTCGCGTTCTTTGGTTAGGTCTGATTCGTAGGTGGCGCGGTCGCCGCTTTCCCATATTCCATCTTGAAGTGCATCATCGAACATTGACTTGGCGGCATCCAAAAGACAGGCCTGATGCCCCGTGTCGTAAAGAAAACTTGTGTAAAAGGAAATCGCTTTTGCCCGGCCTGCGAGGGCTTTGGCAAAGCGGGGTATGGTGGCAAGTGTCTCAAGCCACTGTTCATTGGCTGCCAATGGCCGTCCGAGATCATTTAGACGGCTGGCGAGGTTTGTGCGTATCTGGCATTGATAAACCGGATTAACAGACTTAAAGGCTGGTTCCTTGATCGCGCGCCGGAGTAGCAGTATGTTTTGAACGCCATCAAGCTGCTCCCAGTCCCACTTGTATGAGTCGTCATGCTGCCTGGACGATATGATTCCCGCATAAGTATTGGCTCGATAGTAAAGAAGATGGACACGATCTTCGCCTTCAGCGGTTTCTATTCGCTGCTCACACTCCAAGCTCAGTTGACGGAGTTGCTTCTCGTCGCCTGCATCTGAAGCGTTGTCAATTGCCTGAGCGAGACTTTCTAAGGTTGTCATCGGACCAAGGACTCTAATGCATTTGGGCAGCGAACTGCATATTATAGCAGGCTGCTGAAGAATAGGTTTGGGATGCCCTCGGCAACGCCAAAGGCGTGCGGAAGCGAAGTGTAGGCAGTCCGAAGGGCCCTGGAAGCGCCGTTGCGGTCCCAAGGTGCGGGTTTCGGGGGCCCCGCAAACCCCCTGGCATCCCTGGTGGGCGCGCAGAACCGTTGTGGGTTCATCCGGACGGCCCGGCGGCCGCCTCCGGTTCGTCCAGGAGCTTGGCCAGGCGCACCAGATTGTAGTGTTGTATCCCGGAAATATAAGTACATAATCGCTGGATCTTCCGGAGGATGGAATCGGGCGGCGGCCTCGATCAAGGTCCCGTCCACACTGAAGTGCTCGTCCGACAGCAGCCCCTCCTCGTCGGCCGCCCACACCACCTCGTCGAACAG